>CAZMRZ010000162.1:0-1545 GCA_964568835.1 uncultured Woeseiaceae bacterium | reverse complement strand
AGCGAGAAGATACCGATGGTCTTGTCGCCATACTCAATCGTAAATGCGTTGCGAAGAGTGGCGTCCGCTTCGGCGTCACCTGTTTCGAATCGAAAGTTGTCCCCGAGCCAGTCAAATTTGGATGCCTTAATCGCGTTGATGAAGTGCTCGGGCGTGCGGCGGTCGATTTCATGGTTTCCCAGGGTTACGTGCATCGGTGCCAGCGCGTCCAGAAAGTTCATCGCATCCACCATTTGCAGGCCATTCCACAATTGGCTCTCCAGCGACGGATTCAGGAAGTCGCCACCATGCAGAATGTGGACATCTCTCCCTTCGGCCAGCAGCCCGCGAAGGACAGTAGTGACACGACTGAATCCTCCTGCGTTGCCATCTTCAACGGCACCCACGCGATAGGTGTCGTTCAGGTGAATAAAGCTTAATCCGGCACTGGACTCAGAATCACTCGGTGGCGAGGTAACGGCGCAAGCTGCGAGAAGCAGTAACAGCGCGATCGATAATGCTCTTTTCATAAGACGGTCCCCGAAAGTTCGGCGACATGCTAACCTGATTTACTGTTCCGTCGCATCAGGAGAAACCGTGCGAAACGTCAAAACGTCTGTCAAGCCATTGATTATCGTCGCCTCTATGATGGCGTTATCCGCTTGCGCGACATCGACCCGCGATCCTGCACATGATGAGAAACCGGACCGTGCAATACTTTGGGCGGCCCATGCAGCGGAATATCAGGCACTCTCGCAACAGGTCTACTCAAACGCGACGCAGGATTTGCCGAGGCTCATTGCCGATGAAGCATGGAGTGCTTTACCGGGCCATGAGGGCGCGTCGGACAAGCCTCCGGCCATTATTCTTGATATTGACGAGACGGTTACCAGCGGCGTTGATATGGAGCTAACCCTGGTTCCGTTTTCTACCGAACGTCAATTCAAGTGGGGGCTCAATCATGAATCGATTCCGATTCGCGGCGTAGCCGAATTCGTAAACGCAGCGCAAGACCTTGGCGTCGAAGCCTTCTTCGTCACGAACAGACCGTGCGAGGCGATTGAAGGTATCGATGAGGATTGCGTGCAGGATCAGGCCGTCGTCGATCACGTTGCCGATATTGGCATCGAGACGGATACCGATCACGTATTGCTGGCCGATGAGCAACCAGGCTGGGGAAAGGAAAAAGTATCTCGGCGCGAATTTGTCAGTAAGACGCACCGTGTGATCATGTTATTTGGGGATGACTACGGCGACTTCGTTGCTTGCTCCCGGGCCAAGCCAGTGGCTCCCTGCACCGTCGGGGCAACGCGCGAAAGCCGCGCGGCAACACTCGAGACCTACAAAGACTACTGGGGAAATGGCTGGTATATCCTGCCAAACCCCATGTACGGATCGTGGACTTCGGTTGACTAAAGGGCGTATGCTGTAAGACACAAGAAACGTCGTAAGGCGTTGAAAAGAAACAAATCTGCGGGGACTTCTTATGTCGAAAGTTAAGTGTGGTTTGATACAAATGGCGCTCAAGGGCGATGGCTCGATGGAGCCCGAGGCAATTCGGGATCG
>CAZMRZ010000161.1:0-1550 GCA_964568835.1 uncultured Woeseiaceae bacterium | reverse complement strand
GGTCTGCGCGACCGCGATCGCGGTCGGTGCTCCTGATGGCGAGCCTTGAACATATGGCTTGTCGCCACCGTTGCCAGCAGAGGAGACCGTCAGTACGCCCATCGCCGTAGCGTTGTCTACGGCGGCCGAGAGATCGTCATTAAAGGGAGAGCCGTAGTTCGAGCCGAGCGACATGTTAATGATGTTGACGGCATCCTTCGGATCGCCATCACCGTTCGGGTCGACAGCGAAGTCCATACCCTGAATAAGCGCAATGCCACTGCAGGATGTTGCTACCGAAGAGCAGACTTTGACAGCATAAAGGTCAACGCCCGGAGCGACGCCACCTGAACCACCGATGATATCGGCCACGTGCGATCCATGACCGCTTGCCGGGCCGTCGTCCAAAGGATCCGGATCCGGTGTCTCCGGAGTGTTGGGCCAGTCGCTGCCCGTGAAGTCGAAGCCACCAGCCACTTTGGCCGTAGGGAATGAACCGGGTTCAACGATGTTTGGATCGTTCGCCAGGTAGTCCGCTGGGTCACCCGAACCGCCGAGATTGGCGTGGTTGTAATCGATGCCGCTGTCGAGCACGGCAACCGAGATGCCTTCGCCATCGGCGCCGAAACTCTGTGCAGCAGTCGCGCCGATGTAGGGCACGGTCTCGGAGAGATCGAGCTCGTAGTCAACCACTTTCTTAATGGTGCTTACCGCCGAATCGGCGGCCAGGGCCGCGAGATCCACCGCGTCTATCTCGAGGAAAACAGCATTGAGCACCATGTTTACTTGGGCGACCATACGCGCGCTGGGCAGCGCCCCGCAGCGCTGCAGGAACTGCGCCTGCTCGACCTCGATATCCGCCTTGTTTCCGCCGCGAGCCACGGGTGCGCCCTTGAGGCGCACAATGACCCGCTGCAGGCCTTCCGCTTGAAGGAGATCGCGGCTCAGCCGCGGGTGCGCGGCGAAAGTCGTAAGCGGCGCTTCGAGCTTAAGCGCCTCGACGGACGCCGGAAGCGCCCGCCCTTGAAATCTGTTTGCTTCTGCGTGCGCAGTCACAGACCCTGCGGCTAAAGAAAGAACTGCCATCAACAAGCAATACCGTTTCATGATTTTCCCCTTGATTAAACTGTTTTTGATTCTTACGATTCAACCGATTTTCTCATCGATCTAGTAAGATAACCGGCCCGTCATCGGGTGCCCAAACAAAGCCAATCGTATAGTGCCCCGATTCCTGTTCTTCGTTTTTTGTGGACAGTCGCAGTACATTTTTTTGTCCCAACGACTGAGGCTCATCAATATACTTACATGAACAGCGTCCCGCAAATCGCGGTTTCGACTCGCTGAATTATGTTTAATAGGGAGCCACGCGAAGACATTTGAAACAACGAACAATTTCTTCCTGCACGAACGACGTCGCACAAGGGGTTCCGTCCGGATAAGCCCCTATTGACTCTCTCTTGCGCGCGTGTCCGAATCAATCCTCTCGGCGGACGTGCGGAAATCGGTTGCGGCCATCGAGGACGGGCGATATTTAAGACAATCTAAGGGGTAGACTGAAATGAATTGGCGAA
>CAZMRZ010000160.1:0-1677 GCA_964568835.1 uncultured Woeseiaceae bacterium | reverse complement strand
TCCAGCGACGAATCGGTAGCGGGTATCGACGGAATGTCGTCAGTTGACGAACTCGTCGCAGCGGCGGGAATGGCCGAGGCATCGAAGGCGGATGTTGTCGTAGCAGAAGCGGCTGTGCTCTCGGTAGAGAAACCGTCTGAGGCCACGCCGGTATCATTCATCACCAAGCCATCGGCGTCATCACCGCTCGTCGATGTCGCGTTTCTCGTGCATGCCGGTGCGGGCTTTGACCCGAGTGGCAAAAAGGGTCTGGCCACGTTGACGGCGGCCATGCTGACCGATGGTGGTTCGGAGGCGAAGTCGATACAAGAAATCAATGCGGCAATGTATCCGATTGCGGCGGGTTTCAACGCGCAGGTCGATAAAGAAATGACGCGCCTGTCGGGCCAGGTACATAAGGACAATCTCGATATCTGGTATTCACTGGTGCGCGGCCAGCTGCTGTTCCCGGCCTGGTCGGAAAAGGACCTTGAACGCATCAAGACGCAAGTCACGAATTCGATTCGCACCGACCTTGTCGGTAACAATGACGAAGAACTGGGCAAGGAATACCTGTATGAGTCGATTTATGGCGACGAGCACCCGTACGGCTCGTTGAATCTTGGCCATGTTGCGGACATCGAAGCAACAACGCTCGATGACGTTAAGATGTTTTATCGCGAGTACTACACAGTCGCGAATATCACTGTCGGGCTGTCTGGTGGCTATCCGGAATCTTTCCCGGCGACGATCAGTGATGATCTGCAGAAACTCGAGCCTGGCGTTAAAGCTCTGCTCGATGCACGTGCAGCGCCCCTGCTCGAAGGCCGTAATGCTGTGATCATCCAAAAGGAAACGCCAGCCGTTGCGATCTCGTTCGGATTCCCGATCGACCTCAAGCGTGGCGACAAGGATTGGGTCGCATTGTGGCTGGCGCGTTCGTATTTCGGCGAACACCGCAGCACAAACGCGCATTTGTTTCAGCGCATTCGCGAAACGCGCGGCATGAATTACGGTGATTATGCGTACATCGAGTATTTCCCGCGCGGCATGTTCCAGTTTCATCCGAACACCAATCTTGGCCGGCAGCAACAGATCTTCCAGGTCTGGATCCGCCCTGTGCGCAGCAATAATGATGCGCAATTCGCAACAAGAGTGGCGACGTACGAGCTCGAGAAGCTGATCACCGAGGGCATGACGGAAACAGACTTCGAGACAACGCGGGCATTCCTGGGCAAGTTTGTCGGTCTTCTGACTGATGGCCAGTCGCGACAACTCGGCTATGCAATGGACAGCCAGTATTACCAGACCGATGAATTCTCCAATTACGTGCGTGACGCTCTCAATGGCCTGACGCTCGACGATGTCAACCGGGTCATTCGTGAGAACCTGAGTACGGAAAACATGCAGTACGTGTTCGTTGCCAAGGATGCCGAGGATCTGCGGCAACGGCTGGTGTCGGACCAGGCATCGCCCATGACGTACGATGCCGACCTGCCCCAGGATGTGCTCGATGAAGACAAGTTGATCGACAGCATTGAGCTTGGATTCAGCGCCGACAAGGTCCGCATCGTGCCGGGCGATGAGGTGTTTGACTGACAAGGCCTTTTCCATGATTCCACGCCACTTACTCGGCACCGCAGTGATTCCTGACACTGATGTGCAGCTGCAGCTGTATCAATCCGGCGAGCTGTTCTC
>CAZMRZ010000159.1:0-1762 GCA_964568835.1 uncultured Woeseiaceae bacterium | reverse complement strand
GCCCGTCGAATCGATGAAATACTTGAGCGCGGAACTCATGTTTCCAAAGCGCGTTGGGCTGCCCATCACAACGCCGGAGCATTCGCCAAGGTCGGCGTTGGTAGCGTAGGGAGGACCCGAATCCGGGATTGCATCTTCGCTCGCCTCGGAGACCGCCGAAACTGGCGGTACCGTGCGTAGCCTCGATGCCATGCCCTTGACCGAATCGACGCCATTGCAGACCTCGCGCGCCAGTGCTTCCGTCGCGCCATTGGTTGAGTAATAAAGAATCAGAACGTCGCTCATCGGGCCACCAACTCATTGACGTTTTCCGGTGGTCGTCCGATAACCGCTTTTCCAGAGTCGTCAACGACAATTGGACGCTCGAGAACGATGGGATGATCGGCTATCCAATTCGCCAATGCTGCGTTATCGCCAAGATCAGGCAGATCAGTGGCGTCTTTGAATGCACTTTCCCCGCGCCGTAGCAGGTCAGCGACAGGAATCCCGAGCTTATTGGCCAGGTCAAGAATCGTTGCGCCGTCCGGAGTTTGATCAAGATATCGGGCGACTGTGTACGCGACGCCGGACTCAACGATCAATTCCAGGGTCTTGCGAGACTTGGAGCAGCGGGGGTTGTGGTAAATTGTGACGGACATAGGGTCCTCTGGCAGCGGCGTCAATCGACGTAGGCCGCACTTTAACAGCCGGGAATCCTGTCGTCAGGGCGGATATTCGAGCTTGACGCGCAGTGGCGCAAATTGGTAGTTTTGGATGGCTTCTTGTAAAAAAATAATTATAAAAATCGTGGTAAATCAATATTTCACCCATTATTTCAAAAAGATTCGGCAGCTCTGTGTTGTCGCGGCCATATTGTGTCTGGCCGCCTGTGAGACCACGCCGCCCGTTCAGGAGATGAGCGATGCACGCCAGGCGATCGCCGTCGCCAAAGAGGCCGGCGCAGCCGATCGTGCTGCTTTTCATCTTCGAGCCGCGGAAAAATACCTCGCTAGCGCCGAGCAAAATCTCGGTGAGCGTGCCTACAGTTTGGCGCGAAGTGATGCGAAGCAGGCAAAAATGAAAGCGCTGGATGCGATGGAAGCGATTGAGAAGTCAGGCGACTGATACTAGCCCTGAAACCACTTCTTACTGAGCTTATCGATAACCTTATTCGGGTATTTGCGTCGTCCCAAACTGCCGTTGTAACGCCCGAGAGCCCGCCGCAGATCACCGTTTTCCTTGTCCAGGTAGAACTTCAGGATCGTACAGCCGTAGCGCAGATTGGTCTCGATGTGCAGAAGGTTGTCGTTCGGACGTCCGATCTCGTCGAGCCAGAAAGGCATGATCTGCATCAGGCCAATAGCGCCGGCGACCGAAATCGCGTAATGATCGAAATTACTCTCCGTCTCAATGACAGCGAGAATCAGCTCGGGCGGCAAATCGGCCCGGCTAGCTTCGAGATGCACCAGCTTGAGGAGATTGATGCGCTCTTCCGGATCTTTGACCTGTCGGGCCAATCGCCGCGACATGTCGGTTAACCAGACTTCGGCATGAAATCGGTCACTGAAGCTTTCAGAGTCATTGGCTGCTGCCCGCAACGTCTCCCGTAATTCCGGATCCGGGCTGCCCTGAGCCACAGCGGTACCCGTCGCAAGGCACGCTGCGAGCAGTATTCCGGCTATGGTCGTGTGCATTAGCTTCATACGTCAGGGATATTATTTACGGATTAACAGCTTACAACGTTTTCCTACAGTAATTTGAGAGCTTCTTCACGTTTCAAATT
>CAZMRZ010000158.1:0-1795 GCA_964568835.1 uncultured Woeseiaceae bacterium | reverse complement strand
AGTGGAATCGGCGTCCAGCGCCTCGGTTCGATGTCCTGACCGATGGCCTGACCGATCGGTAACAAGCACGCCACCAGGACGCCAGCGACGATACGAAAAAACGGACTCAAGGAGCGCCGTTCATGGCCATCTCGCGGTCCTCGCTTGGCAGGCGGCCGAACAGAATCTGGTACTGCGCCGACAATCGGCCCATGTGGAGCAGGTTGTAACGCATCGCGATCTCGGCGATAGACAGATCGAAGTGATCCGGATCCAATAGATCGCGGCGTACGCGGTTCAGCCGGGCAGTCAGAATGTAACGTTTCGGGCCGACCCCAAGGAATTTTTTGAAACGTCGTTCGAGCGTGCTGAGGCTCGTAGAACACACGTCGCACAGATCTTCCATGCGGATGGTCTCCGTGAGCTTATCGTGGATAAACGCCATCGCTCGCCGCGTCGCGTCATGCTTGCGGAGACGAAGGTACGGGTCGTGGGTCACAACCCGACACTCGTCACTTTTTAGCAGCCGGGAAAGCTCGTTCAGGAAGGACTTCTCAAATGCCGATTCTCCCTCAGGTTCCGACACCTTGCCGAGTGCCCCGAGCACCAATTGCCGGATCGGCTCCAGGTCATTATTTCCAATTTCGTACACCGTGAGTGTTCGGGTTGCCGCGGCCGTTTCGTCGCTGTCGGTCGCGGGGCGACAGTCATTCATTGTGTCGACGGGAACCAGAATGGTCAGTGCATCGGCGCCCTGGCTAAGCACAATATCCATGCTCTCAGTGGGAGGGACAATGATCAATCGATCTGTGTTCAGCTCGCGACCATTGAACAGGATATCCGCCTTCGTCACCGCAAGTATGACGCTGAAAAAGCCATCACCCGACCTTGCAAGGCCCCAAATACGCCGGTTGACGGCTTCGCGCCCGTAGACCAGTTGTTCAGTCACGTGGCTGGACACTGAGGCGTGCAACTGGCCTTCGCCGACCTGACGATACTGGCAGACCCAACCGTGGGCGACGTAGAACGCGTTCAGTACCTGGATAGCATCGAACTCTTCGACCATAGGACCGAAGCCTGGACCACTATCAATTCTTGTTGCTCGCTGTTGCACTATGCCGCCCGTATTTAGATTTATTCTAAAATGCAGTGTGGCATATTTGGTAAAAATCCACCATGTTTTGACGAAAACGGGATACTCGACAGCCGAATCAATCCGTGACGAGCGGAATACCTTGCGCCATTGTCACGTCCGCCACGGCATCGAGTTTGTTATCGATCTGATAGAAACGTGCCAGCTTCTTGGGCGGTAGTACTCTCTTGAGTTTCTTTATGTATTTCTTGCGGATCTTGAGCAAGTCGTTCTGCACCTCCATGGAATCATTAACGAGTGATACCGCCAACTCGTCCGACAGGTTTTCAAAGTTCGCTGCGTAGTCCGTAATCAGCTTCACCATTCTGTCATTGACGCGCTTCTTCTCGGCCACGTACTCATCGTAGATCGGCCAAAACTTTGAACTTTCTTCGCCGCTCAGCTGAAGACCCTGGGTGACAACGGCTCTTCGCTCGAGTGCCGCGTCGTTGCGCACCATCTCGATCGTGTCGTTCATGTCGGTGAATTTCTCGTTGGTCTGCGCGGCCGCAAAAAGCGGCATTGCCAGCAGTACCAGTGCCAGGATTTTGGCTTTCATGTCATCGACTCCATTCAGTTGGTAATTCTTCACTTAGCGCCACTTGTACTTGAAGTCCAGGAGCACGAATGAGCGGCTGTCGTATTCACTCGTGATCTCGCCCAGGCGCGGCAATGCGCCCGTAC
>CAZMRZ010000157.1:0-2012 GCA_964568835.1 uncultured Woeseiaceae bacterium | reverse complement strand
ATCCGGAGACAAGCGAACGCCCTTTGGTGCGTATATCGTCACGGAGCAACTCGATACCTCAAAGCTACATTCGAAGTACGGCGTTACCGCTTTTCCGCTCGACTATCCCAATGCCTGGGATTTACGGGCCGGTCGCGACGGCGACGGCATATGGGTGCATGGCGTCGATCCCAGGGGCGGCAAGCGTCCCAGGCGTGACACGGACGGCTGCATCGCATTGCCCAACGAAGACCTCAGTAATCTGGCGGCCCTGTTCGAAGAAAACATCACGCCAGTACTGATTACCCGGGAAGTGAACTGGACCGCAGCGACACACAACGAGGCGCTGCGAACGGAGCTCGAGGACCGGGTTTCGAAGTGGGCGGACAGCAAAGCGCGGGGAGACTTGCACGCGTACTTGTCGTTCCATGACGAGCAATTTGAACGCTGGGGTATGAACAAGCGAGAGTGGTCATCGCTGAATCTGCAAACGGAGAGTCTGCGCAGCATCGAAAGCGTCGCAGTCAGCGAACTGTTGCTCGTCGCTTATCCCGAGGAAGACGGTGTTTATCTGAGTCGATTCCTACACACGATCGTCAAAGACGGACACGAGAATTCGACGACGGCTCGACTCTATTGGCGTCGAGATTCGCAAGGCGAGCTGAAAATCATTGCCGAGGATACGGGCTGATCCTCTGCGGCCATTGGATAGCGCCTAACGCAGTCCTTCGCGAACCGTCAGCTCGTCGATCAATTCGATGAGTTTTGGATAACTTCCGGCTGAACTCGTATCGGTACGGTACTTACCGTTGACGACAACCATGGGAACGCTCGCGACGCCGTAACGCCGGGTAAGATCCGCGGCATGGCGCAATGCCTGGTTCACCTCAAACGAACCCCAGGTCCGTTTGAAATCATCTTCACTGACGCCTGCCCGCGCGAATAGCCGTTGTATAGCCGCTTCAGATGTCAGGCGATTGCCTTTGCGGTGAAATTCCTCAAACACCATGGTTCGAAATGCGTTCGGGTTTGTGAGCTTGCCAGTTTGCGCCAGAAAAACTTCTGTGTAGTAAAGCTGCGCGTGCAACTGAGCGAGCTGATTGAATATGGCGGGGATTCTGACGAAGCGAACGCTTGGATCTTTGCCCTCCGCCCACTGATTGATATGCGGCTCAAGGTCATAGCAATGCGGGCAGCTGTACATGAAAATTTCAGCAACCTCGATTTTGTCCGCGCCGCCAACCGTCGGCTGAGTTGGAATCATCCGGGTGAAATTCGACCCTTCCCGGTATTTCCAGGTCCGTGTCGTCGCTGCTTCGACGGCTTGCGCCAACACAATGGCCTGGTCTTCCGGCTCGGCTTCGGCCGCAGATTCTTCAACGACAACGACGGACTCGGTTTCGGTCGCGGGCGCTGCGGAGGTTTCAGCGGTAATTTCCGTTACCTGCTCTTCTACAACAGGCGAAGCAGCAACCGGCGCAGGGTCGTCTTTACTGCAAGCGGAAATAGTCAGGCCGAAGACGGCGAGTGTGACGATCCATATTGGTTTGTTCATGCTTACTTGAGACCCTGTACGTAGGAAGAAAGTGCCGCGATATCGTCTTTATCCAGACTGGCTGCGATGTCCTGCATGATGCGAGTCTTGCCATCTGAGGTGCGCGTCGAACCGGCATAGTCATTGAGTTGCTTGGCGGTGTATGCCGCGTGTTGACCACGCAAGGCCGGGTACTTGGCCGCGGGATTTCCGCTCCCGGTCGGGCCGTGGCAGGCCAGACATGCCGAGGTTTTGTCTTCCTTGTTGCCGCCGCGGTACAGCGCTTCTCCGCGATCGAGCAGCTTTTCATCCGCAACGGATTGTGCGGCTGCCGGCAAGCTTTCGAAATAGACGGCAAGATTCGCCATATCGTCATCCGACAAAATCATCGCCTGACTGGTCATCAACGGATCGCTTCGGCTGCCGTCTTTGAACGCCTTCAGCTGTGCCAGGATATAGGGCGCGTTCTGGCCCGCAATGTTCGGCCACATCGGACTGG
>CAZMRZ010000156.1:0-2052 GCA_964568835.1 uncultured Woeseiaceae bacterium | reverse complement strand
ACGCGACGGCTGCAGCCATCGTAGAAGAGGGAAATGGTTACGAGTCCGCTCTCATTAACTTTCGTTTTATCGCCAACACGGTCTGGACGACTGACGAAGCCGTCGGAAAGATCAATTCCTCCAAGTAAATGATTTGACACTCTAAAAGGACACGAATATGAGATCACAAACTATTAACAGGACAGCGTTATGGCTGTTCTCCGCCTTGCTGGCTATCGCCGGTTTGCAATCTACAGCGCTGGCCGAGAATGTGCCCAACGTCAGTTACCGGACGGTCACGATAGAAGATGTCGATATCTTTTATCGTGAAGCGGGCGATCCAAACAACCCAACGATTTTGTTATTGCATGGCTTTCCAACGTCATCACACATGTTTCGGGACCTGATTCCTGAGCTCGCCGATCAGTACCACCTGATCGCACCCGACTATCCGGGTTACGGCTTTAGTTCGATGCCAGATGTCACCGAGTTTGATTACTCGTTCGACAACGTGGCGAGGCTCATGGGCAAGTTTGTCGACGAGATTGAAGTCGACAAGTTCAGCATGTATCTGATGGATTACGGTGCGCCCGTTGGTTTTCGTATCGCGACAGCTCGGCCCGATCGAATCGAGAGTTTGATTGTACAAAATGGAAATGCGTACTTCGAAGGCATCGATAACAACTTCTGGGAACCGATTCAGGCCTACTGGAAGGATCGGGACGCCGTCAACAAGGGTCTCGATAATGACTTTTGGAAAAACGTTAAGGCGGCTTACCAGCAGCCGGAAATGTCTAATGACGACGCGTTGCGATTCCTGACAACGTTTGGCGCCACAAAATGGCAGTACACCAACGGTGTATCGAACGTCGAAGCTGTTAGCCCGGATACCTGGGGACACGTTCAGCCGCTGTTGGATCGTGAAGGCAATCAGGACATTCAACTGCAGATGTTCTACAGCTACGGAACGAACCCGCCACTGTATCCGGCATGGCAAAAATACCTTCGCAACAATCAGCCGCCAACGTTGATCGTCTGGGGGAAGAACGACGAAATCTTTCCGGCCGCGGGCGCTGAGCCGTACAAGCGCGATCTGAATGACCTCGAATACCACTTGATTGACACGGGACACTTCGCATTGGAGACGCATGGCCAGGAAATCGCTGACCTGATGCGTGACTTCCTTAACCGGAAGGTTGGCAGCACTCCTGTAGCTGCGAACTAACACCGCCCTTTGCACGGCCGCATTCGTGCGGCCGTGCCTTTTTGAGGAGACTGGGCCCATGACGCATCAATTTGCTGACATCACTTTTACGGAAAGCGTTAAAGCAGTACAGGATCAGTATGGTTCACGTGCGCAGAATGAACGCTTGCACCAGAACTTCGGACCGAACGATCAGTTGACGTCGCGAGAAAGCGATTTCATTATGCATCGCGACACTTTCTATCTTGCAACGGTAAGTGAAACCGGTTGGCCGTATGTGCAGCATCGCGGTGGGCCCCCGGGATTTCTCAAAGTGCTCGGTGCCAATCAACTTGCGTACGCTGACTTTCGAGGCAATACGCAACTTATCAGCGTTGGAAACTTATCGAAGGACGATCGTTTCTCGTTGATCCTAATGGACTATCCGAATCGACGTCGACTAAAACTTCTTGGGCATATGCGTGTTGAGGATGCGCGCACCGTTTCGCCGGACGTCGTGGCACAAATCGAACTATCCGACTACCGCGCGATCGTGGAGCGAGTTGCGTTTATCGACGTCATCGCATTCGACTGGAATTGTCCGCAGCACATTACGCAACGTTATACAGAAACCGAAATCGAAGACCAACTCCGTATGCGAGCTGATGCCGAATAGCTGATACGCGGCAACTCGGTTTTTAACAGAAAGCACACATTACTAACCACTCTTCACTTACCGCGACGAGAAATCACTATGAACGCAGAATTCAAAACCCGCCTCGAGGCTATTGCAGATGAAGCTGCAACCGGCGACGCGAAAGAAATTATCGATAGTACAAAAGCGCAATTGGGATTCGTCCCAAATATGTATCGGACAATGGCCAACTCGC
>CAZMRZ010000155.1:0-2108 GCA_964568835.1 uncultured Woeseiaceae bacterium | reverse complement strand
CTCATTGAGCATCAGTGCGCGAACGTATTTGACGGGCGGCGAACCATAACTAAGCGCCTGATCGTGATAGCGTCGAAGGGTGAATTCATCCCCCCAGGCCTCCTCGACCGCGGCCCGCATTTCAATATGCTCCTGATAGCCTACAAAGTAGGTCGACAGCTGCGTCGAAGACAGTTGCGCACGAACCCACTTGCCGGCTGCCTCGCGTTCCTCCTGGAAGCCACCTTCGATCATCAGGTTCATTGCGGCATCACGTGTCATGCCGTCCACGTGAATCGCGGAATCAATGATCGCATTCGTAATGCCACGCAGGTACCACTTGAGGTTGATCAGTTTCATGAGCGGGTCATAGTCGAGATAGCCCTCAGAGATCATCATTTGTTCGGCGTAGACGCCCCAGCCTTCGATGAAGGGTCCGGATCCGAGCACGGCACGCAGCGTTGATGGATACCGATTACTCAAGGCGAGTTGTAAATAGTGTCCGGGCACTCCCTCGTGAATGGTCAAATCCTGTATCGAGTAAATGTTGTACTCACGAAGAAAGGACTGAATTTGTTCTTCGGTCCAGTCGGCGGGTAAGGGCGCAACGGCGTAAAAGGCCGGCTGTTCGCTGTCGAGAGGTCCGGGAGCATCCAGATAAGCGACGCTCACGCCGCGCTGAAACTCCGGCATGATGATGATTTCCACCGGTTCGTCCGGCATCGTCACGATATTCTTTTCGACGACAAAGTCGGTGGCCTGTTGCAGCTGTTGTTTTGCGACAGCCACGATGCCGTCTCGCGGCGGTAATTCCTGATAAGCGTCTTCCAGTGCTGCACGAATAATCGCCTGCTTGTAGGCCTCGTCAGGATTATCGGGAAAAGCCGTATGAGGATGTTTTTTCGAATAGACCGTCTTGGAGACTTCGTACATTTGATTGCGAACGTTTTCGTATTCCTGTTCTGCGCGTGCCGTTATTTCTTTGCGGCCGAGCGGTGAGTTCAAAGCGAACGCAAGCTTGGTATCAAATAAACCGGCACCAATTCGAAAATCTCCGGCTGCTTTTGGCAGCAATTCTTCCTCAAGCCAGGTCTGGTGATCGGCGACAGCATCTTTGGCAATTTCGATAGCGGCGTTCAGTCGCTCTTGATCGGCGGACGACAATGCATCCATCTCGGGAATGATCATTGAGTCGATAATCGAGGTGAGTCCGGGGTTTTGCTTTACGGCCGTTTCGGCATGAATTTTCGGGACGCGTTCGGGTTCGATAGCCGCCCTCGATTGTTCCAGGAAGTGCGGCATTTGCTCGAGTCTTGATGCAACATTATTCAGACGAGATCCGATCGGTGCGAAATCGCGCGCGACCAGACCGTAGATGGCGCCGCCGGATAGGTTGATGTAGTGCAGCGGATTCCAGGCCCATTCCTGCAATTCATCCTGAGACCACAGGTCGGACTGCAGTTTATTCATCAGGATCTCGCCGTCTATCTGGTTGGCGCGAGACAGTTGCTCCTTGTCCAGCGCTTCCAAAGCATCGATGTACTGGACGAGTAGCGCTCGTCCGCGAGCTCGCGAAGCCGCATCTACATCGTCGAGTTGCCCATCGGCGCTGTGATCGCCGATGTAGGTCGCGAATACCGGTGAGAAGTTCGTCAGGTCACTGATGTATTCATCAGCCAGGTTTTCAAAGGCATCGTCGGTTGTGGTGTCTGCCGTTGCGATCGACCCCAGGCATAAGAGAAATGTTGTGACGAGAATTCGTTTCACTGTATTACCTCAAGCTGATTCAGCAGGTGACAAACCTTAGCATGGGCGTGCCATAGCTGTAATATCGGTTTATGCCCCTGTCCTACCTGACTTTCCTGCTGGCAATAGCGCTCGTTGTGCCGCGGCCTTTGCTTGCCGATGGTGAATTGCCAGCGTCATTAATCCGGATTCCGGAGTCGGTATCGACGGTATTTATTGCGGAGACGACGACGGCCACGTTTCACCGATTTGACCGGTCCGATGATCTGCTGACGTATAGCGGCAGCTTTCATATGTCCATTGGCAAAGAGGGTGCCGGGAAGGAGCGATCCGGAGACAAGCGAACGCCCTTTGGTGCGTATATCGTCACGGAGCAACTCGAT
>CAZMRZ010000154.1:0-2197 GCA_964568835.1 uncultured Woeseiaceae bacterium | reverse complement strand
CCAAGGCAAAGCCCAAACCCAGGCATAAGCTGAAGCTGAAACCGAAAGGGTAGCTGGGAAGATGTCCGACGCTACAGATTTCAGCCGACTGAAACTCAAGCCCGAGTTGCTTGGTAATCTCGGCGAACTTGGCTATACCGAAATGACAATGGTGCAGGCCGAGGCGCTGCCGTTGTTGATCGACGGCGTGGATGTTCTCGCGCGCGCGAAAACCGGCAGTGGCAAGACGGCGGCGTTCGGACTTGGCCTTCTCAATAAGCTGGATGAATCGTCATTCACCGTGCAAGCGCTGGTGCTTTGCCCGACGCGGGAACTGGCGGATCAGGTCGCCAGGGAAATTCGCCGTTTGGCCCGCGCAATACCGAACATCAAAATCCTCAGTGTCTGTGGCGGTACGCCGTTGCGCTCACAAACGGCTTCACTGCAACGTAGCCCCCACATCATCGTGGGAACGCCCGGCCGGGTTCACAAGCACCTGCGCAGCGGCAATATTGATCTACGTGGTCTGCAAACTCTCGTTCTCGACGAGGCCGACCGCATGTTGGATATGGGTTTCATGGACGAGGTGGACGCGATCCTTGCCTTTGTGCCAGCGCGCCGACAGACCCTGTTGTTCAGTGCGACCTATCCGGAAGAGATCGCAGAGATTAGCGCCCGTGTGCAGAGAAACCCGACGACGGTGGACGTAACGGAGGCGGAGCAGCCAGCACAGATCACGCAGACTTGGGTGTCTGTCACTCGCGAGAATCGTAACGCTGAGTTGGTACGCGTATTGCGTGCCTGGGGTGGGGCGCTGAACCTGGTGTTCTGTAATACCAAAATCGATTGCGCGGAGGTCACTCGTTATCTGCGAGAGCAGCAGATAAGCGCGGTCGCTTTGCACGGTGATTTGGATCAGGGACAGAGAAACGAAGTGCTGGTTCGATTCTCGAATCGTAGCGCGAGCGTCCTGATTGCGACCGACGTCGCGGCGCGCGGTCTCGATGTGAAAGATATCGACGCCGTGTTCAATTATGAGTTGCCGCAGCAGGCCGAGATTTATGTGCATCGTATTGGTAGAACAGGGCGGGCCGGTCAAGCGGGCGTTGCCGTAAGTCTGGTAGAAGATCGTGAAATGTCGCGCCTGCATGAAATCGAAAAAACGCTGCCGGATGCGTTGTTGCAGCAACGCGGGATTCCTGACGCGAAACGCGGCGACACGACATTGATGCCGCTAATGACGACGATTCAAATAAGTGGCGGCCGAAAGAACAAGTTACGACCGGGTGATCTGCTCGGCGCACTGACGGCGGACGGCGGCATAGCTGGAAGCGCAGTGGGTTCGATCGACCTGTTCGATACCTATGGCTACGTCGCCGTCGAGAATGCTCAGGCAAGAAACGCTTCGCGGCAACTTGGGGAGCGTCCGATCAAAGGCAGAAAGTACCGGGCCCGGATCAGAAAGTAACGACATGCTGAGTTTCATCAAGAACAATTTCCGCTGGATCGCTGGTGGCTTCACGCTGACGTTCTTCTCCAGCTTCGGACAAACCTATTTCATCTCCGGGTCCATCGCCGAATGGCAAGCCGCCTTCGATCTCAGTCATGGCGAGATCGGCCGACTCTATATGTATGCGACACTTGGGAGTGCAGCGTGTCTTCCATTCCTGGGCCGTTTCGTCGATTCGATTCCTGCACATACAATGATCGCATTCACCGTTCCTGTGTTGGCCGGCGCGACGCTGATGGCGGGCTTTGCTTCGTCCGTGCCGGTATTGGTCGCAGCGATATATCTGTTACGCCTGTTCGGTCAGGGAATGATGACGCATATGGCGCTGACCGCGACCGGTCGCTGGTTTGCGGCGGAAAGGGGCAGAGCCGTGTCGCTGGTCGTGTTGGGTCATCAAGGTGGCGAGGCAACGTTGCCGCTGGCTTTTTCGACAATTGCCATAGCCTACGGTTACCAAATGGGCTGGATAGCCGGCGCTGCTGCACTGCTATTGGTGGGCTTGCCGTTCTCTTACTGGGCTTATCGGCTTCCACGTGAGCCACATTCAAAGACTGGCGATCTCGAAAAGTCATCGCGTCACGTTCGAAGCTGGACGCGGGCGGAAGTAATGCGTGATCCGGTTTTCTGGATTTTGTTATCTGGCGTGCTCGCTCCCGGCTTTATCGGGACCACTATTTTTTATCATCAAAACTACATGACGACGCTCAA
>CAZMRZ010000153.1:0-2216 GCA_964568835.1 uncultured Woeseiaceae bacterium | reverse complement strand
ACCCAAAGCGGCCAGTCGCGATTGACCAGTTTCCGGAAGGTTACGCGACGCTCTTGTCAATTGGTAACTCGCGCAAACCTAGGATTCGCCTAAATGCCCCTCGTAATTTTGATGCCCGAATCACCAATTGGTGCAGAGAACACACGCCAACCTATCGATACGTGGAAGTTAGTCCTGTCAATTGTGTTGACTATTGTTTCCGCGGTGACCTATGTCGCGATTTTTGTCGGCGGGGCAGAATTCCGAGGTCTCTTCCATGGCTTCGGGACTGACCTGCCAGCGCTCACAAAATTTGTGCTTGCTACGCACAAATATTATGGCGTGCTGATTTTGGTCGGTCTGATTCCATGTGTGGCTCTACTCCGGAATCGAAACCGTTTCATAGTAGACAGTAATCGTCTCTTCATGTGGGTGGTTGCGAGTTTCGGGCTTTCATTTTTTCTTATGAGCGTGTTCGTTAATGCAATGTACTTACCAATTTTCCAGTTCGGGGCTGAGGCACCTTGAGAATCAGCATCACTGGACGGCTGCTTATGACCCAAGGCGCACGCTCATGAACTGCTGTGTATGGGAGGTCACGAATTGGAAAACGTACTTCGACCAGGCCTGATGAATCAATGGGAGTGAATATGTTTCGTACATTGCTTTTGTCATCGGTGCTCGCACTTTTGCCAGCCCCTGTACTTGCCAACGAAATACTGCCTATAGAGGCATTCGCGCACTTACCGACCGTAACTCAGGTGAAGCTGTCGCCGAATGGCGAAAACGTCGCCTCGCTCGTCAAGATTGATACGGAAGACGCACAAGGGACCGTGGTACAGGTTTTCAACATACCTAATCGGGAAGTGACCAACCTTGCCTTTTCCAAGGCCGGTGACAGGGTCATCAATTGGATTCGTTGGGCAAATGACGAACGCCTGCTCGTGAGCTCTCGATTCGCGGCGAACCGGTACGCAGCGCCGACCACCGAGAGGCGTCTTCAGAGCATCGACATCGAGACCCGGGAAGTTCGCAGTGTGCTCTTGGCCAGTTTCTTGCGCAAGCAGAGAAACAGACCTCAGTTTCAGGATCAGATCGTCGATATCTTACCGGATGACAAGGACCATATATTGCTGGCCGGCGAATTCGAGACGTCGTCCAGTTCCGAGATCATCCAGGTCAATTTGAAGAGCGGAAGGACGAAACGCGTCATGCGGGGTAAGGTCAACGTTGTCGATTGGGTGACTGACCGCCAACATCGCGTGCGTATCGCCTTATGGCATGACGAGACGACGTACAGGGTATTGCATAAGGAAGCTGAAGCTCCCGGCTGGAACGCCCTCTGGGAATTCGAAGCGTTCTCGGAAAGCCAGGTTTTGCCGATAAGTTTCGACAAGGACCCGGACTATCTATACGTCAGCGCCTACCACGAAGGTCGCCTGGCGGTATTCAAAGTGCGCTTGTCCGATCCGAAGCTGCAAAAGGAGTTGGTATTTTCTGATCCCGAATATGACGCAAAAGGATCGCTCATTTACTCGAAAGTAACGGGCGAGGTCATCGGTATTAAATATTCATCGGATGGTGGCTTTACATTCTGGGAGAACGAATACCAGCAATTGCAGGATGCCATTGATGCCGCATTGCCGGACACCACCAATTTCCTCTACAGCCTGAGCGACAATGAACGGCAATACGTCGCGTTGGCGACGAGCGATACGAATCCCGGCACCTACTATATTGCCGACAGAGACGAACACCAATTGTGGCCCTTTGCCCATCGCTACCCCGCATTGCCGATTGAGCACATGTCGGAGGTGCAGACTATCAGCTACGAGGCGAGGGACGGTCTGGCTATCGAGGGATTCCTGACCATGCCGAAGGACCGGGGAACCAGGCCGTACCCCGCGATTATCTTTCCACATGGCGGCCCCATCAGTTTTGATGGGGGCGGGTTCAATTATTGGACGCAGTATTTCGCCAGTCGTGGGTACGCCGTGCTACAGATGAATTATCGAGGTTCCGCCGGGTATGGATACGACTTCATGAAGTCAGGCCTGCAGGCCTGGGGCGTGGAGATGCAGAATGATGTTGAGGATGGCACTCGTTGGCTGATCGAGGAGGGCGTCGCAGATCCGGGGCGCATCTGCGTTGTCGGGGCGAGCTACGGCGGCTATGCGGCTTTAATGGAGGCAGCCCGAAATCCGGATTTATACAAGTGTGCCGTTAGCTTTGCTGGC
>CAZMRZ010000152.1:0-2445 GCA_964568835.1 uncultured Woeseiaceae bacterium | reverse complement strand
GCGAAACCAAACCATATTTGGGCGATATTCTTCATGCGAGGATTGTGGCGTGCATTGGGTTGGCTTACAAGTTTGGCCATATTTCGCCGAAAAATGACACGCGCATCAATAAGCTGAAGTAGATATCCTACAAAATCACACAACAGGCTCTATCAGTTAGTTGTTCAAACAACAACTAGTTGTACTTGACACAACTCTTTTCAACGGTAAGATGGCTTATGGCGATCAAGACGTGGGCGTGCAATCAGAGCCGCGAACTGTTCGAGCGCAAACGAAATGCGATAGTGCCCCCGAATGTTGCGCGGCGAGCCAGAAGGAAATTGTTGTTGGTTGATGCAGCGGCCGAACTTGCGTTCTTGAGGGTGCCTCCAGGCAACAATCTCGAGAAACTCAGAGGGAATCGTTCGGGTCAGTGGAGCCTGCGAATTAATGATCAATATCGTATCTGTTTCGTTTTTCGGGCCGGTGACGCATACCAGGTTCAGATCGTCGATTACCACTAGTTAGGAATTTGACATGGCTAAGTTAGCACCGATTCACCCAGGCGAGATATTACAGGCCGAGTTTCTCAATGAACTTGGGATTACGCCGTATGCGTTGTCGAAGAATACCGGCATCGACAAGGGCAACCTGTCGCGGATCATTAACGGTAAGTCTGCCATTTCCGCCGACACTGCTCTTCGTCTTGGTCAATTTTTTGGCACATCACCGGATTCATGGATGAATTTGCAAAGCCGTTACGATCTGGAGGTTGCAAAGGATCGTGGGCTGCGACGGATTGAGCGGGAGGTGCGGTCGTACGAATCTTTGGTTTAGTGGTCGCGCGCAAGGCGCGCTCCTACGTCAGGAATTTGCGAGTTTCTTGCCGAGCTCCACGCCCCACTGATCGAACGAGTCGATCCCCCAGATGACGCCCTCGACGAACACCTTGTGTTCATAGAGCGCGATGAGCTGACCGAGAACTTCGGGCGTGAGTTCGCCGAATTGAATCGTATTGCTCGGCCGGTTTCCGGCGTGGACGCGATGCGACTCAATGTTCTCGCCCGCCGTACCGGTCATGAGGGCCTCCGCTTGCGCCCGGCAATTGGCCGTCGCCAGATCCGAGGTATCGGGCAGGATGAAATCCACGGGCACGAAACGTGTGCCCTGGTGAAGCAACTGCATGAACGAATGCTGTGCGTTGTTGCCAGCCTCGCCCCAGATAATCATCCCCGTTTTGCAACGGACGGCTTTGCCGTCCATGCGCACGCTTTTGCCGCTCGATTCCATTTGCAGTTGTTGCAGGTAAGCAGGAAAACGATCCAGGCGATTCGTGTACGGCAGGATCGCCTGGCTTTCTGCGCCAAAGAAATTGTTGTACCAGACACCCATCATCGCCAGCAGTACGGGCATATTCTCGGCGAGTGGCGCCTGACGAAAATGCTGGTCCATTCTTCGGCCGCCCGAAAGCACGGCTTTGAACGTATCCATGCCAACGACCAGCGCCAGCGATAGTCCGACCGCCGACCACAACGAATAGCGGCCGCCGACCCAGTCCCAGAAACCGAATCGAAAATTGGTCCGAATACCGAACTCATCCATCGCTTCGTGATTCGTTGACGCGGCAACGAAATGGTATTGCACGGCGACTTCGTCCAGCTTATCGATCACCCACGCGCGCGCCGCGTTAGCATTTGTCATCGTCTCTTGCGTCGTGAACGTCTTGGAGCAAATTACGAAGAGCGTCGTTTCGACGTCAAGTTCCTGCGTCAGATCATCGAGCTGGGTGCCGTCGACATTCGACACGCTGTGAAAGCGTATGCCATCTTTCCAGTAGGGTCGAAGCGCCCTGCTCGCCATGACGGGGCCGAGATCCGACCCGCCGATACCGATGTTCACAATGTCGGTCAGTCTTTTTCCGGTGCTGCCTTTGATCTTGCCGCTGTGAACGTCGTCGACGAACGCTTCGATCTTCGTCAGCACTTCCCAGACTTCGGTGATGCCCGGGGTGTTGTGAGCAACCGAATCGGCGATCTTTGCCCGCAGTGCAACGTGCAAGACCGAGCGATCTTCCGTTTTGTTGATTTTCTCGCCCGAAAACATCGCATCGATCGCGGCAGACACGTCAGCCTGCTTCGCCAACTGTCCCAGCAACTTGTTCGTCGTGCTGTTGAGATGATTCCTGGAATAGTCGAGCGTCAGATCGCCGGCGGTGAGACTGAATTTCTCAGCACGCTTTTTGTCTTTCGCAAACAACTCGCGCAAGTGTTTGGCGCGCATGTCCGTCTTGAAATGCTCCGCCAGTTTTTTCCAGGCGGGAAGATCGGTCGGGTACTTCGCTGAGAGTTTTCTTGTTGTGTAGGCGTTGGCCACGGGTCGCGTACTTTCTGTAGGGTTCTTATTGGTAGAACTCAAGATACCACTCAACAAAGTTTTTCACACCGACTTCTATCGGCGTGCTCGGCT
>CAZMRZ010000151.1:0-2579 GCA_964568835.1 uncultured Woeseiaceae bacterium | reverse complement strand
AGTGCAAACAGCTTCGGTCGATACCAGTCCCGATGGTTCACTTGCTCGCGGTGCCGTCCGTGGCGCTGCGCTTGGAGCTATCGTCGGCAATTCCGATGATGCCGCGAAGGGCGCGGGAGTGGGAATGGCTGTCGGTGCCATGCGCAGGCGCGATCGAAATCGAAATGCACAGCAGGAGCAGGACGCTTATGAGCAGCAGCAAGCAGCCCGCCTGGCAGAAATGCAGCATAACTACAATCGTGCCTTCAAAGGCTGCATGGAAGCCCGCGACTACAGCATCAGCTAGGAGATCAAGATGAAAAATATAAAACTGCTTTGCGCTGCGATTGTATTCGCCCCCGTGGGTTTCGCGACTGCCGCTGACTTTGACGGCTCGAAGCCACTGCTTTGTGCCTCGGTTAGCTTGAATGAATGTTTGCCTGATGCCGATTGCGAATCAGTGACAGCAGACAACATTAACGCGGCTGAATTTTTCCGCATCGACGTGAAGAAAAAAACCATTGTTGTTTCTGCGCGCAATCAAAGCCGGGCGCCGCAAAAAATAGAGAGTTCCTCAAAAACCGATGACCTGTTAGTCATTCAAGGTTCGGATAATGGCGTCGAGGGCGTGCGGGACGACGGTCTGGCCTGGAGTATCGCCATAGACAAGATTAGCGGCAAAATGGTGCTGACCGCGTCCGGGGATGAGGTCGGGTTCGTCGTTTTTGGGGCATGCACAGTCATTTGATCGCGTTGCATTCCCCTTTCGTGCTGGTGGATAACCAGACCAGGGCTCAAAAGCGAAATACCAACCCTGCTCGCGCTTCCCATTGCGAGAGTAGCCTGCCTTCTACCCGTATCAGACAGGCGCCGGCTCCGCCTATGCTGCTGCAGAAGATATCGGTGTCGTCGTCGACAAACGTCGTGAATACGCGCGCCTCGAGTCGGACACCCAGCCTTTTGTTGGCATTTAACTGAACGCCGCCGCCGAAAGAGACTGAAAAGAAACTCTCCGAGTCAGAATCGGTGAGTCCCGGGTCAAACCGGGACATACCGAGAGTCAACGCAATAAACGGACGTGTATTGTCGCCGTCAAACAGATACGTGCCGCCGAACTGGAAGTACTCGATGTCGATATCGATCGTCGGGTCGTTGGCCAGAAACCCCCGGGTGTCTGCATCCGTGCTCTGACGTGCATAGATCAACTCATATTGCCCGTTGTGGTTTGCCCTGACGTTGAACATTAAGCCTTGCGCGTTGGAGTCACTCAGATCAACACGTCCGTCACCGTCTTGTTCATCGAAGCTGCCACCCATTCGATATGCGGCATACGGTGTGATCTCGAATTTCAGGGGTTTGCCCTGCGCCGCGACCGGCGCGGAATGGCAGATCGATAGCAGGGCGGCAATCAACAGACTAACGGGCCACACGATATTTTTCTCGGGATTCAACAGGCTCACCTCCGGATCATTTTCATAAAACCATCTACCAGCGACGAACTCGACCCGTGTCGATATGAACGAAGTCCGGACTCGCGTAGTAGCCAACACCGCCGCGTTGCATCGCGATTGCGGTGTCACGAAGTTTCTTCAATTCCACACCGGTCAGTCGAAGGTCAATGGCTCTTCCCAGCAAGTGCTGGCTATTCTTCGCAACGCCGCTTGAACGACCGCGCAGCATTTCGTTCGTTTTCGGCGATCGGTAGGCCGAGATCACTTCATACGTACCCTCGCCACCCAGTTTCTCGCGCAGGTCACAAATAAGGTCGAGGAGGTGCGGGTCTATTTCGATGCTTTCGCCGGTGCGAAAATCCGACAGGAATGCATTTATGTTGCTCAGCGCGTCCGGCACATATTCGCCGTTGCGCTTGTAGGCAACATCCAGCCGCTTGCCCGTATGCGTGTGGTAAAAATCAAGCCGGCGCTCGTCGATGGCGCTGGCACGCCGCAGCGGCAGCATCAGGCCGGCGAACCCGCCCAATAGCGACTTGAAAAAGCCGCGACGACTATGGTTATCAATTTGATTCATGATTCGCCTATTATACCCGCCATGGGATTGTAAAATAAGCCAACAACCGGAGGCACTGAACATGTCCATAATTTTACGAGCGGCATTGCTTGTTATTGTCATAATTTCGACTGCAGCGGCATTTGCAGACGATGTCGCAGACGGCGAGGCGCTTCGCAACGAGATCGAATACCTGCGTGAGACAGGTCGCCTGTCGATGGGCGAAGTGGACATCGCCAGCGGCAACGCGCTCGCCGAGTTCTACGAGCGCCGCAACTTTAGTCCCACATGGACGAATCCTGATCAGGTCGGAGAGCTGTTGGCGTTGGTGCGCGCGAGCCATGATGACGGATTACGGCCCGAGGACTATCACGCGGAGAAGATCGAACGCGTCTATCGTGAATTGAGTCTCGGCACCACGCCGTCACCACGTCAGCTGGCCGCGGTCGAGCTCCTGTTGACGGATAGTCTTCTGCGCCTGGGCTACCATCAGCTGTTTGGCAGGGTTGATCCCGGTAGTCTGGATTCTCGCTGGAATTTCGATAGCAGGCCCGTCGGGCCCGATCCGTTACGAAGATTGCAGGACGCAATCG
>CAZMRZ010000150.1:0-2658 GCA_964568835.1 uncultured Woeseiaceae bacterium | reverse complement strand
CCAAGATCCAAAGCAATTCGATAAAACGCGAAGTTCGGAATGCCGGAGTTGATGTGAACGCCGCCGTTATCCTGGCTGGTGTTCACATAGTCGTTCATGTGAGCCGGCTGAGGATCCTTTCCAAGCACGGGGTCGTCGTAGGCTGTACCGGGTGCCTTCATGGATCGAATCGCATCGCCTTGCACATTGTCAGTGAAAAGCTCAACGCCCACTAGCCAATCGGCCGCGTCGGCCTGTTGATCCAATTTTCGCTGTTTGACCAACGCGCCGAACACGTCGGAAAAATGCTCGTTCAACGCGCCGGATTGATCCCTGTAAACGAGGTTTGCGGTGAATTGGGTGACACCGTGCGTTAGTTCATGGCCGATGACATCGAGGGCTGCCGTAAAGCGGTTGAACAAGCGCTGCTCGGCCGGTAGATCTTGATCACCGTCGCCATACACCATTTGCCGGCCATCCCAAAAGGCGTTATCGAATCCGCGATCGTAATGGACGGTCGAGTCGAGTCGCAGGTTGTCTCCATCGATCGAGTCTCGACCGTACACCTGCTGGTACAGGTCGTATGTGGATCCCGAACCCTCGTACGCCTCGTCCACTGCGGCGTCGCCCGTCGGCGGATCACCCTCTCCGCGGACACGTTGTCCCGGCAGGTTTGTTGCATTGTTCGCGGAATAAACGATTCGTTCTTTGCCGATTGCAGCCGTTGCAGGTTCCGGGGCAGGGGAGTCGTTGCCCACGATCATACGCGCGCGCGCGGCGCGCAAGCTATTCGAGGACGCCAAACAGCGACGTGCGTAATCCTGCTGTTGCGGTGTGCCTAGCTCGGCCATCGAATCGAGCATGTAGGGAGGAATTATGCAGTGCAATGGGTTGCGGATACACATCGGGAACTCCTTATCTCGGGTTTCTTGGTGCACGTCGCGCAGAATCGTTCAGCCATTCAAGCAACGGCGTGAGCGACGCCGGGGCGGACCCGTCCGTGCATTCGACGGTATGCGTTCGGTCATTAGACTCAATTGTAATTCGGTAGTTGTATCGATCGGCGCCGGTGGTCGACGGATCGGCGATGGCAGACGGCAACGCAAAGAATTCGGCATTGGAGAAGTGCGTCATAAGCGCCTCGCGTTCAGTGTCAGACAGCGCATGGGCGTCGATATCGACATTCATCGTCATTCCAGCGAATCCGCCGGAACGTTCAAAATGAATCTTCATGACTTCCCCTTGGGGCGATGGGTCACTAAGCGTGTCCCCGCAGCCCGCCGCTAGCGAGACGATACAGGCGAGAACAAATGTGTGTTTCATATTTCCGATAGTCCTAGTTTAGACGATACAAGAGACATGTTGAGAAACTACATTGTTAAGAGCGTATAACATATTGATTAACAACGTTAAACAAACGATTGTTACCAGGATATACGGCTCCAGGATATCGTCATTTTTCGGTTCTGCTGCGGCCGTGCCTATAGCCGTTATTTTGACGCGTCTCATGACACTATCTGACTGCTTTTGGTGCTGGGAATTCCCATTGTTGAGTGATTGGAATCTCCATGCGCTCGACATCCGCGAGTAGGCTGGCGGGGTCGCAGCAGAGTCCCATTAGATGGATGCCAGGTTGAAACTCTTTTCGCAGCATCTGTTTGATCATTGCGACAGTCGGGATGGCCGTCAGGACGTAGGCGTCCTCGTGAAACAGAGAGAGTCGAAAACCGACCGTCTGGCCTTCGCGTTGGCCCACGGCATTGACCTGCACGACCGTACCGTAGGGTGGCTTGGTGAATTTCTTGGTAGACCAGCTCAATAGACGCCCCAGCGGGGACGCGGTTTGTCGCGGTGCGACACGGGCGCCGAGCATGATCAGCGGCGTAACCAGGTAATCGGCGAACCAGTTAAAACCTGCAACAAAAAATCCAGTGTCTTTCAAATCCGGCAACCGCTCGGGAAGCCGGCGCAATTCCGGCATGTCGACGGGATAGGTCAGTAGTTTGCCGAAGTCATGCTCAAATTCAATCTTCGGATAGTCTGCATATTTCAGCTTCTGCCAGCGGCCATCTTTGTACATCTCACTTTTGTAGTCGCGGAATGATTCAACGAGTTCAGTTACTCCCGAGGTGAAGGGCAAGCCGGTCTTGTCACGAATTACGCTGCCGATTATGGCACTGTCCATGACATCCATCTGCTGCGCCGCGTAGCGCACGAGCGCCGCGATGACGCCCGGATGAAAACCGGCCTGAATGACGAAACAGCAACCCACGCGTTCGATCTTTGCCTGAAGGTCAGTTGGCGGCTTCAGCAGTTCATTGGTCATCTGCATGTCAATCCAGTCAGCTCGACGTTCGAGGCAGGCCTGGATCAGCGATGTGTTGTGCGGCCCGTTGGCCGTGGCATTAACCAGCAAATCGAATTCGGGTAAAGCAGCGATGTCTAGAGCCGTCGCGTCAAGCTCGAGCAATTCGATTCGATGAGCAAGATCGTGCCTATGAAGGCTTGACCGTAGTTCATCAAGCTTCGCTCTGCTTCTGCCGGACAGGATGACAGTCGCGTCGGTATCCGTCAGCAGATAGGTTGCCAGCTTGCGACCCGCATACCCGGTCGATCCAACCAGCAGAATTCGTTTCGACGACTTGACGTACATACTTAGTCCTTACAGCACGAACGGCA
>CAZMRZ010000149.1:0-2674 GCA_964568835.1 uncultured Woeseiaceae bacterium | reverse complement strand
CCCTGCACCGCGCCGATAATGACGGACATGACGTAAAACTCGCGCACCTCGGTCATTTGAATCCCCCAAAAACAGGCACCCACGTAGGCAATCAACGCGAAATACAAACCCTTCTTCGCGCCAAATCGATGCGCAAGAAACCCGTAGATCAAGGTCGCAGGGAAACCGACGAAATTCGCGATCAACAAGGCCAGTACCAGATCACTATCCGCAAAACCGAGGCGTTGACCGTAGTTCACCGCCATAAAAATTACGGTAAAAACGCCGCCGATATACAACCAATACGCGCCAAGGAAAATCATCACGTTTCGATACTGACTTATCCGCTGGACCGTGGACTTCAATTCCTCGTAAGCGGCACGTATCGGATGCCGGCTGTCTTCAATTGGGCTGTGCCCTTCGGGAACGAAATACAGCAACGGCAAAAGGAAGAGCAACCACCACACCCCGACGGAAATGAAGGCATAGCTGAACGCTTCAGATGCGTTCTCCAATCCGAAAGTTTCTGGCGATTTCAGCATCCATAGATGCAACGATAGAAGAGCAGCGCCCCCTAAATAGCCAATCGAAAATCCCAGCGTCGAAACAAAACTGTAGTTCTTCGGCTCGGTTACGTCGATGAGTAGTGAATCGTAAAAAACAGTGGCGCTATAGAACCCAACGTTTCCAATCAAATACAGACCCAATGCGAGAGGCCAGTCGCCCTGCCCCACGAACCCAAGGCCCGTTGTCGCCACAGCACCGGTAATGGCGAACAGCACCAGGAATCGTTTTCTGTATCCACCGGTGTCCGCGATCGTGCCGAGAACCGGCGCGGACAGAAATACAACCAGACTCGCGGCAAAAGTAATCCAGCCGAGACGAATAGTGGCGGCCGAGCCGCCGTCATCAGCGCCCCAATAGTTACCGAGCACCAATGGAAACAAAACGGCGAGGACGCTTAGCGCGAACGCCGAATTAGCCCAGTCGTAGAGCGCCCAGGTAATGACCTTCTTGGTTAGCAGCTTTGACTTCGGCAATGCATTGCCTCGGGTCGATGACAGGAGGCTAATGCTCTCTCGTCTTGCGGAACGCAATGTCAGGCCAACGTTCTTCGGTCAGATTGAGATTAACCCGTGTTGGTGCAATGTAGACCAGACTGTTGCCATGATCCAGCGCCAGATTGTCGTGCGCCTTTCGCTCAAAGTCGCTGAGCATCTTCGGGTCATCGCATTCGACCCAACGCGCTGTCGCCACGTTGATCGCTTCAAACTGACATTCGACGTTGTATTCGTCGCGTAAGCGGTGAGCAACGACCTCAAACTGCAGGGGGCCAACAGCACCAAGAATCAGATCATTGTTGCGCATCGGTTTGAACAACTGTGTTGCGCCCTCTTCGCACAACTGCGCCAGACCTTTCTGTAATGACTTTAGACGCAATGGGTCCTTCAGCACGGCTCGTCGAAAAATTTCCGGAGCAAAGTTCGGAATACCGGTGAACCGAATCGTTTCTCCTTCGGTGAAACTGTCGCCGATGTTGATCGTGCCATGATTGTGGATGCCGATGATGTCACCCGCGTACGCTGTTTCGGCATGCTGTCGATCTGCTGCCATGAACGTAATCGCATCCGGGATTTTCATTTCTTTTCCGGTACGCACGTGCAGGGTCTTGATCCCTTTACGATACTCGCCGGAACAAATACGCATGAAGGCAATTCTGTCGCGATGAGCGGGATCCATGTTCGCCTGAATTTTGAAAACGAACCCCGTCATCTCCTCTTCGTTCGGCGCGACATCGCGCTGTTCACTTTCGCGAACCAACGGCGCCGGTGCGTAATTGATGAACTCATCCAAGAGTTCTTTGACACCGAAATTACCAATGGCCGATCCAAAAAATACTGGCGTCTGCTTCGCAGCAAGATAATCGTCAACAGACAACTCGGGACATGCCCCTTTCACTAACTCGACCTCTTCGCGGAACTCGTCCGCGGTATCGCCGAGCGCGGCCGTCGCTTCGTCCGAGTTCAGGCCCTCGATAATGTGACGCTTGGATGCTTTTTCACGACCCACTTTATCGTAAATGTAGATTCGATCGTTTAGCAAATGATAAACACCCTTCAGGGCGCGACCCATTCCGATTGGCCAGGTCACAGGCGAACACTGAATCTTCAATACGGACTCAATCTCGTCCAACAAATCGATCGGTTCCTGACCGTCGCGATCGAGTTTGTTGATAAACGTCATGATCGGTGTGGCACGCAGGCGCGTGACGTCCATCAATTTAATCGTGCGTTTCTCGACGCCCTTGGCGCAGTCGATGACCATCAGCGCCGAATCAACCGCTGTCAATGTACGGTAGGTGTCTTCTGAAAAGTCTTCGTGGCCCGGTGTATCAAGCAAGTTGATGACATGGTCGTTATACGGAAACTGCATCACGGATGAGGTTACCGAGATGCCACGCTGTTGTTCCAGCGCCATCCAGTCTGACGTCGCATGACGGCTGGCTTTACGACCCTTTACCGTACCGGCGAGCTGAATCGCACCGCCGTAAAGCAGCAGCTTTTCGGTAAGCGTCGTCTTGCCAGCGTCCGGATGCGAGATGATCGCGAACGTACGCCGTTTGCTGACTTGTTCGTCAATAATTGACATTGCTGGAGTTCAGAATTGAGTGGCGGCGCAGTCTATCTGAGATGCG
>CAZMRZ010000148.1:0-2747 GCA_964568835.1 uncultured Woeseiaceae bacterium | reverse complement strand
TCTTTTTTCGGAAATTGCGTTTATCGAGTACTTCGCCGAGGAACAGCTCATAAACCCGCCTTAGCTCGTACATCGTAAATGCCTTCGGCAATATCTGAAAGGCGTAGAAAGAATCATCCAGCCTCTCCTTTACGCGGTGTTTGGCGATTCGCAGGATGCTGTCGTGATCAAACGCCAGCGCCGGTAATTCGTCCATATTGAAGAGCCTCGCGTCCCTCGCATCGTCGCCCGCGGCGATCGATAACTGATCGAACGGGATTAGCGCGTAGTAAGCCACGGTGATTATTCGTTCGCGTGGGTCGCGATCCGGACGACCGAAAGTATAAAGCTGCTCCAGGAAACTCGCATTAACGCCGGTTTCCTCTTTCAACTCTCGCTTGGCAGCTTGACCGAGACTCTCGTCGATATCGACGAATCCGCCTGGTAGCGCCCACTCCCCTTCGAAAGGCTCCTGGTCACGCTCGATGAGCAGCACCTTCAAGTCGTCATTCTCTATCGTGAAAACAACAACATCGGCGGTGACGGCCGGGTGCGGATAGTCGTATTGGTAGCTCATTCAGCAGTTAGCGTATCATCTACACTTACTATAGTGTAATTTTGACACTATCGCGAAAAGCCGTCAGCGCTTAGCAAGGCCTATCTACGTTTTCCGGCTAAACCTCTCGATCGGCCTGATCTCGTCACTCGTGCAAATCCATTTACGCGTCGCAACCCTGCTGATATCCGTCCACTCCGCCGTCGAAGAACCCGGTTTCACATAGATCTTCGGAGGATCAACCTCGTACAGAATCGACCGTTTGTCCTTCTTGAGCTGCCTGAACATCAACACGGGGAGACCGGATGCATAGATGCTGTTCTTGGAATTTTCGACTTTTGGCGTCGAAACGAATGCACCTGCAGTCTCAGCGTAAGCCAACACCTGGTAGGACACGTCGTCGGTCGTGGTAATTATTCCAGTGCCGACGTCCATCGATTCAACCTCAAATATGTTCGAGCAAACGTACTCGACCGCCGCCTGCCTGTTGGCTTTTTGATTCCCAGTACCGGGCTTAAGTATGTTCATGTCTAGTCCGTATTAATAGTAGTCCACGATACCACGACTTTCGATGGTTCGACGGTGATCCACGACGCAGGATCCAAATGATAGAAGCGCCGTAATTGGTCGTAGAGGTCTGGAAGCTTCTTTTTCATGGCTATTGATTTCTCAAAGAACGATTCCGTCGCGACGGCGAAAAACTCGGGTGGCGACGTCAGACCGTACTCATGCAGGACTGAATTCTTGCCGCGAGCGGCACGACTCTCCAACGACTCATACTCTCTTCCGAGCACCTCGGCCCACTCACCGTACTGGCCTTGCTCATGCAAAACCGGGAGGCCGTTCGTGCCGCTATTCTCTTCGTCCAGCTTGTGGGCAAACTCATGCAGCACCACATTGTAACCGTCGCCGACGTTGGCGGCGCCGCGCAGTACGTCATTCCACGACAATATGACCGGCCCTCTGTGCCAGGACTCACCGGCGCGGGTTACTTCGCGACTAACCTCCACTGTGCCGTCGAACGAGACTTCGGTTGCTATGTAGGCGTCCGGATACATCATGACCGACGAGAATCCCGAGTAATACGTGGTCGGCCGATTCAGTAGCAAAACCGACGCAAGGCCCGCAACCGTGACTCTCATCTCGTCAGTTACATCCAGACCGTTACAGCCTATGAATTCCTTTTCATCCAGAAATATATTGATGAGGCCGTGAAGATCCGTCCTGAGTTTGTCGGGGAGCTGCGCATAAATACCAACGTTGCGTTCAAGGATCTTTAAGAAGTCCGCTGACAGAGGCTCCTTGAGAATTCTCGCACGTCTGGCCTTTTGCAGCTGATTGCGTCCAAACCAAATCAGAACGGCAAGCACGGGAATGGCTGTTAACCCAAGAAGTACTTTCAACGCTTACTCGCTAGCCGCAAACCGGGCCTAGCTACCCGCTACTTTGAACGGCCCAAATGACTGGGTGCCGGCCTTTGATCGTCCGGTCACCGGATCAATGGTCTCGAAATCAACTTCACTGAATACGTCTGAACGAAACACTTCTTTGCCATCCTTTCGGACCACAAAATACAAATCCGGCGTCGTTTCTCCGGCTGAGTCGAAGGACAGGATATCGGCCGCCGTAATGATGAAATCCGCAGAACCCTCGGCATTGAGTTTCGACTCGCCCAGCTTGTCGTCAAAATATCGATCTTCGTCAAGGATTACGACGGAATAGTCATCTCCCGTTAGCGGGCTTCCATCAGCATCCGTAAACGCCGCTATTACTTTGAATATCCCTGACGACATCGCTTTGTTCTCCTGAAGCAAATTTGGCTAGATAGGAATAACAATAACAGTCGGGAAGGTAACTAATCCACATCGCGCCCAAGAAAAAACGGCGGCGCATCACGCGCCGCCGTTCATTCCTACCTGATTAGCTCTAATCAAAAGCGATCCAACATCATCACCTTGTTCCACGCAGCAACAAAGTCCGCGACGAACTTCGCCTCGCTGCCATTCTCTGCATAGACTTCTGCGATAGCGCGAAGCTCAGCGTGTGAACCGAACACGAGGTCAACAGGCGTTGCTTCCCATTTCAGCTTGCCCGTAGCGCGATCATGTCCTTCGTAGATGCCAGCGGCTTTCGATGACTTCGTCCACTTCGTCGACATGTCGAGCAGGTTCACGAAGAAGTCGTTGCTCAGCGTTCCCGGTCGATCCGTGAA
>CAZMRZ010000147.1:0-3143 GCA_964568835.1 uncultured Woeseiaceae bacterium | reverse complement strand
TTCCTGATCGGTTCGATACTGCGAAGATAGGCCACCATCGCATCAACGTCATCGTCTGTCAGCTGCTCGTAGCCCTGCCACGGCATGGTGGCGATACGTCGCTTGCCGTGACGCCCAATGCCCGCTCGAATGGCGTTCGCAATCTGGCGATCAGACCAGCGACCAATTCCTGTCTCATCATCCGGCGTGAGATTCGATGGATAGATTACGCCGGGAAACGCATCTCCCATTGGATTCAGGAATGCGATTCCCGTGCTTGAACCCGCCAGCGCCATTTCCATATCGGGGGATCCGTCGAACGCACCGTTCGTGTGACATGATCCACAACCCAGCAGTTCGACCATGTAGGCGCCACGTTCGATTTTGTCCCTATTGTCAGGATGAAAGCCGCCTGCGACGGGATCCGGTGATTCAATAACCGTGATCGGACTGAGTTCTTCGTAGTCACAAACGGGAACCGGTGGCGTGTCTGTGACACAGCCGAATAGAGCGAGGAACAAGAAAACTCCGAGTATCGAATACCTCATGATCATTTTCTCCTCCGCCGGAAACTACCAAAAGTATATACCAGCTGGCAGGCGGGCTTCGCAACACTTAGAATAACTCGCAGACGATATGGGGATAAAAAGTGGCCGGAGGTTTCGCAAAAGACGGCGCCGTGCAGGATCAGATCGATGCGACCGTTGAGGATGCGGTCAAGCATGCCCGCGACCAGCTTCCGCGCGGCGAAAGCCTGAAGAACTGCGAGGAGTGTGACGTGGCGATTCCCGAGGCGCGACGCGAAGCGGTGCCAGGTGTACGACTATGCATCTCGTGCCAGAATGAACTCGACAAAGAGAACAAGAAAAGCAGCGGGTACAATCGTCGTGGCAGCAAGGACAGCCAGCTAAGGTGAGTATTCTACTTTCGTCGATTCACAATCGGCACGAGCGTCGGAATTTTCTGTTTGCGTTCGCGACGCGCGTCGGCAATATTCTTCATCTTCGCCGTGTCTGAAAGATCTGGGTCTTCTATTTCGATGGTTGAATGACCTTCGGGATAAATCATCTTCAGTCTATGATCGCCTAAGGCAATAATGTCGTCATGCAACAGCACTTTGCTTTGTACTCGGCGGCCATTGATAAAGGTTCCATTTCGGCTTCTTAGGTCAACCAGCACGACCGCGTTCTCACCTCGAATAAGCAACGCGTGCTGACTACTTACAAACTGATCGCGGAGAACGACGTCACTCAGATCGGCCCGTCCGACTAATGTTCGCTTCTCGGTTAACAAAACTTCTCTGGGTTCTTCACCGGTCAACGTGACCATCAGTTTCGGCGCGTCATCAACCAGCGGCGCGTTCGGGTCGATGATATCGTCAAGCTTGATCGGAAACTCGTTCGCCTGCTCGATGATCGACAACGCCATTGCCTCGATGTCCCCCGGCCAGCCGCCCGAAAGCGAGTGCAGCTTTTCGCAAACTTCCACAGAAAAAACATCATCGGGTCTTTCAACGCCACCTGATTGCAACTTGCCGTAGAGGTAATGCAATGCTTCTTTCGATGTCATCGGACCCAGCTCGAAATTCCCTATCACTCGCTTCGCGATTGGCGACATGCTGGGTGAATTGATGATGCGACCGATATCGCGATTACTGCTCAATACGAGCCGAAGTGCAAAACTCTTGTTCGCAGTGACTGACGCAAGTTTGCAGAGCGCAGCCAGTGCACTTGGAAACATCTCGTTGATGTTTTCGATAATAAGGATCGGTGCCTGGTTCGCGCGCGTTTGTTGAATGACAAAAACACTCAACATATTCAGCATTTCGTCAGTCGAATTCAGTACCAGGTTGTAACCGAACTGCTCAAGTACTCTCGATAGCAGATCCGTCGTCTTCATGCGCGCGCCATCGACCACTGCGATCGCAAGTCTATTTTGAACTTGCTGTACGAATTGAGTTGTCGTTACAGACTTTCCGGACGCCTTTGGTCCATATAGCAAGGCAACGCCTCGCTCATCTGTCAGGATACCGCTGAGAAATTCTAGTGCTTCTTGCTGCGACTGATACCGGACGAATATCCGTTGTGTGCGCAGTCCTATCCCGTCTACATGCATTACCGTCGCTCTAAATCAAAGCCCCCGCCTGATTCTTGTTCGAACTACTTTGGCGCAAACATTGAGAGGCGTCCAGATGTCTCCAAACGGCAACACTGTCTTCAGTACTCGGTGGGATTTAGCTTATTAGCGACTTGAGTTCCGCGACTTCAGCTTCCAGTTTTTCCACACGGTCCGTCAATTCCGCGATGGTATCTTTTGCCGAGCCCACGACGGGCGCGGCTGCGCGCGCCTGACTCTCGTACTCTTCCATGTCGACCGATCCGGAAAAAAGGTGCATATATTCTGAGTCTTTTCGGCCCAGCGATCGGGGTAATTTGACCACCAGTGGCTCTCCTTCGCGATGAATCAGGCTATCCAAAGCCACCACCACGTCGGAATTGTCCGTGAAATTGTGCAATCTTCCGCTACGGGCCCGAATTTCACCGGGTGTCTGCGGCCCCCTCAACAGAAGCAAACATACGATGGCAACCTGTGCAGGATCGAACTGATGATCGCTGTAGCGAGTGCTACAGAATCGCTGCGAATACTTCTCGGCACGACTTTTGAAGTTCTCTTCCGTACGAGCGAAGTGTTTTTCTTCAAGGCTGCGCATCGTGTGTTGCACTTCGCCTTGCGTCAGCGACATCACAGGTTCTCGAGAGGACTTTTGATTACACGCGTTCGTCAGCGCGTTTAACGTCATCGGATATTGTTCGGGAGTAGTGATCGACTTCTCGATCAGACACCCAATCACTCGGGCCTCTATTTCGTTTAACTCTGTTAGCACGAAACGATCCTCTTGGTGAACTTAGTTTGCCGAACCCTCATTGTAATCCCAACCGGGCCCAAACGTATCCGCTATAATCCCGCCGGCTATGCTGAGCCTCACAAACATCGCTCTGCGCCGTGGGCGCAAAGTCCTTATCGAAAACGCCAGCTTTCAGGTGCATGCGGGACAGCGTATGGGCGTGATCGGTGCGAATGGCTGTGGCAAATCCTCCCTGTTCGCGATGTTGCTCGGTGAACTCGAACCGGACGACGGCGATTTAGCGCTCGACGCCAAGGAC
>CAZMRZ010000146.1:0-3144 GCA_964568835.1 uncultured Woeseiaceae bacterium | reverse complement strand
TATCAGACTTGACGGCCAGGTGGCCATCGTCACGGGAGCTGGCCAGGGTTTGGGCCGGTGTCACGCACTGGCACTGGCTGAGCGCGGTGCAAAAGTCGTCGTTAATGACCTCGGCGATGCGAGCGGTAAGTCCGCCAATGCGGATGCTGTAGTCGCGGAGATCGAAGCCGCGGGTGGCGAGGCAATCGCTCACGGCGCCAACGTTGCTAACTACGAGCAAGTCGAGGACATGGTCAAGCAAGCCATGGATCATTGGGGCCGAGTCGACATCCTGATCAATAACGCGGGCATCCTCCGCGACAAGACATTCGCGAAGATGTCGCTCGATGATTTCCGTCTCGTCATTGAAGTTCACCTCATGGGTACAGTGAACTGCACCAAGGCCGTGTGGGAAATCATGCGCGAGCAGAACTACGGTCGCATCATGCTCACAACGTCGAGCTCGGGCCTTTACGGGAACTTCGGACAGTCCAACTACGGCGCTGCGAAAATGGCGATGGTCGGCCTGATGAATACGCTGCACCTCGAAGGCGCCAAGAACGACATACGTGTGAACTGCCTGGCACCAACAGCGGGTACCGCGATGACTGAAGGTCTGTTCCCGGAAGCCGTGTTCAAGTTAATGGCACCGGAATCCGTCAGCCCGGCGGTCGTTTTCCTTTCGGGACCCGATGCGCCGAGCCGCAAAGTTCTTTGTGCAGGCGGCGGCAGCCTAGCCGTGTTCAAGGGATTCGAAACGGAAGGAATGAGCTTGTTACCGAACGATTTGTCACCCGAAGGCATCGCTGCCGTCTGGGACGAACTCAATGACGAGCAAGGCATGCGAGAACTCGGCGCCGGATTCGAACAACCCGGAAAATTTGCAGAACAGGCCGCCAAGAAACTGGGTCTGGGCTAAGTCAGCTAAAGTATTGGGAAAATTATCATGAGAGAAGCAGTCATTGTTTCGACGGCGCGTACGCCGATCGGAAAAGCCTATCGCGGGTCATTCAACAACACCGAAGCACCGACGCTTGGCGGACACGCGGTTCGACACGCCGTCGAACGAGCAGGAATCGATCCGTCCGAAGTTGAGGATGTCATCATGGGCTGTGCCATGCCGCAAGGCTCGCAGGGCATGAATATCGCCCGACAAATCGCGCTGGCCGCAGGCCTGCCGGTTACGACGGCCGGGATGACAGTCGATCGGCAGTGCTCGTCTGGCATGATGGCCATCGCGCTCGCGGCCAAAACGGTTGTTTGCGACAACGTCGACATCATGGTTGGTGGTGGTCTTGAGTCGATCAGTCTTGTCCAGAACGAACACCAGAATTTCTACCGCGCGAAAGACCCGCGTTTGCTGGAAAAACATCCGCACATCCTGATGCCGATGATCGATACGGCCGAAATCGTTGCTGACCGCTACAAGGTCAGTCGCGAAGCCCAAGACGAGTACGCGCTGCAGAGCCAGCAACGTACAGCCGCCGGTCAGGAAGCTGGCAAGTTTGATGATGAGATTGTGCCGATGCCATCAAACATGGGCGTCATGGACAAAGAAACCAAAGAGATCTCTTTCCACGATGTTGTGCTCGACAAAGATGAGGGCAATCGACCCACAACGGTTCTTGAAGGCCTCGCCGGATTGAAGCCTGTCAGGGAAAACGGATTGATTACGGCCGGTAACGCGAGTCAGTTGTCGGACGGCGCGTCAGCGGCTGTAGTCATGGAAGCCAGCGTTGCCGAGAAACGCGGTCTGGAGCCGCTCGGCATCTATCGAGGCACCGCTGTTGCCGGCTGCGAACCCGACGAGATGGGCATCGGTCCTGTTTTCGCCGTACCAAAATTACTCGAGCGCACCGGGCTCAAAATGGACGATATCGATCTCTGGGAGCTCAACGAAGCCTTCGCTGTTCAGGTGGTTTACTGTCGCGACACACTGGGTATCCCAAATGACATTCTCAATGTCGATGGTGGTGCCATTTCGATCGGTCACCCCTACGGCATGTCAGGCGCGCGCATGGTTGGGCACGCATTGATCGAAGGCAAGCGCCGCGGTGCGAAGTACGTTGTCTGCACCATGTGTATCGGTGGTGGTCAGGGCGCAGCGTCGTTATTCGAGGTTGCTTAGTACGCGGTAAGCGCCAAAAAGCGGTCGCTACTGTCCGATTAACCCGCGAATTTCCGCTAACGAGTTTCGCACGCAAAGCTCACCCGCCTCTATCGCCTCGGCAGCCCGATGAAACTCGAGCATGCCTATGTGAGAGACCTTGGGTGAGAGCAGTACATCGGCCGGGTCGCCGGCGAGCCTGCTTCGGGTAATCCTGTTCTGGAAGATATTGATCGAGTGCGCGATTGCGTAGAAAAGACCCGGGGCCTCATTTTTCTTATCGCGGTTCGGAAAGATGGAGTTTGAGTATTCCTTCGCCTGTTGTTTTATGTTGCGCAATACGCCTTTGTCTTCAATCGGTGGTGCCGCCTCTTCGTCGGCGTTGCTGTGTCTTCCGGCAACACCCCTGATGAGGTTAACCGCGATCACGATATCCGCCCCCAGCGCGTGGCAAACGTTGACCGGAATCGGATTGACTAGCCCGCCATCGACCAACCACCGCTCATCTTTTCGAACCGCCGGAAATAAGCCTGGCATTGCCATGGATGCCCGCACGGCATCCGCGACGCCGCCCTTGGTAAACCAGACTTCGCGACCGGTATCGAGATCGGTCGATACCGCTGCGTACTTGATCGAGGCGTCCTCAATGAGTTGATTCTCTGTAGCAACGAAATTATTCAGAAACCATGTCAATCGCTTCGTGTCGACAAAACCGGATTTCGAAAGCTTGATATCGAAAAACCTCAATACGTCACTACGACTGGAACCAAGGACCCAGTCCTCGAGTTTCGCAAGGTTTCCAGCCACATAGGAACCGCCAATGATGGCGCCGACCGACGTGCCACAAACCACGTCCGGCTCGATACCTTCTGCCAACAATGCCTTGATCACGCCGATGTGTGACCAGCCGCGCGACGCTCCCGATCCCAGAGCCAGTCCTATTCGCGGTGAAGAGATCGAACTATTCATTGCTATGGTCCGTCATCCAGTCAACCGCTAGATTAGATCGGGGTCGGTGATTATTTCGACGAGTGTCGGCCCTGACTGCGTGAGCATTT
>CAZMRZ010000145.1:0-3229 GCA_964568835.1 uncultured Woeseiaceae bacterium | reverse complement strand
ACATCGAATACCGAAGCTTGAATTGCAGCTGTAAGGCCGCATGTACGCAACCAGCTTTTAGTATTGTTAATTCTCAATAGAGGTTATTCACGGTGTCTGAAAACGACCTACCTGAAAAAGACTTAGTTTCATCCATTGATCCGTCACCGGACGAGCACGTCATCGACGACTCATCCGGCGTACCGGTATTGCCGCTGCGCGACGTTGTCGTATACCCGCACATGGTAATTCCGCTGTTTGTCGGACGTAAAAAATCCATTGTCGCGCTCGACATAGCGATGAATGCGGGCAAACGTATTTTGCTGGTCGCGCAAAAAGCCGCTGATCTTGATGATCCGCAACCCTCGGATTTATATGAAGTTGGCACGCTCGCGACGATATTGCAGCTGCTCAAGCTTCCGGACGGAACGGTCAAGGTTCTTGTCGAAGGTGGCGAACGGGCACTGGTTGATCGAATCAATGTCGAAGACCACTTTTCAGCCGAGATTTCGTTGCTGAACGAAGATGACCGTCACGACGAACGCGAAATCGACGTCCTTGTGCGTTCAATCATTTCTCAGTTCGAAGCCTACGTGAAGCTGAACAAGAAGGTGCCGCCCGAAGTCCTGACGTCGCTTACCGGCATCGACGAACCGGGACGCCTCGCCGACACTGTGGCGGCCCACATGGCACTTAAGCTCTCCGAGAAGCAACGCATCCTCGAAATCCAGGACGTGAAGGCTCGGCTGGAGCAGGTGCTTGGCATCATCGAGGGCGAGATCGACGTTCTGCAGATCGAAAAACGCATTCGCGGTCGCGTCAAGAATCAGATGGAGAAGAGCCAGCGCGAGTACTACCTGAATGAGCAGATGAAGGCGATTCAGAAAGAACTCGGCGAGATGGACGACGTGCCGAACGAGTTGGCCGATCTTGAGAACAAGATCGAGAAGGCCGGAATGACGAAAGAGGGCAACGAAAAGGCCGTTTCCGAACTCAATAAACTTAAACTCATGTCGCCGATGTCAGCTGAAGCCACCGTGGTTCGTAACTACATTGACTGGCTGCTGAAAGCACCGTGGAAGAAGCGCAGCAAGGTGTTCAAGAGCTTGAAGAAGGCCGAGGACGTGCTCGAGGCGGACCACTACGGTCTCGAGAAGGTCAAGGAGCGGATTCTTGAGTACTTGGCCGTACAGAAGCGTGTGAAGCGTCTCAAGGGGCCGATACTGTGCCTCGTGGGCCCGCCAGGCGTGGGTAAGACCTCGTTGGGTCAAAGCATCGCCAGGGCGACCAACCGCAAGTTTGTGCGTATGTCACTGGGTGGCGTTCGTGACGAGGCGGAAATACGCGGCCATCGACGCACCTACATCGGCTCGATGCCGGGCAAGATCATTCAGAACCTCTCGAAGACGGGCGTCAGAAATCCGCTCTTCCTTCTCGATGAGGTGGACAAGATGGCCATGGACTTCCGTGGCGACCCGTCCTCGGCATTGCTGGAAGTTCTGGATCCCGAGCAGAACTCGACCTTCGCCGATCATTATCTCGAAGTCGATTTCGATTTGTCCGATGTCATGTTTGTCTGCACGGCGAACAGCCTGAACATTCCGGCACCGCTGCTCGATCGCATGGAAGTCATCCGAATCCCGGGTTACACCGAGGATGAAAAGACCAAAATCGCGCTCAAATACCTGGTGCCCAAGCAGCTCAAAGTGAACGGTCTCAAGAAAAAGGAACTCAATATTACCGAGAGCGCGGTTCGCGACATCATCCAGCATTACACGCGCGAATCGGGCGTACGAAATCTCGAGCGCGAGATTTCCAAGATCTGTCGGAAGGTCGTGAAGTCTCTGCTTCTCAAGCCGCGAGACACACGCGTGCTCGCCACGGCAAAAAGCATGGAAAAGTACCTGGGTGTCCGTCAATTCCGTTACGGAAAAGCCGAGGACAAGGATCAGGTTGGCCAGGTAACGGGTTTGGCCTGGACTGAGGTCGGCGGAGAGCTTCTGACGATCGAAGCAGCCGTCGTTCCGGGTAAAGGCAAGCACAGCCAGACGGGTCAGCTGGGCGATGTCATGAAGGAATCCATTGAGGCCGCGATGACGGTTGTACGCAGTCGAGCCAAGGTATGGGGCATCGAGGAAGACTTCTATCAGAAGCTCGATGTGCACGTTCACGTGCCCGAAGGGGCCACTCCAAAGGACGGACCGAGTGCGGGAGTTGGCATGTGTACTGCACTGGTGTCGGCATTGACAGACATCCCCGTCAGGAGCGATGTGGCCATGACTGGCGAGATAACGCTGAGGGGCGAAGTGCTGCCGATTGGAGGCCTGAAAGAGAAGCTTTTGGCGGCTCACAGAGGGGGTCTGAGCAAGGTGTTAATCCCGCAGGAGAATGAGAAGGACCTCGTCGAAATTCCGAAGAACATCAAGGACAAGCTGACGATAGTTCCAGTGAAATGGATCGACGAAGTGATGGAGCATGCGCTGGTTCGTACACCAGTGCCACAGGCGGCCAAAGACAAGAAGAAACCGGAGTCAAAATCGCCGTCTGAGGAGCAAAAATCCGACGACACGGTGCGTCCGCATTAACATGCTGGAACCCGCGTGGTTAAAGGATATTTGACGCTATATATGCCAGTTGGTATAAGCCATCTAGTTGTTTGTGGATGCACGGAGCCACTTTCAGCCATTCAGCGGATTGTGCCTGAACATAGGCTCGCTGGATTGATGACAACTTCTTTAATCAATCTGCAAGGGTGAATAGTATGAACAAAGGCGAACTCATAGACTCGGTCGCGGGTGCAGCAGGTCTTTCACGGGCTGATGCGACCAAAGCCGTCGACGCAGTACTCGATAGCATTCAAGGCACGTTATCCAATGGCGGTTCGGTGTCACTTGTTGGCTTCGGAACCTTCTCAGTCAAGGCACGAGCAGCACGTGCAGGACGCAATCCTCGTACGGGTGAAACCATCCAGATTAAGGCGAGTAATGTTCCTGGATTTAAGGCTGGCAAAGGCCTGAAGGATGCCGTAAACTAGCGCGCCCCAACGGGGCACAGGCTACGGAAGAGCCCCTTTTCCAGGGGCTTTTTCATGTCCTGACTTTTTGACAAGATCTTGGGTGCTTAGCTCAGCTGGTAGAGCATCGCCCTTACAAGGCGAGGGTCGGGGGTTCAATCCCCTCAGCACCCACCAAATTAGGAGCGGTAGTTCAGTTGGTTAGAATACCGGCCTGTCACGCCGGGGGTCGCGGGT
>CAZMRZ010000144.1:0-3239 GCA_964568835.1 uncultured Woeseiaceae bacterium | reverse complement strand
GTTCAATTTCGACCACAGATAATTCGCCGATTTGGTCAAATCCTGCCCCCGCTACCAAAAATCGAAAGCCTGGTCTTGTACCGGGCTTTTTTTTGCCTGCCAGCTGCACACTCGATGTCGGCGGCTAAATACCACCCCCCGCAAACAAGCCTGCCGCGCTCACTGAATGCGCCTGCATCCAAATCAGCTCTCTCGCGCATCTAGTGCCTATGATCCTCGATGTAACAATCACGCGAAAACAGAGCAAAGGAATCACCCTATGATTTTTCAAGTGCGCGTATTCTTTCAGTCCGCTTTCATTTTAACTATGTCATTTATCTGCCTCCATGTTGCGATGGCGGGTGAGGTTGTCGGCAGTAGCGGGCAGGGTGCGAGTTCAACGTTCGCGTCAGAGACTCGATTTCTAAGCGATACCAACGAATCTTACGGTAAGCGCGCTAGCATCGAATTCCCCGAAAAGCCTTCCGAATACTTCTTTCGGGTGCGGTCAGCTCGCGAAATGCTTCGCAATGGCGATTGTGCAGGTGCGGTCGGGCTTCTGGAGCAAGCGACTGGCGAATATTCCGATCACGGCAATGTGTGGGGGTTGTTGGCAAAATGCCGCGCTGAAATCGGCGAGTGGGAAGGCGCCGCTGAAGCATACAAAGAAGCACTGAAGCTGGGCGTCAAGCCTTGGGATTCGGATCTCGATTTGAATCCTAACGACATGATGATCAGTATCGCCGGCGTCTATGCACAGGCTGGAAATCCCGAAGAGTCGCGCGTCTGGTTGCGGCGTGGTCTGGGAGCGCATTACGACGAACGTCCTAACATAGCCGAGGCGCCCGAGTTCGCAAACTTGCACGACGACGATGAATTTCCCAAGCTGGCCGGTCTAAGGCCCGCAGGAACACGATCGCGCGACGAAGAATGGCTCTACGATATCGACTTCTTGCGCGAGCAAATTGTAATGCTTCACGCAGATCCCGACCATCACACGCAGGCGGCCGAGTTGGAGGACATGCTATCGAGCCTGTCCACCGATGTTCCGAACCTCAGCGACGAGCAGATTACAGCGCGGATTGATTTATTCGTCGGCGCACTTGGCGGCGGGCACGATCTGTTTTGGCCCGTGTATCCCGATCGCGGTGCCATGCTGCCCTTTGCGTTAAAGATCTATTTGTTCACGGACGGCATCTACATAATTGACGCCTATGATCCTGAGTTGATCGGTTCCAGGATTGATTTGTTTGGCGAAACACCTGCCGCCACGGCCTATGAGATTGTCGCGAACGCGTTTCCGGGCGATAACGATATGGAGGCGCGATGGATGGGTGTACGCCATCTTACCCAGGCGTACACGCTCGAAGCGCTGGGCATTATTGACGAGGCTGAGAGCGCGACACTAACCGTGACTGACAAGACCGGTGCCCGGCGACTCATCACCCCAGAAAGACGTGGCTTCACATCCATGAGCCCAGCCTTGAAAGCACCGCCAGATGTGTCCGTGCCACTTTATCTCAGCCGAATGGAGGAAAATTATTGGACACACCAGCTGGATGACCTCAGCGCGCTCTATGTCCAGCTTAAGAATGTGGCAAACGTTGAAGACGAAAGCATTGCCGAATTCGCCGAGCGGATGAGTAGTGAAGCCGCCAACTCGAATATTCGCAATCTCATCCTGGATTTGCGGCACTCGCCAGGAGGCAACGGCTATCTGACGCCACCGCTCCTTCGCAAGCTTATTCACTTCGAGGCTTCGTCGGGCGAGAATCGACTATTCGTCATCATTGGTCGCAACACGTTCTCGGCGAGCCACAATTTGATCACCGACCTCGATTGGATTGCCGAACCCGTATTTGTCGGCGAGCCAAGCGGATCGCGACCCAATACGCTTTCTGAGTCGGGTAACTTCGTCTTGCCCTTTAGTCGCCTGTCCGGATACCTATCATCGCAGTTCCATCAACAATCGTGGCCAGAGGATCATCGCATCTGGATCGCACCGGATTTGCCAGTCGGTCTTTCGTCAAAGGACCATTTTACGGGACGTGACCCAGCTCTCGAAGCTATTGCGGCGTTGATCGCCTCGGAAACGCGCCAGCCCTCACCAGAAGTTCTCACGGAATAATTACTATGCGAAAAATGCTAAGAATATTCAGCCTTTCACTGACGGCTTCGGTTTCGATTGGCTGTACAACACAGCAAGCAACGATCGAAGCCGACTATGTTTTCGAAAACGTCAACGTCGTTCCACTCAGTGCGGAAGTCGTTCTCAACAACAAAGTGGTCGCAGTCCACGACGGGCAAATCATCGCTATTCTCGATCAGTCATTGGCCGACAACATAGAGGCAAGCGCACGCATCGACGCCGCCGGAAAATATCTCATGCCCGGTTTGGCCGACATGCATATCCACATGCGCATGAACCCGCAGGCAGCTTTCAATCTGTTCCTCGCTAACGGTGTGACGACGGTATTCAATATGGGACTCGCGGACCGTGACGGCGACATTGAAATCGATCACCTACAACTTCGTGACGATGTTGCGGCCGGACGAATGGATGGTCCGAGGTACCTGGTTAGCGGGCCACAGCTACACGCTGAGGAGCTCCCTACGTTGGCCGAAGTTGGTCCGATGCTCGATCATCATGTTGAGAAGGGGTATGACGTTGTTAAGATTCATGGATCGCTCGACAATGACGTCTACGATAGTCTCGTTAACGGCGCTCGAGCACGTGGCCTTCGTACCACTGGACACATGCAGCACCTGAGACCGTTATCCGACTCACTACGCGTAGATGCCATCGAACACATGGAGGAGTTTGTGTACGTAGCGCGCGACCCAGCGCACGGAGAAGCGGCGGCGGGATCTATCGAGAATTATTTGAAGGCCTACTTCCCCCACGCTGAACGGATGAGCGATCCGGAGTATCGGGCGCCGGTTGTGCGTGATGTGGCTGAGTCCGGCATCTATATTGATCCAACTTTGATTATCTACAAATATATTCTCAACTATGTTTCCGATGATCTGTTCGCCGAGTTGCAATCGGATGAACGCCTTGCCTATCTGCCCGGGCACATTCGGAACGAATACTTGAATCCGGAAACCAATGAATACCGGGCAGGTTTCGGCAAGCTCTTGCGTGATTCATTAGGAGATCAAGATGCGGCGATTGCACACCTCGTACGCAATATCGAGACGTTTTCGGCGCTGTTGTTTGAGATGCATGAGGCTGGCGTTCCGCTGCTTCTTGGAACAGA
>CAZMRZ010000143.1:1204-3276 GCA_964568835.1 uncultured Woeseiaceae bacterium | reverse complement strand
TGGAGCAGAGCCGAGTGGATTGGCCCAGTTTTGGGCTGTGTGCGGCGATTATCGTCTTTTCCGCCGTGCCGCTGATGGCGTACCCGGAAGAGTCCAGCGCCTTCCTGGAACGCTTGTACGCGTACATCGCGAACGAATTCGGGGTGCTCTATTTGCTCGCGAGCGTTGCCGCAATCGGTTTCCTGACCTGGCTAGCGTTTAGTCGCTACGGCAACGTTCGGCTTGGCGACAGTGACGATGGCAAACCGGAGTTCAGCGAAATCAGTTGGGTCGGAATGCTGTTTTGCGCGGGCGTCGGCGCAGGTCTTTTGTACTGGTGTGGCGTCGAGTGGGCCTACTATTACGACGCTCCGCCGTTCGGCGCAGAACCCCGCAGCGCTGAAGCCGCCGAATGGGCATCCACCTACGGGCTATTCCACTGGGGCTTCACGGCGTGGGCATTTTACTGCTTGCCCGCGGTCGCGATTGCGTACCCCTACTACTCGAAGAAACTCGACATCCTCCGATTCAGCGTTAGTTGCCACTGGTTTCTGAAAGGAAAAGAACACGGCCCACTGGCTCGAGCTATCGATTTTCTGTTTATGGTTGCGCTGCTCGGTGGAGCCGCGTCGAGCCTCGGGTTTTCAACCCCTATGATTGCCGCGACTATTGGCTGGCTATTCAATATCGAACCAAACGACACCGTGGAAATTGCTGTCGTCGGCCTTTGCATCGCACTGTTCGCCGTCAGCGTCTGGCTCGGCCTTAAGAAAGGCATCAAGCGCCTGAGCGATATCAACGTCGTTCTTGCGTTGGGTTTGTTGGTATTCATCCTGCTCGTCGGTCCAACGGTGTTTCTTTTGAAGACGAGCCTCAACAGCCTCGGTGTTATGGCAGGCAACTTTCTGCGCATGAACTTCTGGACAGACCCGTTCACCGAATCGGGATTTGTCGAAAGCTGGACGATTTTTTACTGGGCCTGGTGGATCGCGTTCGCACCCTACGTTGGCCTGTTCGTCACACGCATTTCGAAGGGCAGAACCATCCGGCAAATGATCACGGGCATGATGATCTGGGGATCACTTGGCAGCTGGTTGTTCTACATGATCATGGGCAACTACGGTCTTTTTCTCGAGCTTACCGGCGAGGTCGACTTCACCGGGATTATGCGCTCGCAAAGCGGCAATGCCGCTATCGTTGCCATGCTTGAAACGCTTCCGTTGGCCGCCGTCGTCATCGGATTGTTTTCGGTCATTGCGATTATTTTCGCGGCGACGACCTACGACTCGGCTTCATACACGCTCGCGTCCAGCGCGACCTTGCACCTGAAGGCGGGCGATGACCCGGCACGCTGGCATCGCGTCTTCTGGGCCTTCGCTTTGGGCGTCATGCCCATCGCGCTGATGTTGATGAACGGAAACCTGCGTCCCATTCAAGTCATTCTGCTTGTCGTATCATTGCCCATTCTTTTTGTGGGGGTCGTGATGTCCATAGCACTCGTTAAAGCACTGGGCGCCGATCCGGCCTTGGAGGACTAGTCGTCTTTCTTCTTGGTTTGACGGGACTTTTTGTCGCTCTCATTTTCCGGGTCCATAGCCTGCTCCTACTTGTCAGCCGATCTGGAATACGTACCCACCAGGCGATTCATACCAATAACGTTCGATTCGATCGCGCTCAGAAGCTCCGCCATCGACAGGCCGGCTTCGAGTTCAGTCTTATCATCCAGGGCGAGTATCCAGAAGAAATAGTGGTGCCTGCCATGGCCTTCGGGCGGCATCGGACCACCATAGCCTGCGCGCCCAAAGTTGGTAACGCCGCTGGTGTAGCTGTTCTCGCCTTCTTCAATCTTCGTCACTGACGCCGGGATATTGTATAGCACCCAATGAACGAAACCGTACGCGCCCGGCGTGACCAATGGCGCATCGGGATCGTGGCAAAACAAGGCGAAGGACTTCGTCCCGTCGGGTACGTTCGTCCACGACATTTCAGGGGAGACGTCTTCGGCTTCTCCAGTGTATTTCTTGGGAATCTTTCCGTGTAGTGGAAAGGCTGAGCTCGTGAGCTCGATGTCTGATAATGCGAATCCCATCTGA
>CAZMRZ010000143.1:0-1104 GCA_964568835.1 uncultured Woeseiaceae bacterium | reverse complement strand
GCGGCTGATTGCCGTCCATCGACTTATTCCAGAAGTGAACCTGCAACCAGCCGTTGTACGCGAGGGACGCTATGGAGATCATCAGTGTAAGAAACGCGAACCAACCATTGTGTTTCGTCACAATAATGTACGCCCCGGCGCCGATAGCGAACAGCACAAAACAGAATTGCGGTGCGTGGTCTCGCCACGTTGCCGGTAATACATTATCGAAAAATTCTCTATTTCGAGGGTCACGCCGGGCGCGCCTTATGAATCGAAAATCGATGGCCATCGCAATCACTGCAAGTGCGGCAAGCCCCAGGCACCATTCGCCGAGTCTTGCCGGCGACGCAAGCTCGATCAGCGCAAACTGCGCGATACCAACAGCAAATGGCAGGGCTAGATCGGTCAGCGCTGGCGTCCAGCGGAACCGCATTAACAGAGCGATATAGACAATCCAGATGAGGACGATGACGGAAAAAGTGACGGTGACCTGAAGCCAACCCAGAGTCGCGATCCACGAAGCCTCGAAGAACTCCTGTCGGTGAATGGTTCGCTCCCAAAGCGACTCAAGGGCAATTGCCTGGATGATGCTCAGTAGCGTGAGAAGAACAGACGGAAGTTGTTTTGTCGCGCGGCGCCGAATTCTATTCATGATCCCTTCCCGTTTGACTCTATATGCTGAATCGAAGCCCACTGCTTTTTTCGACGATCTGAATCCGGGTCCTCGCAGGTCGCAACTGATTTAATCCGATTCAGGTAAGTCGCCGGAAAATCGTGCGTCTTCGCACCAATCAATACCAGTTTCCTGTACCAGTCATACGGCTCCAACGTCCCGTCTATGTGCGACTCGTCCGCAACGTAGGAGACACAATCACCGAACTCCGGAACCTCCAGTAACGCGGCGGAGTAGCCGACGCCCTCTATTCGATCAAGTATGAGCTTATCGTCGGCACTAATCTCGAAAACCGCGACGTGAACACCATCGCCACCTGACTGGACGTTGCCCTTACCCGATCCGTCGGCGCCCCGCTTATGAAAGTGCAGCGACCATCCGGACAGGAAGCTCGTTCCCACGAATTCGGCAGATGAAACGCGCTTCGCCAAACGCAAAGGGTGCAGGTT
>CAZMRZ010000142.1:0-3282 GCA_964568835.1 uncultured Woeseiaceae bacterium | reverse complement strand
ATCCATAGCCAGTCTGCGCATCAGGTCCTGAAATCGTATGTCGTCTCGAATCGGATTCCACGCACTTTCTTCATGCAGGAAAATCATTCCTCGAGAACGGGCATCGTATCCGCGTTCCAACCATTCGAAGGTTGATTTGATATCCCCCAAGGTGATGAACACCCGCGCCACCACGTCATAAGAGGAATAAGTCGAAACATCAATGGCGAGGATCTCGTGAAGGATCTGACGAGCTCTTTCCTCATTGCCCGCCCGGTAGTTGGCAATAGCGAGATCGGACAACGCGGCAACGGACTGACTGTTTAATTCGAGATTCTTCTCAAAGTCCTGTAACGCGCTTTCAATGTTTCCGAGAGACAAGAACGCCCAGCCACGCGCTGCATAGACGTCGCCGTAGCTATCATCAATAGCAATAGCCCTATCAGCCTCAATCTTTGCACGCTCCGGGTTGCCGGCTCTCTCAAAGAGCCATGCGGCGTTGCTCCGAATCCACCGGTCCCTGGGATAGGCCTCTATCGCCACTTCGATCATATGCGTTGCTTCATCGTGTCGACCCAGTATGGATAGAAGCAACATGTAGCCCAGATCAAAACGGGCGCCTTTGTCGACCGCCGTTTTATACGCTTCTTCGGCGCCCACCCAATCCCACCGATACCAGGTCAGAATGTCACCGCGCAATGAGTACGCGCGGATCGAATCGGGATCGAGGCGAAGCGCTTCGTCTACCTCGTGCTCGGCTCGCGGAAACGCCTCATCAGGCGGCAGCCAGCCGTAGTTGGTACCGATAAATGTGAGCGCCTGACCGAGGCCAACGTGGGCGCCGGCAAAGTCGGGAGCCTCGGCTATCGCCGACTCGAAGAACCCAATGCTGCGTTCAAGATCCAGCGAATTCCCTCGATGCACATGATAGCGGCCGAGCAAGTAGTCGTTGTACGCCGCGAGACTGTCCGTCGGCAATATCTCCCCTGCCGCTGCATCACCATCCAGTTCAATCTGTAATGCCTCGGCCACCTTTTCTGCGACATCGGTCTGGATATCGAAAATATCGCCAACTCTAAGGGGCCGGTCGTAGGTGTCTGCCCACAGGTGTTCGTCGGCTACTGCATCAATCAGCTGGATCGTGATTCTGAGTTGCTCACCGGAATACCTGACGCTGCCTTCGATGATCAGATTCACACCAAGCTCAGCGGCAATCGCCGTAATACTCTTGGCGACCGCGCGATACGGCAACACCGACGTTCGGGACGTAACGGCCAGCCTTGGAATGCCCGACAGCCGAGCGATGATCTCCTCGTGCATGCCGTCACTGAAATAGGCCTGATCGCCATTCGGGCTTATGTCCTCGAACGGCAATACGGCAACGGACCAGGGCTCGACATCAATGGCGGCAGGATCGACCTCTGGCTCATTTCGAGGTAGAAAAACTATCAGCAAGAATGCCGCGACAATCACAATAGCGGGTAAAGGCCAGGGAATTCGCGATGAACTTGCCGCTGCAGGTTCGGGCGCGCTGACAGCCGGTATCAGCCGATATCCGATACTGCGTACCGACTCCAGGTAGCGCGGCTCGCCACCGCTTTCGCCAAGGCTCTGCCGCAACATGCTAACTCGCTGTTTGACGGTTTCATCACCAACGACCACATCGCCCCACACCTCGGTCAGTAGCTGATCCATGGTGACGACGGCCGGTGCATGACGAGCGAGACACAACAGCAGGTCGAAGGACAGTCGCGGCAGCGAGATCGTCTCCGAACCACGCCTGACGCTTCGCTGTCTCGGATCGAGGAGCAAGTCTCCGATCTGGATCGGCCCGTCTTGTGATGTTGGCGATTGCATTGTCGGAACTGTAACTCTTTGCCATAGCAAGGAAAACAGAAGATTTACCAAACCTTTACCAATGATTTTCCGAACCTTCAGTATCGCCGGGCAATCCGTCCGTATTGTTTGCTGCAGCCCAGAGGACTGGGAGACTAAATTCACGAAACACAAAGAGGATAGATATGAAAATTCAACAGATTGCGGCAATCGCCATTTTTCTGATGCTTCCAGCCCTGTCAGCAAACGCGCAGGACAACGGACCGTTCGTTGGCGTCAGCATAGGCAGCGCAGGCCTGGATGACGATTTCGACGGTTTTGATATCGACGACAGCGGCGCAGCGTTCAGAGTCGTTGCGGGATGGCGCTTCAACGAACATTTCGCGTTGGAAGGCGGTTACCACAACTTTGGCGACTTCGAGCAGACGTTCACCGTCGATGGCAACGAGCTCAATGTGGCGGTCAGCGCAGACGGATTCACGCTCGGAGCGGTCGGCAACATTCCGCTGAGTGAGCGCTTCTCATTGATGGGCCACGCGGGAATGTTTTTCTGGGACGGGAATGCTGAGATCAACAATGTCAGTCAGGCAACACCCGAAGACAGCAACCTCTTCTTCGGTGCTGGTCTGAACTTCCAACTCAGCCGGAAGATGCAACTCACCGGCGATTGGACCCGCTATGACCTGGAGGATGCCGCCGGCAACGTATTTTCAGTTGGCCTGCAGTATCGGTTCCGCTAGCCGTTCGGGTCGAACTGATGCCTGTTTGACAGCTGTCGGTTCGACCCACCATTTATGACTCGTTGCCTTGATCCGAATCCAGGGTCGGATAGGCTTCCGTATAAACCCAGTCGTTCGCCTTGGCTGGTACGTGGCAACCCAGGCAGTCGTTCTTGTAGTCGGAAGCGACATTTATCCCTCTATCCTCGGGCTTGTATAGCGCCCAACCCAAACTACCGGTCCACACGGATGTGCGGATCAAACGTATCGGTTTCCTTGCTGCAGTGTCTTCGAAGTATGGAGTACTTGTACTGGACCCATGGTGCGTCCTTATCAATTTTCTTTTTCAAGATACCTTTACCGTTCGAACCGAATGGACGTCCCTGGATGGGGTCAAAAAAGACCTCGTAGCGAATATCGGCCGGGTCGCTCTCCCACTGAACCCAATCACTCTGCCCGATACAAAAACCAGTACCCGATTTAGCGCAGGTCGTCGGGTCCGGGGTGACACCGGTAATCGCGCAAGCGTTTGCGCTAGCAAAATTTATCTTAATTATATAAGGAGCATTTTCGGAGCCCGGCCCGCCCAGCGGCATCGGCGCACAAGCGCTGATCACCAACAGTGCCACCAGAACCGCTACAAATTTGACTGGAAACTGCATCTTCATATCGCTCTCCTTCTTCAATTACTTCTCTTTAACAATGACTGGAAACGATCTTCGCCTGCGATCCTGGCGAGCCCCGCATC
>CAZMRZ010000141.1:0-3304 GCA_964568835.1 uncultured Woeseiaceae bacterium | reverse complement strand
ACTCGGCATTGAGCGGCAGGCAATCAGGCTTCGAAAAGGCGCTTGCTCGTATGGGTCTTGAAGAACCAAGCGGCCTCCAGCAGCGGCTGATGCAACGCCTGCTCCGCTATGCACTGCAACGGACCGTCAGAGGCGATTTTGAATCCGAGTGAGATGACCTCGGTGTCCAGGTCGTCGAAGAGAACCTCTGGACGGTGAACTTCGAGTCTTCCCGAAACAATCGGTATCAGGCACTCCCGGATCCGGTCGGAAACGGCAATGGTCAGTCAGCACCCTCGTTGTTGCTCGGCCGCCCGAGTAGCGTAACCAATACGTCGGTCAAATCGACCAGCTTTTGATTATCAATCCCAGAAACGGCCAGTTGTTGCTCTAAGAGCGCGTTTTTATCAAACACAAGAATGTTGGCTTTGTCGCCCTCGAAGCCGTAGGCCGTGGCAAACCTACCCTTCCAGTCGAGAATGATCGGATTGGTCTTGTCCTCGGGAAATTTTCTGCTGACTACGCCTTTGAGAAAGAAAGGTACGCCCCTGACGTCTGCAACATGGACTATGCGCAGGCTTCCCATGTCGGCGCGATCTGTTACTGAATCGCGAATAGCCTGCTCCCAGACGGCATCGAATTGACTGCCATTTTGGTCCGACCCTATAAGAAGTAGAACTTTACCGCGCCAATCATCATCTCGATAAGTGTGCTTAAACTGATCCTTCAATTCAAAGTCTATCAGGGTCGTTTCGGCTGCCTGTCCCTGTAAGCCAACGAGCAGAACCGACAACAGCAAGTAAATTGCACTCTTCAAGATGGACGGTCTCGCCAGGCGAATACTAATAATCCACCAAGGAACGCCATCGCTACGAACGGGAGATAGGATCTGACGTGCGGATACACGGTGTTGATCCCCGCCACCGTAATCTGGCCGGCAAGAACGCGCTCTTCCAGTTCCGCATCGTATGCCGAATGAGTAACACGTCCATCGGGCGATGCAATTACAGAACGGCCATCGTATGCGGGTCGCAGCAACCAAAAACCGTTTTCGACAGCACGCATTACCCCCATCTTGGCATGCAGATCAGCGATAACAGCCCAGTCCGCCGACGGTACGAGCAAGAGATCCACCTCTTTCCGACCCGCCTGTGCCACGAAATCGGCAAAATCGAGGTCATGGCAAATAACCAGACCTAACCGCCCATACGGCGTGTCGAGCGTAGCTAGTTCATTGTGTCCGGGCGGTAAGAACGGTGCCTCCGAACCTACAATGGGTCGGGCCTTGCTGTACTGCCAGGCAATTTCACCGGACGGCGTAATGGCAATAACCTTGTTTTCCAAAGGTGGTTGGCTGTCCGGATGCAACACACCAATTCCCATGAAGAGATAAACGCCCTCTTCGCGGGCCAACTCTTGTGCCTGCGCAATAAGACGATCTTCCTGAGACCCCAGCACGCGGCCTGCCGTTTCCGACCACGCAATCAGCCTCGCGCCCGCTTGAGCTGCATCGCGGCTGCGCGTAAGCAATTCGTCATTGAGTTCGAACACAACGTTGTCAATGTTGGTCCGATTCTCACCGTCGAATTTGCCGGATTTCCTGGCCACCTGTACCGCGCGAGCAACTTTTAGCGTTGCTTCGTACGATGGTGTAATCGCCGCGACCGCTAGAGTATCCGCATTTGACGAGTCGCCCGCGGTCGGCGTATTAGCCAACCAGACCAACATCAATATCGAACCGGCCCAGAGGGCCAATGCGAAAGTACGACTCATTACCGGAACCGTCGTAGCAACCAACCATGACGCCACCGATGCCACCCACACGGTGACAAATGCCACGCCCGCAACACCGATCCAGGCCGCGAGCGGCGTCAAAAGACCATGCCCCATCTGTGTGTACCCTACAGATGACCAACTCCCGTATGGCGTAAGCAATTGTATGAGAATCTCTACGAGGTACCAGGAGAGGGGCAAGACAAGTGTGCTGGCGAAACCCTTGATGCGGTCTGATGCGATTCGGTCGACGACAAATGGCAAAAAATAGCAAAGCCCGTACGCAGCGGCGATTATGTAGTAGAGCACGCCCGGCGCAGGGATAACCTCCCACCACATGACCAAGTAGGCGACGAGTTGCAGCGGCAACAATATCAGCAACCCCCTAGCGACAGGTTGTGAAAAGAGAAAGAGGCGCGCCAAGAAAGGCGACGCCAGTGCGGCGATCGCAAGTTGCCAACGCCCGTTGGAGAACACCAACAACGGCGCAAGCAGAACGAGCCAAAACCACGAGAGACGAACCCACCATCGCGCGCGTGGGAATGCCGCTGACATTACGATTCTGCCTGTAAGCCGCTCACAACAAAATCGCGAGTAGCTGCGAATAAATTCTGCGCCGTCAGTTCACCGATATTGGCCGGCATCGTGTCGCTAAAGTCGCAAGCGAGCAAGAGCATCGCGATGCCATGCACCCGCGACCAGAGAAAAAACGCGACCAGATCAGGATCGGCCTCTCGCACGGTACCTGCCTCAATGGCCTCGACGACACACTGGCGCAGCACCTGGTAGCCGCATTGCCCGGGAAAGTCCGCGAGCTTTCGTGGGTTCTGGCCAATGCGGGTGAACAGGACTTTGAACTGCTCCTCGTGCTCTGTGGCGATCCGAATGTATTCGGTACCCAACGCGGCTAAGCGTTCGAACGATCCGACAGGCATGGGCGCGACTGCACGCAGGAGCTTCAGCTCGAATTCACGAAGCGTATCGTTGACGACGAAGTCCACCAGAGCGTCCTTGTTCGGGAAATGCCGATAGATGGCTGCCGCTGTGATCCCGGCGCGGTCAGCAACCTCGCGCATCGAAAACGTCCCGTAACCTCGCCTCGCCAGCAGTGTTCGCGTCGCCTCGACGATGCTGTGAACGGTAGTGCCTGGCATAGTGGGGACAGCTTGAGCTTTGTTACTCATGATCACATATAGTTAACACTGTTTACTATTATTGTCAATAATGCCGCGAATAACGGTCGATCGGATCTTCGATTTTCCGGCGTGCAGGGGCTTCAGGCCCAAAAGTGGTCGCAACCAGGCGATTCTGCGCCACACCAATTCGTAGCTACCAAGCGATACGACGATCGTCCCCGTCGTAATGGTCAGGTACTTTGTCAATATCGACCAATCGAGAGGAACGATCACATATCCCAGCGCAACAATGATCGTTAGGTGTATACAAAATATTGGATAAACGGCGCCATTGAGATACGTCAAGAGACGGCTCGGGCGCTGCAGGTAACGTCCCGCGAAACCCAGACAAGCAAGCAACCAGAACCAGACGTTCG
>CAZMRZ010000140.1:0-3311 GCA_964568835.1 uncultured Woeseiaceae bacterium | reverse complement strand
ACAAAGAACCACCGCTGCCACCCACCTGCATCGGCAAGAAAGCTGAAAGCCGCGCCGGAGTTCTTCTGGTGTGTAAGGTTTATGAATGAGTTGAGCGGTATTTTATCGTACAGGGCTACCCACTCCACGATCGCCCATTTCGTAAGCTGATCGGCGATCACAACAACGATAGCAACCACCATCCAGGTTACGAATCGAGCGTTTGTGGTATTGCTGTCTGCTGCATTGGTCAAAGTACTATCCTGTCAGGCCGCGGCCAGAATTGATCGTGCATTTTCGGCGTCCTTGCTCATTTGCGCAACCAATTCATCAACTGATTCAAATTTTTCCTCGTCTCTTATGCGGGCGATAAAATCGACGTGAATATATTCGCCGTAAATATCGCGATCAAAGTCGAACAGATTGACCTCCAGCAATGGCTTGACCAGGTCGAACGTTGGTCGTGTCCCGACACTGGCAACACCATCGATCTGCCCTTCCGCGAGCCCGGACACTTTGACCGCGAAGATACCCATAACGGCGCTTTGACGGCGCCTCAGATCGACGTTGGCGGTCGGATAACCCAAGGTCCTGCCAACCTGACGCCCCTGCATAATACGCCCTGACATGCGATACGGCCGTCCGAGCAGCGCAGTCGCGCGCGCCAGTTGGCCGTCGGCTAACTCCGCTCTAATTGCGGTACTGCTGACGCGAATACCTTCCTCAATAATACTGGGTACCTGATCGACATCGAATCTGAGGGCGGTTTTTGTTCGTAGCAGATCGGCAATGCTGCCCTCACGCTTGCGTGCAAAGTTGAAATCGTCACCAACAACAATGTGAATAGCATTCAGACCATGCACCAGGATTCGACGAATAAACGCATCAGATCGGATACTGCGCATGGTCGTATCGAATCGAGGGCAGTAGAAAATATCCACACCGTATTCATCCAGAGACTCGAACTTTTCTCGAAAGCGCATCAGTCTTGCCGGCGGATTAGTGGCGGCGAAGAACTCCTTGGGAGTCGGCTCGAAACTCATAACGATCGAAGGAACGCCGAGCGCTTTGGCGCTGGCAATCACTCGGTCCAGCAACTGCCGGTGACCCAAATGCAGGCCGTCGAAGCTCCCAATGGTTACAACACTGCCCTGCGCCAGCGCTTCGTATGGCAAATCGGACAGGTGTCGGACAAGCTTCATATCAGTCTGCTCGCAAGCGGAACTGGGACAGTCTGGTACCCATCAACAGCAACGCGACAAAATAGGCTCCGGCGCCTGCGATGATGGTGACTGACAACCATCCTACTCGTCCCATAAAGGACGTTGTTATCCACCATTCAAGGGGCCGAAGCAGAGAAAAGAGCACGGCGAACATCGCCACGTTTGCAAGCGCAACCCGAAGCAGGAGCAGCGACCACCCGCTGGAGAGCAACAGTATTCGCTCTCTGATCAGGCCGCGGTACAACAAGAATGCATTGAGAATGGCCGCCGCCGATGTTGCCGCCGCCAGACCTGCGTGCGGTCCTGCAAAACCACTTGAAGAAAGATACCAACCGAGTCCGACACTCAGAATCAAATTCACGATAAGCGCGAGCACCGCAATCCGCACGGGCGTCCTCGTGTCTTCACGAGCGAAGTACGCCGGCGCAAGGATCTTGACGAACGAGAAGCCGACTAATCCAAGGGCGTATGCTTTCAATGCGAGTGCTGTCATGCGAACGGCGTTCTCGTCGAAGACACCGCCATAGAACAGGGCGGTGACCAGCGGCTCCGCCAATACGAACAAGCCAATGGCAGCGGGTACGGCAATCAGGAGCGCAAGCCGTAATGACCAGTCCAGTGTTTGAGAAAACGCCGTCTTGTCGTTATTGGCCCAGAGTCTCGACAGATAGGGCAAGGTCACGGTTCCCAGCGCGATGCCGAAGATCCCTAAAGGAAACTCCATCAGTCGATCGGAAAAATACAGATAGCTGATACTGCCGACGGGCAGCAGCGAAGCGATGATGCCGCCCAGAAGAACGTTTATCTGTGCCGCAGAAGACCCGAAGATCGCAGGCACCATCAGCTTGAACGCCCGCTTGACCCCCTCATGCTTTGGCGCCCACTTCGGCCGCGGCAAGGCGTGTATATTGGCGAGAAATGGAAGCTGAAACAAAAGCTGGAAGACACCCGCAATCAGCACGGCGTAGGCCAATGCCATAATCGGTTGCTCGAGCCTGGGTGAAAGCCACACAGCGGCGGCGATCAAAACGATATTCAGCAGCACGGGTGTGAATGCCGGCACACCGAATCGCCCATAGGTATTCAGAATGCCGCCCGCGAAAGCCGTCAGCGACACGAAGAACAAATAGGGGAATGTAAAACGCAGCATCAGGGCCGCAAGTTCGAGGTCCCCACCCTCTCCGACGAAACCGGGTGCAACGATCAACACAAGGATCGGTGCGGCGACGACACCCACCAGAGTCACGACAAATAGAATGACGCCAAACGTGCCGGAAACCGAGTCGATGAATTCACGCGCGTCTTCATGTTCGTGTTTTTCCCGGTATCTCGCCATCACCGGAACGAATCCGGCCGAGAACGCACCCTCCGCAAAGAAACGCCGCAACATGTTCGGGATTCGGTTGGCTACCAGGAAGGCGTCCATTAATAGCCCGGCGCCGAAATACCGGGCGAAAACCACATCACGCAGAAGCCCGAGAATTCTCGAAATCAGGGTCATGCCCCCGACGATTGAGGTCTTTCGGGCCAGGCCAGTTCCAGACGTGATTTCCTCGCGATTTGCGGAGTCCTCACCCGGACCATTCGCTGTGTTGTTTTCGGTACTCATAACTGCGGGGAGTTTAGCCCAAAAAAGTCTTAAAATCAGTCATTTAGCGCGTCCTGAAAGGGCTCCGATACCTTTGTGCGGGTTGTGGTTGACAATGGCCCTCAGGCCACGAATAATACGCGGCTCTTTGAGAGCACGACACGGAAAAACCAGTGGCAAACATCAAATCAGCACGAAAACGCGCCCGCCAGGGTGAGAAGACTCGCCAGCACAACATGGGCATGCGTTCTTTTATGCGCACCAAGATCAAGAGCGTCGTCAAGGCATGCGATGCCGGCGATAAGGACGCTGCAGCGACCGCCTACAAGGATGCCGTACCTGTGATCGACAGCATGATCAACAAGGGTATTGTCACCAAGAACAAGGCCGCACGGCACAAGAGTCGCCTGAATAAGCGAGTCAAAGCACTCGCTGTTTAGAGGCAGACCGTTCAGACACAAAAAAGCCGCCTGATGGCGGCTTTTTTCGTTGTGTCTGAAATCGATCGCCTGGATTCACCA
>CAZMRZ010000139.1:0-3329 GCA_964568835.1 uncultured Woeseiaceae bacterium | reverse complement strand
AATCGTCATCTCAATCGTCATCTCAATCGTAAGTAACTAATTTATAGAGAATTATAGAATGGATGTCACTGTCGAATCGACAGGTACTCTGGAACGCCGTATGCGCGTCGAGCTACCTATCGCTCCCATCGAACAACAAGTGGATTCGCGCCTTCAGACGCTGGGTCGAACGGCCAAGATCAAGGGTTTCCGACCCGGCAAAGTACCGGCCAAGATCGTCCGGCAGCGTTATGGCAAGCAAGTCCGTGAGGAAGTGCTCGGCGATACCCTGCAGAAGAGCTATACCGAAGCCGTCACTCAGCAGAAACTGAATCCCGCCGGAGCCCCGAAAATCGAGCCCGAACCGGACGATGGGAAAACGTTCGCGTTTACAGCGACGTTTGAGGTTATGCCTGAAGTTGAACTCAAGAATCTCGAAAAGATCAAGATCGAGACGCCCGACGTTTCAATCGGTGATGGCGACATCGACGATATGATGCTGAAACTGCGTAAGCAGAAAGCGACCTGGGAAGAGGTTGATCGCAAGAGTGCCGACGGCGACCGTGTAACGATCGATTTCGTTGGCACGCTGAAGGGCGAGGCTTTTGAGGGTGGCGAAGGTAAAGAATTTGCTGTCGTGCTGGGCTCTGGACAGATGTTACCGGACTTTGAGAAAGGCCTCGAAGGCGTCAAGACAGGCGACGAGAAGAGCTTCAAGGTCAAGTTTCCGAAGGAATATCACGCAGATGAACTCGCGAGCAAGAAAGCCGATTTTGCCATTACAGTGCATCGCGTAGAAGCAGAAGTATTGCCGGAGCTCAATGACGAGTTCGCGGAATCGTTCAGCGTCTCGGAAGGGGGGCTCGAGGGCTTCAAGTCCGAGGTGCGTCAAAACATGGAACGCGAAGCGGACCAGAAGGTTAAGAATGATGTTCGCGAGCAGGTCATGGATGCCTTGCTCAAGGCCAACCCACTGGATATCCCGCACACGCTGAAACACCAGGAAATGCACGCGCTGCAGCGCGAGGCGATGCAGCGTCTGGGCATCGAAGATGCGGAGAGCGCACCTGCGCTGGAAAACTTCTCGGAAGCGGCTGAAAAGCGCGTTGCCCTGGGCTTGTTGCTGCGCCAGCTAATCATGGACAAGCAAATTACCGTCGATGAGGCGATGATGCGGGCCCGAGTAGTGGATATTTGCGCTGGCTATGAGAATTCGGATGACATGATCAACATGTACATGAGCAATCCTCAGGTCATGCAGCAGATCGAACCTATGGTGGTTGAACAGCAAGCCGTTGAATGGATCATCGAAAACGGTCAGACAAAGGCGAAAAAGATTGCCTTTAAAGAGTATATGAACCCACCGGCTTCATGAGACAATCGACCAACAACGTACGACGGAAAGTAAACCTATGAGCGCAACTGCATTGAATCTCGTGCCGATGGTCGTCGAACAGACGGCTCGCGGTGAACGTGCCTATGACATCTACTCACGGCTTCTCAAGGATCGACTGATATTTATCGTGGGTCCTGTTGAAGATCAGATGGCTAATCTGATCGTGGCGCAACTGCTTTATCTCGAGTCTGAAAACCCGAATAAAGACATCCACGTCTACATCAATTCACCGGGTGGCGTCGTTTCTTCCGGGCTGGCGGTTTACGATACGATGCAGTTCATCAACTGCGATGTTTCGACGATTTGTATCGGTCAGGCAGCCAGCATGGGCGCATTGCTGTTGGCCGGTGGCACAAAAGGCAAACGCTACGCACTGCCGCACTCACGGGTCATGGTGCATCAGCCCAGCGCGGGCTATCAGGGCCAGGTGACGGACATCAGCATCCATGCAGAAGAAGTCATCGCGCTGAAGCACCGCCTGAACGAAATTATGGCGAAGCACACGGGCCAGGACCTCAAGCAGATCGAGAAGGATCTTGAGCGCGACAATTTCATGGGCGCCGAAGCCGCCGTGGAATACGGGCTTATCGACACCGTACTCGCGGACCGCAAGGGTATGGGCGGCAAGTCCGACGACTGATTCTCAAGCGCTACTCGGAACTGATGCTGGCGTCTTCCATCAGCACCGGGAAATTATAGCCGTAGCCGAAGTCCTTGTTCTGTATGACGGTACCGGTGACGACGACCGTCTCGCCCACAGCCGTTACAGCCTTGCTCGTCACCGTCAGGTCATTGCTACCATCGGCTACATCGCCTGATCCATCCTGAATGTGGATGAAGTTGGTGCCCAGGATATTGGCATTGTATTTGACCACTTCGCCGCGCAGGCTGATCGGCTGGCCTGCCAGTGCATCTTGATTGGCATACACATAGGCGATGTTCTCGCCGGGCGTCAGCTCGGCTACTTTGACGACCTGAGGCGCTGCCTCGACGGTGCTGTCAGTGCTGGGGTGTCCCTGCGGCAGCGCGCCACTGGTATCCGCAGCTAGCGGGGCAGGCGCCGTCAGATTTTGTAATCCGCCAGAAAAATAGACCACTTCGAACGTACGGTTCAGAGTCTTGCTTTCGAAATCGATCATGGCCATTCCCTGTTCGGTCAGTACCACGTCATCAACCAGCACGGCAGTTTTGGGTACGGCAACCCAACGCTGGTCCTGATCCGTCTCGATGAAAACGTAGGTGTAGATACCCGCGTTCAATGTCTCCAGCACTGTGCCGCGAACCATGCCATCAGGTACCGGAGAGGTCATTACCGGGTCGTCAGCGACCGGCTCCTGGCCGGATTCCGTGCACCCAATTTGGGTCAGTAACAGTGCCGCGAGCAGGCTTGCCGCCGTCGGCAATAGAGTGATTGATTTCAAGGTGATTCCCTATGCGTGAATTTACTGAATTGTCTAATTCCTTAAATGGGTTTTTCGCACGGTTCGCAGGCAGTCTCCATACGAGCAACTGCCTATATCTGTTTCTTTTTGACAATTGCTTTGGATTGATCGCGTGGCCTGTAGTCTAAGCTCTTTAATATCAATTAGTTATATCGCTGTCGTGTCATTTCGAGACTTGGGGCTTTGAACCTTGATAGCGCCCATGTAAACTACGACCCCAACGCCACAGGCAAGGCGTAATTGTCTGATTTCTTATGTCATAAAGGCCCAGTTCGTATGAGTGATGAAACCCGCGGTAAGAGCGAGGACGGAAAACTCCTCTATTGTTCTTTTTGCGGCAAATCTCAACACGAAGTTCGGAAGCTCATTGCGGGCCCGTCAGTTTTTATCTGTGACGAATGCGTCGAGCTCTGCAACGACATTATCCGGGAAGAGCTCGAGGACACGGGCGACACCGGCCACGAAAAGCTGCCAAAACCGATGGAAATCAACGCAGTACTCGACGAGTACGT
>CAZMRZ010000138.1:0-3373 GCA_964568835.1 uncultured Woeseiaceae bacterium | reverse complement strand
TTGTAGAGCGCTTCCAGCGCTTCGCGCGGAGACATTGCGTCCGGATCCAGGTCCTCTACAGCTCCACGAAGCGGGTCGTCGACCATTTTTTCGATCGGATCGCTAACACTCAAATCGAATTGCGCTTGCGGACTGTCTTTGTGGATTGCTTGCTGCGACTCGAGCGTTTTGAGATAGGTTTTCGCACGTCGGATGACCTCATTCGGTACACCTGCCAGCGAGGCGACCTGCAACCCGTAGCTTTGATTGGCCGGCCCCTCTTTGACGGAATGCAGGAATACCAGTTGCCCGTCATGTTCCGTCGCATCCAGATGAACGTTGTCGCAACCGGATAATTCCTGAGCGAGCGCGGTAAGTTCGAAATAGTGTGTTGCGAACAATGTGAACGCTTTGGCCTTTTCACCCATGTGATGCGCTGCTGCCCATGCGAGCGACAGGCCATCAAACGTACTCGTACCGCGCCCGATCTCATCCATGAGCACGAGGCTCTGGTCCGTCGCGTTGTTTAGAATCGTCGCGGTTTCGGTCATTTCGACCATAAACGTTGACCGGCCGCCCGCAAGATCATCGGACGCGCCGATACGCGTGAAGATGCGGTCTATGGGTCCGATCTTCAGTTTGTCAGCAGGTACGAAACAGCCGACGTGGGCGAGAATAACGATGAGCGCCGTCTGGCGCATGTAGGTCGATTTACCGCCCATGTTCGGCCCGGTAATAACCAGCAGCCGCTTCTCGGCGCCAAGCGACAAGTCGTTTGCGATAAACGGAGTGTCGATAACTTGTTCTACGACCAGATGGCGGCCGCCTTCAATTTCGATACACGGCGTATCGCAAATCTCGGGCATGGCCAGGTTCAGCGTCTGCGCCCGTTCGGCGAAGCAGGCAAGCACGTCAAGTTCAGCAAGACCTGAAGCACTCAAAGCCATTTCGCCGAGCACAAGGTGCAGCTTGTCGAGAAGATCCTCGTACAAAAACTTTTCGCGCGTCAGCGCGCGTTCGCGGGCGCCCAGAACCTTGTCTTCAAATTCCTTCAGTTCTGGCGTGATATATCGTTCGGCTGCCTTCAAGGTCTGTCGACGTACGTATTCGACGGGCGCTTTGTCGGCCTGGCCTTTGCTGATCTCAATGTAATAACCATGCACACGGTTGTAGCCCAACTTCAGGGTCGCAATCCCGGTCCGTTCGCGCTCACGCTTTTCCAGGTCGACGAGATATTGATCCGCGTTTTCAGCGATCGCGCGAAGATCATCAAGTTCATCGTCATATCCAGGCGCGATGACGCCGCCATCGCGAATCAGCATCGGCGGACTGTCAATGATGGCCTTGGCGAGAAGATGTTGCTGGTCGCGATGCTCTCCGATTTGCGTCGCCAGATCCGAAAGCAACGGCGAGTCAATCGCCGCAAGTTGCTGCTGCAGCTCGGGCAGTCGTGTCACCGCTTCGCAAAGCTGCCGAAGATCGCGGGGGCGTGCCGAGCGCAAAGCAACGCGCGACAGGATGCGTTCGACATCACCGATGCCGTCGAGGGAGGTTTGCAGCGCATCGATCGACCCGCCGGTGATCAGAGCATCGAGTGCCTGATAGCGCGACTTCAAAATCGGAGCGTCTCGCAGTGGCCGTTGTATCCAGCGACGCAACAGGCGGCTGCCCATCGCCGTCTGGCATTGATCCATGACGCCAGCCAAGGTGTGTTGATTCAGCCCGCTGAGCGACTCCTCAAGTTCGAGGTTGCGACGCGTTGGGCCATCCATGATGACCGCATCGCCGCGCAACTCGACCTTGATCGACTGCAAGTGAGGTAGCGACGCCTTTTGTGTGTCGTTGACGTACTGGAGCAAGGCACCTGCGGCTGCGATGCCGCGCGGAAAGCCTTCACAACCGAAACCACTGAGATCTCGAGTCGCGAATTGATTGCAGAGGAGCCGAGTGCAGCTGTCGAGTTCGAAGTGCCAGGGCGGACGACGCGTGACCCGAACGCTATCGTTAAATGACTCGCTGAATGAGTGGTCTTCGTCGACGAGCAACTCCGCCGGGCGCAGTCGTTCGATCTCGCCAAACAAGGATTCTTCGTCGGGCGTTTCGGCGAGGCGGAATCGGCCCGCTGACAAGTCGAGCCAGGCGATGCCGTAGGCGTCGTCGTTGCCAAAGACCGCCGCGACGACGTTATCGCGATTTGCGGAAAGCAGCGCCTCGTCTGTCAGAGTTCCCGGGGTTACAACCCTCGTGACTTTACGCTCGACGGGCCCTTTGCTCGTGGCCGGGTCGCCTATCTGCTCGCAGATGGCCACGGACTCGCCCTTGCGAACGAGTTTCGCCAGATAGCCTTCGACGGCGTGATAAGGCACGCCGCACATCGGAATAGCGTTGCCGCCCGATTTGCCGCGTGCCGTCAGGGTGATGTCCAGGAGCGATGCAGCTCGTTTGGCGTCATCGTAAAACAGCTCGTAAAAGTCGCCCATGCGATAGAACATGAGCATGTCCGGATAGTCGGATTTGATGCCGAGATACTGGCGCATCATCGGTGTATGGACGGGGGTGACTTCGGCTTTCATTGTTGATTTCTTGTCGGCCGCAGGGCGACCTCCTACAGTAGGGGCGCGCCGGAGCGTGCGATTCATTATTATGGACGAGTGAAAATACTGCATGTCGAAACCGGGCGCCATTTTTTAGGCGGCCCGCAGCAGGTTATCTACCTGATCAATGCCTTACGCGAGCGCGGTCACGACAATACGCTGGTTTGCCCGCCAGATTCCGGCATCGATGGCGTCGCGCGCATGGCCGGGATCCGGGTTCAGAACCTGTTTTGCGCGGGAGAACTGGATTTGCCGTTCGCCTATCGGCTCTTGCAGTTTCTCAAGGACCAGGCACCCGATATTGTGCATTGCCACAGTCGCCGCGGCGCAGATTTGCTGGGCGGTCTTGCCGCTTCCTACGCCGATATTCCCGCGGTCGTATCCCGACGCGTGGATAACACGGAAATGCGGCTCCTGGCGGCGCTGCGCTACAAGCCGTTTAGAAAAATCATCGCCATCTCGGAAGCCATCGCCCAGGTTCTTCGTGAGCACGATGTTGCCGATGAGCGTATCGCCGTCATTCGCAGCGCGGTGGACGCCGAGGCGTTTGCGAAAGAGCCCGACCACGAAGCTTTTCGACAAGAATTCGCGATCGACAAAGGGGCATTCACCATCGCCGCGGCCGGACAGCTTATTCCGCGCAAGGGGCATCAGTACTTGTTGCAGGCTGTCGCGGATCTTAAAGACACTCATCCACAGTGCCGACTGATTATTTTCGGCGATGGATACCTGAACAATCAGCTGCGGGCGCAAGCGTCGTCGCTGGGGCTGGGTGGTGTTGTTCAGTTCGCCGGATTTCG
>CAZMRZ010000137.1:0-3502 GCA_964568835.1 uncultured Woeseiaceae bacterium | reverse complement strand
ATTCTCTTTGCGCCAACAAGCCTTTATTCAGTCAAGAAATATCCCCAGCAGCCTATCCCCAGTCAAGCAGCACCGACTACACCGCGGACTATCAAAAAACCGCACTGGAGATCTACCGCCACATCATCTCCAGCCGGTCATGGCAAAGTACCAGAAGTAGCAAATTACCTGGCGGGCATGCCGACTTACGGTGTCATGGGCCTGTTTTTCAGGCCAGAGCGAATTTTCTCACGGCTTGAATGAACGCGTGCAAGTTGACGCATTTTTTGGCGCACTCGAGTACTGGCATGACATGCTGACCGATCTGGCGGGCATCTAGTATGCCGCGAACGCCGTAACCAACTCATCCTCGTTGGCATCCCGTAGTGCAGCGCACAGTCGAATGCCTTCGATCGTCTGGGCTAGCGTTCGCTCATATCCAGGCAGGCTGTCTGCGTGTGACAGGATAAAGTCCTGCCATTCGTCCGCCCGATCTACGCTACAAAATGAGCTGCCGAATGCCGGCACACTGCCGGATCGGCGTCTCTCGGGAACGCGTTCAATGATCGCCACGTCGTTTTCCCTGATCCAGGCGTAGGTCATCTCGGTGGTTTTGGCTCGAACCATCTGCCGAAACACGATGCCCAACATATCGCCACCCTTAAACTCACCTGCGAGTACGGCCGCCTGCAATTTCTCAACCAGCACAGGATCCTCAGCCCGTGCCAGCGCGCCGCGAGCGCTGCCGCGGAAAGCGGAGTCCTGGGAGTTGACCGCCTCTTTGAGAAGTAGATCAAAAAACGGCTGACCGATATCCTGCACACCGATGCTAAAGATGGTTTCGAGCTCACTGGCGGAAGCAGCATCCGGATCCGGATCACCGTCGAGCCCTAATCTCAACGCCGCTTGTCGGGCCAGCGGCTCGCGCATCGCCTCGTCCTTGGCGATAACGATCATGAATCGCTGCATACGCTGTTGCAGCATTTCATTGCCGGGACCGGTCGCGCCTTGCAATGACTCGTACCGAGGCTTCACCATTTTCTGTAATGCCTTTTCAACGATGGCGAGTTTATCGTTGTCAATGATGGCCGTGATTGATTCAAGCTGCGTCATCGCTGCATCCGACACGTCCCAGGTTTCATGATTGATGAGTGCTGCCATCCCGGACACATAAGTCTCGGCGGAAACACGACCGGAACGGAACGCGGCATCGAGACTGTCTGCCAGAACCAGCGCCTCCGCTGCAGCGAGGTCGGCCATATTTTCGATAAGTGCCTGCCAACCGGCTTCGTCCATCGCGAAGCGATAGTACCCGGCTCCGTCCGCATTCGGCATGACGCTGCTCGGACATCTGTTCGAGTCCAGTTCAATCGTTTGCTCGCGTTCGGTGATCAGTGTGCAACTGCTCTTGCGCTCAGCGCCATCATTAAACGCAACACAAAATGGCACCTGCCACTCGCCTGAAGCGGGGTCAATACTGGATCCCAGCGGCGCGTAACGTGTCTGCCTGACATCAAGTGTGGGACTCTCCCCTTCTACACAGTTGGCGCTGACCGACAACAACGGAACGCCGGGCTGCTCAATGAAGGACGTAAAGGCGGCCTCGATTTCAGTACGATCCGAGCCCTCGGCCACGGAGGCAATAAAATCCTCTGCCGTTGCTGTGCCGTCCTGGTGGCGATCCATGTGCAGACGAATTCCAGCTTGAAACTCATCCTCGCCAACATAGCGCTCCAACATCGCAAGCACTCCCGCGCCTTTTTGGTAGGTAATACCGTCAAATGCATCGGATATGCTTTCGTTGCGATCCACAGGTTCGCGAATCTGCCTTGCGGCCGCCAGGGAGTCACCGGCCATTGCGCCCAGCGCACGTTTGAGCGTCTCGCGATCAAACTCTCCTTCCGGCCAGTATCCATCGGCTGCTTTGTGCATCATCCAGGACGCGAATGACTCGTTCAGCCAGATATCATTCCACCACTCAGGCGTCACGAGGTCACCGAACCACATGTGCGCCATTTCATGTGCATGAACGCTTGTGTACCGGCGACGCTGCCCGACCGGTGAGTTCTCATCCATCAAGAGAAGATATTCGTCGTACGTGATTGCGCCAACATTTTCCATCGCGCCGCCGAAGCTTTCCGGCATCGCGATAAGGTCGAGTTTTTTGTACGGATACGGCGTGCCGAAATACTCCTCGAGTACGGACAAGATACCGTCGGTGTTATTCAATGCGTATTCCAGGTTCTCACCCTGACCGTGTGCGGCGATGGCTCGCAAGGGTAGCTCACGATCCCGCACGTTGTTCGGCGGAATCATTCCGTAATCCACGACATCGTACGGACCAACCGCGATGGCGATTAGATAGGTTGGCATCGGCCGCGTTGTTTCGAACACGTGCTTAACCGTGTTGTCTCCAAGCGCTTCGACCGAGACCTCGGGGGTCGTGGTGATCGCCACGTCCGCCGCTCGTGTGATAAGCGCCAGATCGAAAGGCACCTTGAAGCCCGGTTCATCAAAGCCTGGAAACACGTTGCGAGCCGCAATCGGCTGGAATTGTGTCGCCGAGTAAAAACGCCCTTCGCGCTCCACCTTGAATAACGCGTTTGTCGAGGTATTGAATGCTGCGCTATAGGTGAAATGAATGCTTGCGACACCGGCACCGGCCGCTTGCTCCAGCGTCAAAAGCGCAACGCCGGAATCGAGTCGCTGTTCGTAGGTTGCTCCGATCCGCTTTGAATGACTGTCCGTCAGGTAAACCTCGGAGACATCCAGGTTCTTGCCGTGCAGCCAAATGACGTTCGTTGGCTCACTGATATTGACGTCAATGGAAACGCGTCCGGAATAGGATGCCTGGGACGGATCCACCGTCAGTTCAATATCGTACTTCGTGGGCTCCACATTGCTGCCAAGCCTCGCAACCGGGGCCTCCAATTCGATTGCCGCATCATCAGGGACAGAACAGGCTGTGAGTGCGACTGTGAGAAGTGCTGTGCAGAAGGTATTCCGCAGCATTTGATTGTTATTCATGGGTTACGGTCCTGTTCGAAGGTCAGGTTTGTTCGATGTTAATCAATTTAGATGCGCGAGCGGCGATTTTGGTTCGAAATTGGCCGAGAAAATAACTGGCTATACAGCCGTGCTGGCAAGGCGCCACGCCATCATATTTGGATCGGGACTTAATAGCGGATTCACGGCAGCGATCATAGACGCTATGCTGGGCGCAGTAACCCAAGCACGAATACTTACCCGGTAGGCAACCCCGACACATGGCCAAGAAAAAAAATCAACCTGTCGAAGTCCGGTTCGAAATCGATGGCCTCAAGGTTATCGCCGCGACGAACGAGCACAGCGCCGACTTCGACCGCTTGCTCGAGCAACAAGGTGCCGATTCCTTCGTGTTTATCCCGTTGGCGAGACTGGGTAAAAAGGGACAACGACTGCTCGGCAACCCGAGCGCCATAGCCCGCAAGAAGGCAAAGTTGCCGGCGGTCGATTGGTACGACGGCGAACTGCGAAGCCTCGA
>CAZMRZ010000136.1:0-3558 GCA_964568835.1 uncultured Woeseiaceae bacterium | reverse complement strand
GTGGCTCGAGTTCTTCCGCTATGGCGATAAGCTCTCCCGCTCGATCTGCCTCACCTATATGCGCGTAGTATTGTGCAAGCGGCGCGACGACAAGTGCATCAGACGGGTTGATAACTAGCAGCCCCTCGCCGAGCTCGATAGCATTTCGGTAGGCCTCGTCTGACAGTGCCCTGCCCCCGTCCACAAATCGGTAGACGTCGCCCAGGGAACCCCATACCTCGAAGTCGTCGGGAGAGAGCTCGCTGGCTTTTTTGTACATCGCCGCGGCTTCATCAAATCGGCGGAGGAAGAAGTAGCTGGACCCGACGTTCATATAGGCGCTGGTCGATGGCTCGAGTTCCAGTGACTTGCGCCACGCGTTTGCTGCGTTTTCGAAATCGCCGAGCAAATAATAAGATGACCCGAGATTGAGGTAGCCGGAAGCCACGTCCGGCGCAAGATTCACTGCTCGAGTAAACAGCTCGATGGATTCCGGGACGCGACCGGCGTAGTAAAGAAACCTTCCTTTTTCCTGATAGCCGCGCCAGTTGCCGGGCTGCAGATTGATAACGTGCTGAAAAAGACCTTCAGCTTCATCGAGGCGGTCTTCCTGCACATAGGTTTCCGCCAGGCCAACATAGGATTCTATGTCCATACTGTTCGACGCGATTGCCTGCTGATATTCGATCTCCGCCTTTTCATACTGACCGGAATATCGATAGAGGTTGCCTAACGCCGCGTGTACGTCACCGGCAGCCGAATCGAGCGTAAGGCCGCGATGACACGCACGCTCTGCCGACGCGAAGAATTCCGTCGATCGGCTGCGTTCGTATCGGGCAAGAAATGTATCGCACAGGCCTGCATACGCTTCCGCAAAATTTCGATCAATTTCGATGGCGCTTTCAAATAGTTTTTGCGCACTTTCGAGCCTTGTGTCGTTATGCTCCCCGCGCAGGTAATTGCGCCCTTGCAGTAAGTATTGGTAGGCCTCGAGGCTGCCTGTCGGTACCCGGCTCAGCAATTCACTTGAGTCGTTCGATATCACCAGTTCGAGTGCATCGACTACCTTGCGCGCAATGTCATCCTGGATCTCGAAAACGTCTTCCAGTTTTCTGTCATACGTTTCGGACCAGATATGAAAACCGGATTCTGCTTCGATCAACTGCGCGGTGACGCGAATCGTGTCACCCTGCCGCCGGACACTGCCTTCCATCACGCTGCGGACGCCCAGACGCTGAGCGACCTCCTTGATGTCGACATCTTTTCCCTTGAAGTAGAACGAACTTGTCCGGGATGCCACATCGATTTCCCGAATTCGGACCAAGAGATTCAAAATCTCCTCTGCAAGTCCGTCGGCGAAGTATTCGTTTTGCGGGTCATCGCTGAGGTTGATAAACGGCAAGACAGCTATTGACGGCCGATCAGCCGCGGGAACGGTGGACTCGATTGTGGCTGGCTGTTGAGCTCCGGCGGTTGTGCCGAGTCCATCAGGTTGATCCCTGAAATAAAGCTCAAAGGTGAGGATGACGACGACCGCAGCTAATGCCGCGATAATGACGAAATCGAGCTTGCGATGTTCGTCAACCACGTAATGTACCGACGTCGCAGTTGGGTCGACATGCTCGCTCTCCACCTGGTAGGCCCACGCGAGTAACAGGGCAACCGGAAAACCAAAGACAAGGAGTACAACGACGAGTGTGACCGCCCAGTCCGGCAACAACAGTGCGGGAAACATTGTCTCCGCTACCTGAATGATTATCCAGGCCACCACCAGGTAAACCAACCCGACACGGATGACGCGCCGTCGCTGAAGCTCTTCAATGAACTCCGCGAGGCCGCTCTTTGGCGCCGAGGGCGTCGGGTCCGAATCGCTGTCTGGTGATTGCTCGGTCATCCTGAATTTCTTTCCGTTTTTCTCAGGGACACGCTCGATAGTACTCCAAAGCACTGCATTTCAGTACCGTGCGCGCGACGATTGGCCTCATTGGTTACTAAAAAGGAATGCCCCTGTGACATTTACGTGACCTTTGCCGAGTAACGTTCCCCCCGCATGTTGACTAGTCAACGATTTCAAATGAATTGAACCCAGGGGGTCAAACGATGAATTCCAAAACTATAGCCGTAGCAGCACTCGGTCTGGCACTGACATTACTCATGCCAACAGAGGCACGCAGTGAAGGCGGTAAAATTTACAAGATCACGATCACGAACCTGACGGCCGGTCAGCCGCTCACGCCGCCTATATTGGCGACTCATACGAGCGGGACCGGTATTTTCACGGTCGGCGAAGCGGCCAGTGCGGGCATCCAGCAAATAGCTGAAAACGGCAATGGTGCACCACTACTGCAGGCGCTCGGCGAAGATACGCAAGTCCATGATGTCGTAGCAGGAGCCGCACCGTTGGTGCCGGCTAATAATCCCGGCGGAACGGGTTTCGAAAGTTCGGCGACCTTTACGATCACAACCCATGGCAGAGCCAGGTTCCTGTCCTACGCGAGCATGCTGATTTGCACGAATGACGGCTTTACGGGCCTCGACAGCATTCGCTTGCCGAACTACAAGAAGACTGTATACACAGCAGCCTACGACGCGAGGACCGAGGCGAATTCCGAGGACTTCGCTGACATCGTACCGCCCTGCCAGGCCCTGATTGGCGTCTCCTCCGACGATACGGGCAGCGGCATGAGCAATCCTCTGCTCGCCGAGGACGGCATCGTCATTCCCCATGCCGGCATCAATGGTGGCGTTGATTTGTTCCCGGAAGTGCACGGTTGGAGTGATCCGGTCACGAAGATCGAAATCGAGCGTGTTCGTAACCACCACGACGACTGATCGATAGTATGGCGGCTGGCCGTGGTGCATGGATGCGCCACGTGTCTGTCCGTCGCTGTGATAATTACGTGAGATTTCCGGTCTATTATTCCAACGCGCCGCTAAAAACGCCCGTCGGCACCAAACAGAACAAGCTGGCGCGCCGGGGAATAGTCACGATGAAGAAACGCCGCATACTCCTGATTGAGGATGAACAGGACATTGCCGAGCTGGTCTCGCTGCACCTGCGGGACGTATGCGACGAGTTTGTTGTCGCTGCCGATGGCTTTGAAGGCATGCGCCTCGCGACGACAGAGAGCTGGTCGCTGGTGATTCTCGACCTCTGCCTGCCCGGCCCCGATGGCCTTGAAATCTGCCGGGCGATCCGACGGGAAGGCGCCTACCAACCAATACTCATGCTGACATCAAAGTCGGCGGAGCTTGATCGTGTCCTCGGTCTGGAAACGGGCGCCGATGATTACCTGACGAAACCCTTTAGCGTTCTGGAGCTTGTCGCCCGCGTACGTGCCATTTTCAGGCGCATTGAGAACCTGCAGCAGTCACCACAGCCAGAACCTGCCCTTGCCAGGAATGTCTGTGCGGGAAATCTGACCATTGATCCAACTCGGCGGGAAGTGACGCTCGGCGACCGGCAGATCGAGCTGACAGCGCGAGAATTCGACCTGCTGAATTATTTTGCACGCAACCCCGGGCGGGTTTTTCGGCGAGCGGACCTCCTCGACAAGGTGTGGGGTTACGGCCACGAGG
>CAZMRZ010000135.1:0-3614 GCA_964568835.1 uncultured Woeseiaceae bacterium | reverse complement strand
TCGATGCTGACGTTCGCTGCCGGTGTGACGGACGCGCTGAGCATTGAGGCGTTCTACCAGCTCGAATGGGAAAAGACGGTTATAGACGGCTGCGGAACCTATTTTTCGACCGCGGACGTTGCCGCCACGGGCTGCAACGTCGTCACGTTGCGCGCTTTCGCCCCGTTCAGCGATCAAGTCAACATGGCCAACGGCCTGTTCATCAATCGCCGTGCTGATATTGAGCCAGATGACGGCGGCCAGTACGGCGTGGCATTTCGCTACTTCGCCGAGAAGCTTGCCGGCTCCGAGTTCGGTGTTTACTACATCAACTACCACAGCCGCGTACCCTATCTGGGCGGTTTCAGCTCGGCGAACGAATCACTCGGCGGCCCGCCGGGAACGCCTTTTATTCCGGGCGATCCGCTGGGCGGCAACCCGCAGTATTTCGCCGAATTCCCGGAGGATATCGAGTTATTCGGCGTGAGCGTTGCGACCAATTTCGCGGGTTTCGCCGTTTCGGGTGAGATCAGCTATCGACCCGATTTCCCGGTACAGATCAATACGACCGAAATTCTTCAGGGCGCCGTTGGTGAGGCACCCTGGTCGACCGTGTTGCCCAGGATCATAGCGGTGGGGCCAGGGGGAGCTGCCAGCGGCTACGACCTTTTGCCCGTGACACAGGCGCAGGTCACCTTCATTCGCTTCGTTGACCAGGTCCTGGGAGCCAGCCGCCTGTCAATAGCCGCCGAATTCGGTGCTAACTGGGTCGGCAGTCTGCCGGAGCAGTCAGAGCAGCGTTACGGCCGTTCGCCCACGTACGGTATGGGTTTCTTCGAGCCGATCCCACTGCCCTCTCCGCCGCTGCCTCCGGGAGAGTTCATTACTTGCGCAGCAGGTAATGCCATTGCCGGAGTCGCGCCACCGAACAGCAATTCCGACAATTGCACGAACGAGGGCTACGTGACCGATTCATCCTGGGGTTACCGCATACGCGCGGGCCTCGCGTACAACGACGCGTTCGCCGGCATCAACCTGACGCCCAGTCTCGCGTGGTCGCACGACGTTGACGGTTACTCGCCCAACTCGAACTTCAATGAAGGCGCCAAAGCCCTGACTCTTAGCCTTGCAGGCGAATACCTCAATCGGTATACCGGTTCGCTGGCATACACTACGTTCTCCGGCGGCGACTACAACACCGTCGAAGACCGGGACTTCTTATCGCTGTCTATGTCCGTCAGTTTCTAAGACGAATACCAGGAGCAAAAACACCATGAAAACACTTACAAAAATCACAATCCTGGCTGCGCTTGGCCTTTTCGCGCAGAACACATTCGCGGAAATCACAGCGGAACAGGCTGCAAGCCTCGGCGGCGACGAACTTACGCCTATTGGTGCAGAGCGCAGCGGCAATGCGGCAGGCACTATTCCGGAATGGACCGGCGGTCTGACCGAACTACCTGCAGGTTACGTCGAAGGTGGCCCATTGGTTGATCCGTTTCCGAACGAGCAGCCGCTTTTCACAATCACGGCCGAAAACCATGAGCAATATAAGGACAGCCTGTCGCCAGGACAGATCGCGCTATTGAAGCGCTATCCGGACACGTTCCGCATGCCGGTTTACAAGACCCACCGTACAGCGGCATACCCGAAGGACTTGTACGGGGCCATCAAGCAGGACGCGACTACAGCCGCCACTACCGACGGCGGCAATGGACTTACCAACGTCGACTCGTATTGCCCGTTTCCAATACCAAAGTCTGGCGTCGAAGTCATTTGGAACCATGTGCTTCGTTACAGAGGCGGTAGCGTAAAACGCAGCTATACGCAGATTCCCGTTCAGTCCAATGGCGCATTCAGCCCGGTCGTGTTCGAGGACCAGCTCACATTCGCAAATTATCTCGACGGTGCGCCGCCCAATCGCTTGTTCTACTACAAGCAGTCGATCAAGGCTCCACCACGCCTGGAAGGCGATGTGCTGCTTGTCCACGAGAACATCAACCAGGTGACTGAACCACGTGGTGCCTGGGTTTACAACGCCGGGCAACGCCGCGTGCGTCGCGCGCCAGATGTCGCATACGATGGGCCAGGCAATGCGTCGGACGGCCTGCGAACGGCTGACGATCTGGACTTATACAACGGAGCGCCCGATCGCTACGAGTGGAAACTCGTCGGCAAGCAAGAACTCTACATCCCGTATAACTCCTTCAGGTTGGGTGACAAGAAACTCAAATACAAAGACATCATTCTTGCCGGTCATATGAATCCGGACTACTTGCGCTACGAGCTTCATCGAGTCTGGGTTGTCGAAGCGACCCTGAAAGAAGGTCAGCGCCATATCTATGCCAAACGTACCTTCTATGTTGACGAGGATACCTGGCAGATTACGGTTGCCGACCTCTATGACGGCCGCGGCGAAATGTGGCGCGTCAAGGAGGCGCACAACAATATCCACTACCAGGTCGGCGTGCCCTGGTATACGGCTGAGACCTCTCATGATCTGATCTCCGGCCGGCATCTGCCGATCGGGCTGGGCAATGAGTTAAAAGGTTACCGATACAATTGGGACTTCAAGGTCAAAGAACGCGATTACACACCAGCCGCGTTGCGCCGATCAGGCGTTCGATAACACTTAAGTTGGGGGGGTCGGTCATCATGCGCTCTAATGCATCAACGAGAAAACGCCGCGAGCGAATGATAGCCGCACCCTTTTCGGTACTGCTGTTTGTCATCGCCGGGTACGTAATCACCAACGAGGGCAGAGCGTCCAGCTTCGTGATGCTCCCGGCGATTCAAACCGAGTCCGCGCAGGAGAGTCTCTTGCTCGACGCGGCTACAAGCGGCGAACGCATTCTGGTCGTCGGGGAACAGGGGCATGTCCTGTATTCCGACAACAGTGGTGCGGACTGGACCCATGCCGACGTGCCAGTGTCACTGGCGATCACGGCAGTGACCTTCGCCGGTACCGATGGCGCCTGGGCAACGGCACACGACGGCGTTTTGCTGCACTCGATGGATAGAGGTCAGACCTGGCAAACGAAGCTGACGGGCGTCGACGTTGCACGCCTCTCTGCCGCTGCTGCCGCGAAAAAAGTCGAGCAACTCGAGGCCGCTATTGAGCAGGCCACCCCGGAAACGCTCGAAGAGCTCGAATGGGCGCTCGATGATGCCAGCTTCGCGTTTGAAGATGCCGAGGCGGCTATCGATGAGGGCATCACCACACCCCTCCTGGACGTCTGGTTCGACGATGGCCGCAATGGCTATATTCTCGGAGCCTACGGAATATTGCTGCAGACTTCGGATGGTGGGGAAACCTGGAATCTACAATCGGATCGACTCGACAACCCCGACAATTACCATCTGTATGGCATTACGCGCTCCCTCACGGGGACACTGCTCGTGGCCGGTGAATCCGGTACGCTGCTGCGTTCCCGGGATGGCGGGCAGACCTGGGAACGACCGGATTCGCCTTACCTGGGCTCCTTTTTTGGCACTGTTGCAGCAGCCGATGGCAGCCTGCTCGCATTCGGGCTCAAAGGTAATGTCTTTCGCTCCGTTGACGAAGGCGCAACCTGGTCCGCGGTTGATACCGGCGATCAGCGAACGCTCCTGAGCGGTGTGACGCAAGCAGACGG
>CAZMRZ010000134.1:0-3625 GCA_964568835.1 uncultured Woeseiaceae bacterium | reverse complement strand
ATGGCGAAGCAAATCCAGCAACTGCAGCCCGGTGATCTGGGCGCTTTGGTCCATTACTACACGAGTTACCGCTCCACGGATTGAGGGAGAGGGATGGGCGCTGCGCGCCCTCACTTGCAGCTGCGCTGCTGCCTGAGTCGAACAGGGTTCAAATCCCGGCTTCCCCCGGCAAAAAAAATAGGCCCGCAAAAGCGGGCCTAAGTTTTTTGGCTGGGGGAGAGGGATTCGAACCCCCGTTGGCGGAGTCAGAGTCCGCAGTCCTACCACTAGACGATCCCCCAAAAAGGATCGCAATAAAACGTGATTAACGTTTCGAGAACTGCGTCGCGCGACGTGCTTTGCGCAGACCGACTTTTTTCCGTTCAACTTCACGCGAATCGCGAGTTACAAACCCGGCTTTACGCAGCGAACCGCGAAGCGACTCATCATATTGCATCAGCGCGCGAGTCAGGCCGTGGCGAATAGCGCCCGCTTGACCCGTCGTGCCACCGCCCTTGACGGTGACATTCACGTCGAAGGTATCAACATGTTGCGTCAGCTCCAATGGCTGGCGAACAATCATCTGGGCTGTCTCACGACCAAAGAAGACATCCAGTGCACGGTTGTTGATCGTGATGCTGCCCTTACCGGGCTTCATGAAGACTCGAGCGGTTGATGACTTGCGACGTCCGGTTCCGTAGTACGTATCACTCATAATTTTTTTCTCAATGCTCAAGGCTTGTGCCTCAGGCGTTTACTTCCAAAGGAATTGGCTGTTGTGCAGCATGGTTATGTTCGGGGCCAGCATAGACTTTCAGCTTGCTGAACATCTGACGACCGAGCGGACCGCGAGGCAGCATGCCTTTTACAGCCTTCTCAATAACGCGCTCAGGTGCTTTTTCAAGCAGCTTCTCGAGCGAGATTGATTTCAGGTTGCCGATGTAGCCAGTGTGGTGATAGTAGATCTTGTCCTGCATCTTGTTGCCGGTCACGCGAATCTTTTCCGCATTCACAACAACGATGTAGTCACCCGTATCAACGTGTGGCGTGTATTCAGGCTTGTGCTTGCCGCGCAGACGACGAGCGATCTCAGTCGACAAGCGACCCAGGGTCTTGCCGGTTGCATCGACCACGAACCAGTCGCGGGTAACCTCTGCTGGCTTTGCAGAAAACGTATTCATAATCTTGAGTTTCCGTAGGGAAAATTCTTGTGATTCGTCGTTTTGGGGGGCTCAACGCTCGATCCCTTATCCCAACTGCCCTCCACGCACGCAAGAACGTTCGCTGGAGCGGCGAAAGGCGCAAAATAATACTTGAGCCCCCGCCCCATTGCAAACAATCCTGAGATTTATTTTTTTATATCAAAATCAATCAATTACAAGGGGCAGAAACGTCTCATGTTTGTCAGAAAAGGTATTCGAGCGATAAAGCGCTGTAGGTATCGGTCGTGTCGGTCAATGGCGGTACGTCAGAGTTGTTCTTGATGGTGTACGACGCCACCAGCGCAAGATTACCCAGGAGCTTCGCCGAGACGGCCGTTACAGACTCGGAATACGTGTTCGCGTCACCGATTTCTGTCCGCAGCGTCTGTCGGAATTCGGTCGAATCACTGAATGCCCACGTGTAGTATCCGCCCGCGGTGAAAATCGTCTCATTTTCATCGCCACCGAACTGCAGCTCAGATTGCCGTGCACCGACGCCCAGCTCAACATTCAGCTTATGTGTGTCGTTATTGAGCAAGCGGCGTCCATAACCAACCGTCTGTGAGAACTGCGTGTCATAGGCACCAAAAGTGTCTTTGCGCCATTGCAGGCGTCCGAATAGAAAATCGTGATCAGTGAGTTTGCGCTCGCTCTTCCAGCCAAGATCGTAGGCTTCGGCGGTCGTCACCTCATCCTCGGATGCGCTGATCGCAGCGGCTTGCAGTAAATGCGCCCACTTGCCCGACGTGTAACCGACCTCAAAACCGCTGTTCAGGGTGGAATTCTCGGTATTCCCTGACGTCGCCAGGTAGCCCAGCGTGGCTTTACCGGCCCAGGGGCTCTTCTCTTGCTCTTCCTGTGCATACAATGACAAAGGGAAAACCAGCACAGCAAGTGCCAGTGTCAGACGTGTGTTCATTCGTAATCTCCTGTTCGTGGGCCCACGGCCCCGCAAAAATTTGGCCGCGGAGTATACCGCCTGACCATCGTGTAGCGCTATAATTCTATTCATGGAACAACGACAGCTTTCCCCACTGGACAAATTACTTGCCGGAGCCAACAACGCCTTGCGTACGGTTGCCGCACCGGCGGGCCGTCCTGCACGCGAGACCCCGTCCTCCGGGGTCGAGGAATCCGAGCTCAACGCCCAACAAAAACGACACGCCGCAGGGCTTATGCGCGTCAACCATGCTGGCGAGGTCGCGGCTCAGGCGCTCTATCAGGGACACGCAAGCGTCGCTCGAGACAAAAACATCGAAGATCAGATGAAGCGCGCCGCCGCCGAAGAGTTTGATCACCTCGCGTGGTGCGAGCAGCGCATCCACGAGCTTGGATACGAACCGAGTCGTCTCAGCCCACTCTGGTATGCCGGCGCCTACGCGATCGGCGCGGCCAGCGGAGTCATGGGTGACAAGTGGAGCCTGGGCTTTATTGCCGAGACCGAAAAACAGGTTTGCTCGCATCTCGATAGCCATCTTGACCATCTGCCGGATGAGGACCACAAGAGCCGTGCGATCGTCGAACAGATGCGAGACGAAGAAGAAGAGCACGGAGAAAACGCCGTCGATGCCGGTGCAGCAGAACTGCCTCGTCCGATCGTGCGTCTGATGCGGGCAACGGCGAAAGTTATGACAAAAATGGCTTATTGGGTTTAGAAACGCCCGTTAAGGCAAAATTGAAGCTAAAACACGGACTTAGCTTGCTCTCGCGAGCGTTCTGTATTACAAGTAGTTGGCAATTGGGGCGAGGAATTATCAATGCAAACAACAGCCAAAAATCTGAGCGACGTACCGGCGATTAACCGATTTTTGAGTTACTGCCGTGTCCGGACTGTTCCATCAAAGACGGTCATGATTCATGCGGGCGATTTGCCCGATGTTCTGTATTACATCGTTGATGGATCGGTTGAAGTCATGATCGAGGACGAGGACGGCAACGAAATGGTGCTGGCCTACCTGAACAAAGGGCAGTTCTTCGGCGAGATGGGACTTTTCTACGAGCAACCCACGCGCAGCGCGTGGGTTCGCACACGTACCGAATGCGAAATTGCTGAAATGACCTACCCGCGTTTTCGCCAGATCGCGAGCGAAAGCCCTGGGCTGGTTTTCGAACTGGCGACACAGCTGGCCACCCGACTTGATCGCACCAACCGCAAACTCGGAGATTTGGCTTTTGTTGACGTTACGGGTCGTGTTGCTCACGCAATTATGGATCTGTGCAACGAACCCGACGCGATGACGCATCCCGACGGCATGCAGATCAAAGTCAGCCGGCAGGAACTCAGCCGCCTCGTAGGTTGTTCACGAGAAATGGCCGGACGAGTGCTGAAAGTACTTGAGGAACAAGGTCTGGTATCGGCGTCCGGCAAGACGATCGTCGTTTACGGCGCACGCCCGAACCGCAACCTGTAAGCAATCACAAGGGCCTGTCCCGATACTCGTTGA
>CAZMRZ010000133.1:1835-3686 GCA_964568835.1 uncultured Woeseiaceae bacterium | reverse complement strand
CCGGGCTGGGAGTGACGACCGGTGTTGTAGACTTCTATGTTCATCCCGGCATGTTCGGCTCCGTGGCAACTGAAGCGTTTGTTACCGGACTGGCAGCGGCCATACTGTCTTATCTGGTTGGCGCTGCTGTACATCATTTCCGGGCCGATCGAGATATCGTGAGCTAGTTCTCGCTGGCCGTTAGCCACCCCTGGGCTGGTAAACTACTGAACGACTGCTAGTGACCCAAATCGGACGCATACGATAGCTTTGTTTTTTACGATGAGAGACAAATATAAAATATGAGCAGACTGGTTGCATTGATCTTGGTTCTAGCTCTGGCTGCGTGTGAGCCAGCATCAAAATCGCGTGATTACAGCGAATTGGATATCGAAACGCTTCAGACCCTGATGGAGCAAGGAGAACTGACGTCTGAACAATTGGTCGAGTTTTACCTGGATAGAATTGACTCGATTGATCGCAACGGGCCCGCACTCAATTCCATCATTGAAGTAAATCCGGATGCTCTGGACATTGCGAAGGCGCTGGACCGGGAACGAGCAACGTCCGGCCCGCGCAGCCCGATGCACGGGATACCCGTCGTCCTGAAAGCGAACATAGACACTGCAGACAAAATGGATACGACCGCGGGTTCTCTCGCAATGGTCGGACATAAGGCGTCAACAGACGCGTTTGTCGTAACCCGATTGCGAGAATCCGGCGCCATCATGCTTGCCAAGGCGAACCTTAGCGAATGGGCAAATATGCGTTCGACCAAGTCATCGAGTGGCTGGAGCAGTATCGGTGGCCAGACAAAGAATCCCTATGACTCGCTGCGAAGCCCCTGTGGCTCATCAAGCGGTCCAGCCGTGTCCGTTGCAGCGAACCTGACGAGCGTTGCGATAGGAACAGAAACGGACGGTTCCATTGTCTGTCCTGCCAGCGCTAACGGTATCGTCGGAATCAAACCAAGCCTGGGGCTCGTCAGTCGCGCCGGAATCATTCCGATCGCTCATAGTCAGGATACAGCGGGTCCTATGGCACGTACGGTAAGAGATGCCGCCATTTTGCTCAATGCAATCGTTGGCCGAGATCAGAGCGACCCCCTGGCGGATGCGTTTCCAGCTGACGTCCCCGACTTCACTGCCCGGTTGACCGTCGACGCGTTGAGAGGCGCGAGAGTCGGCGTCATTCGCAACTATAACGGTGTTGGTGACGACGCCAGGATCGATGCGATATTGGATGACAGCGTCGAACAACTCCGGATGCTCGGCGCGGAGATCATCGATCCCATTGAGATCGATACAGAGGGCATGGGCAGTGCAGAATACGAGGTGCTGCTGTATGAGTATAAAGCGGATCTGAACGCGTATTTGAAACAATCAGGCGCTCCAATACGCACTCTCGCTGATCTCATCAAGTTCAATTCGGAGAATGCCGACCGAGTGATGCCGATCTTTCAACAGGAAATACTCGAGGCAGCTGAACAGAAAGGACCGTTGACGGATGCTGAATATATTGAAGCGCTGGCAACGAGTAAGCGCATTGCACAACAAGGAATCGATTCGACGATGTCCGAGCACAAACTTGATGCGCTGATTGCTCCCACTCTGGGCCTGCCTGGCATGATCGATCATATCAATGGTGATCAATGGTCAGGTGCATATTCTGCCCCGTATGCGGCAGTCTCAGGTTATGCAAGCATTACCGTTCCGTCCGGGTTCGTGTCGGGACTGCCGGTCGGGATTTCATTCATTGGTGGCGCATTCAGCGATGCCGCGCTGATTCGCTACGCATTCGCGTTCGAGCAGGCAACCAAGATACGCCAACAGCCACCCATTGACTGACAACCAGGCCACTGGAATCGCGACC
>CAZMRZ010000133.1:0-1735 GCA_964568835.1 uncultured Woeseiaceae bacterium | reverse complement strand
AAGATACGCCAACAGCCACCCATTGACTGACAACCAGGCCACTGGAATCGCGACCGGTTTGGAGGAGAGACAGCAAAAATGAAGGACGATGCCTTGCGCTGGGTCAAATTGAGCAGCGAAGCTGGACCAGAGCTGCCACTCTTTCGAGTCCGCTTCGATAGGATGCAACACCCCACCAGTTCCGAAGAATTTCAACGCGTGGTATTAGAAACTTCTGATTGGGTAACAGTCGTTGCCGTCACTACCGAAGGGAAGATAGTTATGGTTGAGCAGTACCGATTTGGTATCGGCGAACTGACGACTGAACCGGTTGCCGGAATGGTGGATAGTGGGGAAGATTCGCTCGACGCGGCCAAGCGTGAACTCCTCGAGGAAGCTGGTTTTGGCAAAGGGACCTGGCGCTATCTCGGCTCCGTCCAGGCAAACCCGGCCATTCACAATAATCTTTGCCATCACTGGTTGGTCGAAGACGTCGAGGTCGTACAAGAGCCTGCGCCTGATGCCGGTGAGGCAATTCGTGTGCACCTCATGACGCTGGATGAAATTAAAGAGGCCATTGCTGTCGGCAAACTGAAACACCCGTTGGGGTTGTCGGCATTGTCTCGCGTATTCCCGCTTTGGGAGCTCCCTTACGTTCCTTCTTCAACCTGACTCTTTGTCGTCGTATCCGACTAATTTCAACAAGATCGATAGAGATACCGTCAAAGGTGAATATTGCGTCGCAGGGGCTTGCAGCAGCCGACCAGTATATTCCCGGCGTCAATAGCACCGACAATATACTGGTCCTGTTCGAACTTTCGCCTCGCTAACCCGTCGGATTTTGACAGGCCGCAACTTCGTCTTCAGTGAGTCCAAGATCTTTTGCTGCAGAAGCCAGGTCTTGAGCGGTGGCATTGGCGTTATAGGCCTCATTCATCGATTTCGTCATGCCACTATCAAAGCCGACGTTTCTCGTGACGGCTCGCAATAGGCTGCCCAAACCACGTTTCTTCTTTTGGCTAGATTGCGCCGCTGCAACTTTTTCCTGCAAACAGGCCTGTTGTGCCGCCTGCAATGCCGCCGGATCCCGCGCTGGCTGTGGCGCAGCCGCTGCATAGGCGACTGCGCTGCCCGCCGCTGCCGGAGTCTCAGATGTCGTCATCAACGCACGTGCCAACTCAGGCGTTACCGCACCGGTCACCGGGAGATTTTCTTCTGACTGAAATTTGGAAATCGCGATGACTGTTTCCATGGTTTCCTCCCCATCAACGGGACCGGTTGCATAGCCCAGTCGATCAAGATCCTGTTCAACCATTAAAGTCAGCTCATCCGCCGAGACGGACTGCGTGGCCAATGTCGCGAAGCAAGAAATAGCGATAGCTAAAATTCCGATTTTCATTATTTTTCTTCTCCTAATTGTCAGGTATCCAACTAATTCAAAGCACCAACAGCGGCCTGCAGTCGTCCAGCAAGTTGCGGCGTGGCCCGACCCGTGACCTCCATACCATTTGCAGCTTCGAACTGCGTGATTGCAACGACAGTGGGTCGTGACAGAATGCCGTCGGTATTACCGGGTTTGTAACCCAGCCGTTCAAGGTCCAACTGAATCATTCTCACCAAATCGGTATCGACCAACATTCCGGCACTGCTCGTGCCGCCAGTCGCACCGCCAGCCGCACCACCGGTCGTGCCACCGGTGCTGGCAGAACCGCCGGAATCACCGCTAGAGCCAGGCGGCGACGCACCGCCAGATTGC
>CAZMRZ010000132.1:2181-3714 GCA_964568835.1 uncultured Woeseiaceae bacterium | reverse complement strand
GTAGAGACCTCGGCTCGACGCCGATATCGGCACCGATCGGGGCGGGATTTATGTCAAGCGTCGGCTTGAGCGGCCAATTCAGCCGCTTCTTCGGCAATACGCTCGAGTTCCTGCATCACGGCATGTCCCAGCACATCAGTGCCAGCGCCGGTTGCAGCACTGACTTCGAAGACCGGACCATCCCACTGCAGTTCCTCGAGCAGCATTTCCTTGGCAACAGCCTGATCTTCGTCGGACAGGAGGTCGATCTTGTTGATCACCAACCAACGGGTCTTGTTGGCAAGATCGTCCGAAAATTTGACGAGCTCCGCTGCGATAGCGCGCACTTCATGCGCCGGATCTGCCTTGGGATCGATCGGCGCGATATCGACGAGATGCAGCAAGAGCCCGGTACGCTGAAGGTGCCTGAGAAACTGAATACCGAGCCCCGCGCCATCGGATGCACCCTCAATCAGGCCTGGAATGTCCGCCATGACAAAGCTCTGCAAACGGCCGACACGAACAACACCAAGATTGGGGTGCAAGGTTGTGAAGGGATAGTCAGCGATTCTCGGCTTTGCGTGAGACATCGCGGTGATCAAGGTCGATTTGCCGGCATTGGGCATGCCCAGCAATCCCACGTCGGCCAGGACTTTGAGCTCGAGACTCAGATGGCGGGATTCGCCCGGTGTTCCCTTCGTAATCTTTCGCGGCGCCTGATTCACGCTGCTCTTGAATCGGGTATTGCCGAGCCCGCCGCGACCACCTTCGGCAACTTTCTGCCGCTGACCGGGGTCCGTCAGATCACAGATGGTCTCCCCGGTATCGACGTCGTGAACGGTGGTGCCAGCCGGCACCATGACCTCAAGGTCATCACCAGAACGTCCGGTCTTGTTGCGACCCGCTCCACCCTCACCGCCTTCCGCCTTGAAGCGCCTCGCGACCCGGAAATCTGCCAATGTATTCAATGACTTATCAGCAACGAGATAGACGCTTGCACCGTGGCCGCCATCGCCACCATCGGGGCCACCGCGCTCAACGTATTTCTCACGACGAAAGCTCAGGCAACCGTGTCCACCGTTGCCCGCCAATACGCGAATACTTGCCTCGTCGACGAATTTCATTTGTTCAGTATCCCATACGAAAAACCCCGCGGGAGCGGGGTTTGACGGTGTTTTCGCTGATATAAGACACGTATCCCGAACTATCGGGGACACGAGGACCGTGTCCCCGCTTCTACGGTCAGGCTTTGCGGCTAAGCGTCTAAGACGCTGACGTACTGCCGGTTTTTCGGTCCTTTGCGTTCGAACTTCACAAATCCGTCTTTCTTGGCGAACAATGTGTGATCGCGACCCAGTCCGACATTTCTGCCCGCATGAACACGCGTGCCACGCTGACGAATGATGATATTCCCAGCAATGATTGCCTCGCCGCCGTAGATTTTAACGCCTAAGCGTTTACTTTCCGAATCGCGACCGTTCTTAGTACTACCGCCTGCTTTTTTATGTGCCACTGTAGCGTACCTGTCAGTTTCATCACTCAGGCAGATGCCTG
>CAZMRZ010000132.1:0-2081 GCA_964568835.1 uncultured Woeseiaceae bacterium | reverse complement strand
TTGGTTGCTGTCTTCTTAGCCGCTGCCTTTTTGGGCGCTGCTTTTTTCGTCGCCTTCTTGGCGGCCGCTTTTTTCTTCGGTGCCGCCTTCTCCGCTACAGCTTCCTTGGGAGCTGCCGCTTTTTTCGGCGCTGATGCCTTGCCGATGGCCGTGATCTCTACTTCCGTAAAGAACTGGCGATGCGAGCCCTGACGAAGATAGTTCTGGCGACGCTTGAACTTAACAACAGGGACTTTCTTGCTCTTGCCCTGGCGCAATACTTTGCCACTGACTGAGGTGCCAGACAGCACAGGATTGCCGACTTTAATATCGGCGCCTTCGCCGACCAAAAGGACATCGTCGAAACTTACTGTTGCGCCCTCTTCGGCCTCGATTTTCTCGAGACGAAGGACGTCACCTGTTGCCGCGCGGTACTGTTTACCGCCGCTGCGAAAAACCGCATACATGTGTTTGCTCCAATGCGTACGCTGCGAAAGTCGCAACCTACTGAGAATTAAGGTTTTTTTGTGGGCCGGTCGAAAAGCCGCGCAAGCGCACAAATGGCGGGGGCCACAAAAGAGCGGGAATTCTATAGACTCCGGTGCCCCGGGTCAACGTTCATCGACGTGAAAATCTGACCTTATTTCAATAGCTTGCAAACTCAATAAATAGGGCAAAAAGTGAGCTTGAATGTCGCCAATCTAGGCGCTTTCAGGCATTATCACGAATCTTATGCAAGTGGCCCAAAAAACTCCTGTATCCATAAGCTTTGAAGACATCGCCGAACTCGCCAAGAGTGACATGCGCGCTGTCGACAAGCTCATCTCAGAAAGCCTGGAAAGCGATGTATCGCTCGTATCCCAGGTCTCTGAGTACATTGTCATGAGCGGCGGAAAGCGCCTCAGGCCGCTTATCGTGCTGCTGGCAGCACGCGCCTTGGGCTACGAGGGCGAACAGCACGTCCGGGCAGCTGCGATCATTGAGTTCATCCATACGGCTACCCTGCTCCACGATGATGTTGTCGATTCTTCATCCAGACGCCGTGGTCAGGATTCGGCCAATACCGTATTTGGCAATCAGGCCAGCGTGTTGGTTGGCGATTTTCTCTATTCGCGTGCGTTTCAGATGATGGTCAACATCGGCGATATGCGCGTTATGCAGATTCTGGCCGATGCAACGAACACGATCGCCGCCGGCGAAGTCATGCAATTGATGAATGTGCATGATCCGGATACGACCGAAGAGGACTATCGGCAGGTTATATACCGCAAGACGGCACGACTGTTTGAAGCGGGATCTCAGATCGCCGCTGTGATGGCTGGGCAGGACGCCGCTACAGAAGAGTCCATGCTCGACTATGGCCGTCACCTGGGTACGGCCTTTCAGCTCGTCGACGATGCGCTCGACTATGCCGCGTCGGCAGACGAGCTCGGCAAGAATATTGGTGACGACCTTGCCGAAGGCAAAGCGACTCTGCCGCTCATCTATGCCATGCAGAAGGCGTCGGATGACGACAGCAAAATTATTCGAGACGCCATTGTGGAAGGCGGACTGGATCAACTCGACAAGATCACTGGCATTATTGAATCGACTGGCGCGCTGAAGTACACCGCGGCCAAAGCACGCGAAGCGGCCGACCTTGCGATTGCCTCTCTGGCTGAAGTCGCCGACTCCCCTTACAAACAAGCACTCGTTGATATCGCTGAGCTCTCGGTGCAGCGTCGCAGCTGAAATGGACCCGTTCAACACGCCCTGGCGAGTCACTGCCGCCGCTATCTACACGACACCGACCGATTCTCGCGTTTACGGCACACTGGATATTGATGTGACCGACGCGAAGCGTTTCCTCGACGAAAAACGCGGCGCTGGCGTAAAAATCACAATGACCCATCTGGCCACCGCTGTACTGGCTCGTGCGGTCGCATTCGATGTTCCCGAGATGAATTGCTTCATTCGCCGGGGTCGAGTCGTTGGTCGTGAACGAATCGATGTGATGGTGCCGGTCGCGATCGGTGGCAGCGAAGGTATGTCGGCGATTCTTGTCAGGGATGCACACGCGCGAACGGTGACTTCAATCGCCGAGGAAATTCGCAAGCGAGCTG
>CAZMRZ010000131.1:0-3727 GCA_964568835.1 uncultured Woeseiaceae bacterium | reverse complement strand
GCGGCTTTCTTGGAGTAGGAGTCGGAGTTGAGCCCGTACTTGTTTAACAGGTCGTACAAAGTCGGTCGAGTGATACCGAGCATCTCCGCCGCTTTTGAGATATTGCCGAAGCATTTCGTCAGCACAACGCGAATGGCCTTTGATTCAGCAAGCTGACGTACTTCGCGAAGATTGAGCGATTCTTCTTCGCCCTCGTCGCCCGCGACGCCGAGATCCGCTGCCGTAACCATCTTGCCATCGGCCATGATGACCGCACCCTTGATCTTGTTCTCAAGTTCACGAACATTGCCGGGCCAACCATAGGCTTCGATGGCTGTTACCGCATCGTCAGCAAAGCCGTTGATCGCCCGCTTCTGCAGCTTCGCATACTTGGTCAACAAGCTACGCGCCAGGATCAAACGTCCTTCTTCACGATCACGGTATGGCGGAATGTTGATCGTTATTTCGCTGACGCGATAATAGAGGTCGTCGCGAAAGAGTCCTTCTTTGATCAAGGTCTCGGGATTCTGGTTGGTTGCACAGACAACGCGAACATCCACCGGAATTTCCTGGCGGCCGCCGACGCGTTCGATGACGCGTTCCTGAAGGAAGCGCAACATTTTCGCTTGCAGCGCGACCGGCATATCGCCGATCTCATCCAGGAAAAGCGTTCCGCCGCTAGCGAGCTCCACTTTTCCGATAGCTTGTTTGTGCGCACCCGTGAATGATCCTTTTTCGTGTCCGAACAACTCGGACTCGAGCAGGTTCTCGGGAATCGCAGCGCAGTTGATCGCCACAAATTTTTGTTCGGCACGCGGACTGAGTCGGTGCAGGGCGCGCGCGAGCAATTCCTTTCCGGTTCCGCTCTCACCGAGCAATAATGTTGTTACATCCGTCGGCGCGACTTTTTCGATCATGCGACAGACCGCCAGCATGCCTGCGCTGGCCGCGATAATGCCGTCGAGCGGCGACTCATTCACCTGACTTTGCAGACGTCGGTTTTCGCCTTCGAGTTCGGAAATGTTGAAGGCACGATCGACAAGTAATTTCAGCGTATCGGTATCGACCGGCTTTTCGTAGAAGTCGTAGGCGCCCTGCGCGACGGCGGTGAGTGCATTTTCCTGATCGCCGTTACCTGTAACGACGATGACCTTCGTGTGCGGCGCGAGCTTGAGTGTCTCTGACAGCGTCGCGAACCCCTCTTCGACACCCTCCGGTTTGGGCGGCAAGCCCAGGTCCTGCAAAATGACGGCGGGCTCATGGCGACGCAATTCAGCAATTGCCGCTTCACGGTTCTCGGCCGTATACACGTCGTAACCCTCGAAACACCATTTGAGTTGGTTCAGCAGACCGGGGTCGTCTTCAACGATAAGAAGTTTTCTGGCTTGGTCGCTCATAGTCTCAACTGTAGAATCGCGCCCTGCGCGCGACAAGAATGCAATGGTGCCACGAAGCGTCACGCGTTGGCAGTGGTTGGATCACACTCGATTCCGTGCATGACCCGGATATAAGGTGACAGTGACCTTAATTGGGCAATTAAGGTCACTGTCACCTTATATCCCCGGGTCGCGCGTGAGACGCGCTCATACGAGAGTCACATAAGTAGTTAACGCAGTTGCGAATCATTCTCATTTAGATTAGGGTTGGGCCACCCTAGGGACAACGACACCCAAGATCTGATGAAATCTGTTTTTGCGGCCAGCGCAGCCTTGCTTCTCCTGCCCGTCCTCGTATTCGCACAGGATGTGCCGAATAGCTCCGAAGCTATTGATACTGTTACGATTATTGGTAAGCGATCGGATATCGCTGACATCCCCGGTTCTGCCCATGTTGTCGACGCCGAGGCGCTCGCGGAGTTCGCTCAGTCTGATGTATTGCGTGTCTTACGCTCGGTCCCGGGGGTCTACGTCCAGGAAGAAGAAGGCTATGGCCTGCGCCCAAACATCGGTATTCGGGGTTCGGGGCTTGATCGCAGCGCTCGGATCGCCCTCCTCGAGGATGGCATCCTGATCGCTCCGGCCCCGTATGCCGCTTCATCCGCGTACTACTTTCCGACGCAACGCCGTATGAGTGCCGTCGAAGTCCTCAAGGGACCGGCGTCCGTCGCGGTGGGTCCGCGGACAACGGGCGGCGCGATGAACATGATCTCAACACCCATTCCGGATGCGATGGCTGCGACAGCCGATCTGCGCCTCGGCGATAACAGCACGATGGATGCGCACGTAAACGTAGGTGACCGCGGGGAGCGATTCAGCTGGTTGCTCGAAACAGTGCAAGCAACGAGTGACGGCTTTAAGACGATAGAAGGTCCGGTCGGCGGCAATACCGGTTTCGATGTTCAGGACTACATCGCGAAGTTTCAGCTCGACAGCGCGCCAACGAGTCGCGTCTATCAGAGTCTTCGCGTCAAACTGGGTTACACCGATCAGGTCTCCGATGAAACCTACCTCGGACTCACCGACGCCGATTTCGCGGTAAATCCCTACAGTCGCTACGCCGCTTCGGCTAACGATAATTTCGCGAGCGAGCATGAGCAGTATCAGGCGACCTACGTTATAGACGCGGACAAAAACTGGCGCGGCGAGATCACCGCGTATCGCAACGACTTCTCTCGCAACTGGTACAAAGTGCAGTCCGTGGGTGGCGAAAGCAGCAGCAATGTTCTTGCGGACCCGACCACCTATGCCACGGAGTATGCTTATTTGACCGGCACCACCAGTGCCGACGACGCGATTCAAATCCGCGCCAACAATCGTTCCTACCGTTCGCAGGGTGTGCAGGCAAAGATTGAGTGGGATATCGGCTTTGGCGAAACGGACCTCTCTTTGAGCACCGGTATCCGCGTGCATGAAGACGAAGAAGACCGCTTCCAGCATCAGGATGGCTATCGCATGCAGGATGGAACGCTGATCCTTACGACAGCAGCTGCGGGTGGTTCGCAAACCAATCGATTCTCGGATGCCAGCGCCACGTCCTATTTTGTCGATTCGGAATTTCGAGTTAACAACTGGATATTCACGCCAGGTGTCCGCTTCGAGGACATCGAACTAACACGCTACGATTACTCGACGTCGGACCCGACTCGAGCACTCGGCCCGACACGCGTACGTTCGAACTCGGTGCAGGTGTTCATTCCGGGCGCGGGCGCGCTGTACAGACTTAACAATGAATGGCGCTTGCTGGCTGGCGTTCACAAAGGATTCAATCCACCGGGACCGGGAAGCTCCGCAGAAGAGGAATCGAGTGTTAATTTCGAGGCCGGCGTTCGCTACAACAGCGACACACTGAGTTTCGAATCGATTTACTTCCGCAATGACTACGACAACCTTGTCGGAACGGTCACAGACTCGACCGGCGGCGGTGGCCAGATCGGCGATCAGTTCGATGGCGGCGAAGTGCTCGTCAGCGGGCTTGAACTAGGTACGGACTACAGTTTTGCCGTCGGCGCCTTCGAGATTCCGCTCGGTCTGAAATACACGTGGACGAATGAAGCCGAATTCCAGAATGCGTTTGACTCAGGATTCGATCCCTGGGGCGAGGTCGAAATCGGCGACGCCCTGCCCTATATCCCGGAACATCAACTGCACTTGAGCGCGGGCCTGACGAACGAACAATTCCGAGTGAGCCTGGCGGCAAACTACGTTGGCAAGATGCGGACCAAGGCTGGACAAGGCGAATTCGATCCGCAAGAGAGCATCAAATCACACGTCGTCTGGGATGCAATTGCGACCTGGAATTTCACAGAGAA
>CAZMRZ010000130.1:0-3784 GCA_964568835.1 uncultured Woeseiaceae bacterium | reverse complement strand
GTGCTGGGCATGCCGGAAATCGAGTTTCTGTATGCCAAAACCGGCAGTAACGATCAGGGAGCTGAGGATCAGATTGGTACACTGACACTGAACTACATCGAGTGGAACGAACGGCGTAAGGCTGACGAGATACTGGAAGATATTCGCAGAAACACCGCCGACCTCGTTGGCATTCATATTGAACCAAGAAAACCCGACGCGGGACCGCCTATTGGCAAGCCCATTCGCATCGAATTTTCATCCCGCTTTCCAGAGGTTCTGGAAGACTCGGTCGCCGAAGTGCTGAACCTCATGGAATCCAGGCCCGGCATTATCAACATCGAAGACAGCCGACCGCTGCCCGGTATCGAATGGCAAATCAAAGTTGATCGAGCTGAAGCGGCTCGCTTTGGCGCGGACATCGCTTTGGTTGGCGCGATGGTGCAGCTGGTCACGAATGGCATAAAGATCGGTGAATATCGTCCCGACGATAGTGACGATGAAATCGATATTCGCGTTCGCTATCCGGAAGGGAGCCGAAGTCTTGCACAGATCGACAATCTTAGAATTCCATCTGAGCAGGGGCCCGTTCCGATCAGCACCTTTGTTGAACGCGTACCGGCGCAGAAAGTGAGCAATATTCGGCGCATCGATATGCGCCGCACGATGTCTATCGATGCCGACGTCGGTGTCGGTTACCTGGTGAATGACATTGTCGCCGATCTGCGTGCGGATCTACCGGGGCTCCAAATCGATCCACGAGTCAGCTTGAGCTTTGGTGGCAGCACTCAGGATCAGGAAGAAGATCAAGCATTTCTCGCTCGCGCCATGTTGATGGCGCTGGCAATTATGGCAATCATCCTGGTCACGCAATTCAATAGTATTTATCAGGCAGGTCTGATTCTGACAGCCGTGGTTTTTTCGACCGGTGGCGTATTGCTCGGTCACTTGATCATGGGCAAGCCCTTTGGAGTCATTATGAGCAGCGTGGGCGTAATCACGCTCGCCGGTATTGTCGTCAACAACAACATCGTATTTATCGACACCTACAATGTTCTTCGTAAGCGCGGCGAGCGCGCCTACGACGCCATTCTCCGTACCTGTGCGATTCGATTGCGTCCGGTAATGCTAACGACCGTCACGACCATTGTCGGTCTCATGCCGATGGTCCTGGGCATCAACATCAACCTGATCGATCGTGACGTCTCTATCGGCGCGCCGAGCTCCCAGTGGTGGACTCAATTGGCCTCCTCCGTCGCCGGCGGACTCGCCTTTGCAACGATTCTGACGTTGCTGCTGACCCCGAGTCTGCTCATGATCCAGGCCAATGTTGGCAAGCGAATCAGGGACGAACACCAGCGTCGCTCGGGGAATGTGGCCGTCGTGCCTTCATAAGCCATCTTTTCTTCGATAGTAATCAATCCAAAATCCGCTTTCGTGCATCTAATAGCTGAATGACCCCGTTGGTTATTTGAAGTAGATTTCTAACTCTTTGATTTTATTGATCTTGTAATTCAAACCTCGAAACTGTGAAATCGATATGTTGCGTTATACCGAGCTAGTGTTATACTTCACTACAACACCAAATAAGGTAAGCAGGAAGTCATGAAAACCTTGAAACCGATCATCACCGTAATTTTCGCCATTACCCTGGCAAGCACACTCTTGATATCCGGCTGTGGTGTCGGCCAGGCCAGCGTTACCGATGCGGAAGCGATTCTCGCGGCTACACCGGTCCCGGTCGAAACGTCGACTCCCTTTCGCTCCGATATTTATGCCACCTACTCAGCCACCGCATCGATTGCTTCCGATGCCGATGCGCCTGTAACGGCTCGAGTGGCCGGTGAAGTTGTGGAGTTGATCGTCGAAGAAGGTGATCGCGTTGAACGAGGCCAGATTCTCGCGCGACTGGATGGTCAGCGTGTGCGTCTCGAAATGCTCGCGGCTAAAGCAAACCTCGAGCGAGCGCAAAAAGAATACCAGCGCAACGATGATTTGCACGAGCGAGCGCTTATCAGCTCCTCCACATTCGAAGGATTGAAATTCGATCTGGCGTCACTTCAAGCCAGCTACGACCTCAAGAAACTCAACTACGACTATTCAAACATTCGCGCACCGATATCGGGCGTAGTGTCTTCGCGCAACATTAAGTCCGGTGAGAATCTCGCTGCCGGGCAAGTCGCTTTTCGGATTACCGAGACTACAGAACTGGTTGCCTACCTGCAGATACCGCAATCTGAACTGATGAAGTTCGATGCCGGTCTCGCCGCGACTGTGAGCGTCGCGTCTGTACCCAATGAAAATTTCGCCGCGACGATTGTTCGAATCAGCCCAACGATCGATTCTCGAAATGGAACATTTCGAGCGACCGCAATTATTGACAATTCAGACGGATATCTGGCGCCGGGTATGTTCGGTCGTTTCACGGTCTCCTATGAAAAACACGAAAATGCGCTCGTGATTCCGGCCAACGCACTGCTCGACGAAGACGAGCAAACGTCGGTCTACGTTGTACAGGATGATCAAGTCGTTCGCCGTAACGTTAAGATCGGCATAGAAGAAAACGGACACCTGGAGATTCTTGGCGGCCTGGAAGAGAACGACCGAATCGTAGTCGTCGGACATTCAGGCCTGCGCGACGGGAGTAAGGTTCTGGCCAGCGTGAGCAATCTGGACCGATTCACCGGCTGATCTAATTCCTGCCGCGATTTCTTTTAGGAAATGACCAGGTCGGCAGGTGCATAAGGGGATTCCAAATGAAGCTATTTCGCGTTGGCGTGTCAGCGTTCGCGTGCGTATTGCTGCTTTCTGCGTGTCAGCAGGGCGGCGAGGTCGAAGACGAAGAGACTGAAGAGGAAGAGACGCCTCCGATTCCTGTCGAAATCACCACGCCTGTTCGCGGCGATATCTTCGCAACGTATACCGGGACCGCACCCATTGAGGCGATTGCCGAAGCCGACGTCATTGCAAAGGTCGATGGCGAGGTTCGCAGACTTCACGTTGAAGAAGGCGACACCGTCACGAAAAACCAGATTCTCGCCACACTCGACGGCGATCGTCTAAGGCTGGAACTTAGTGAGTCGCAAGCCCGCCTCCGAAAGATGCAACGCGACTTTCAGCGCAACAAGGAACTGCAGGCGAAGGGGCTGATCAGTGAAGGTGATTTCGAGAAAATCCAGTACGACCTGGAGGCACTTGAAGCGTCGTACAATCTTGCCAGTCTCGAACTCGACTACACTCAGATTCGCGCACCGATTTCAGGCGTAATCTCAGAGCGTTACCTCAAGCTCGGCAATACAATCAGAACGGGCGAGCCCGTCTTCAGAGTTACCAGTCTCGAAAAACTGGTCGCCTACATGTACATACCGGAGCGAGAATTTCGTCAGATCGGAGCGGGACAGCCTGTTCAAATCAGTGTCGACGCTGTACCTGGCCCTGCGGCCATCGCGGCTGTAACCCGAATTAGCCCGATCGTTGATCCGGCAACCGGAACATTCAAGATTACGATCGAAATTGGTGGTAACGATCAACGGCTGAAACCGGGCATGTTCGGTCGCATGAGTATCGTTTACGACAAACATGAAAACGTCCTGCAAATTCCGCGAAGCGCGATTATCGAAACCACAAACACAAAGTACATTTTTGTTGTTGAAGACAACGTCGGTATTCGCAAGACCATCGAAACCGGCTTTAGCAGCAGCGGGATGGTCGAAATTACATCAGGACTTAACGGCGACGAAAGTGTCATTACGGTCGGCCAGATTGGCCTCAAGAATGACGCGAATGTCGTGGTGATCAACGCGCC
>CAZMRZ010000129.1:0-3796 GCA_964568835.1 uncultured Woeseiaceae bacterium | reverse complement strand
CGAAGTTGATACTTCGCGTCGTGCCAGGCAATGAAGAGAATCTCTCGCATTACTTTCTCGCAAAACCTGTCTGAAGGCGCCAGACACTGATCGTCAAGCCGCTCAACAACATAGCACCAACAATGCCCCATGCACGCGCATCGAATGTCCACGCAGTGGCTGACGTAAGCTCACCGGTCAATTGGTCGACGATATACCCGTTTGGCGACAGCCGTCCGATCGCTGCCAGCCAATCTGGCAAAATCTCCAGCGGGAAGAAACTGCCGCCCATCATCAGCAACGGAAATATGATAATCGATGTGAGAAGGTTCGCAGCATTGGTTGTCGAAAACAGCATTTGCAGCGCGGCGAACCATGCGAAAAGGCCGACGCCGCCGACGACGACCCAGAGGATCGACGGCAGGAATTTATTCCACACAATATCGTGGTATAGAAAGCCCACCAACAATGTACCGCCACCAATGATGGTCATCAGCACCGCCGCGGCAAGCGCTTTTCCCAGGACAAAACGGCTGAGCAATCCGGGCGTCGAAACCAGTCGCCGCAAGGTCCCAAGTTCGCGTTCCTTCCAGTAGTCGGCCGACAGTCCCTGCGCTGCGAACATCAGCGCCATCAAAACGATACCCGGCAAGAACAACAAGCCGATATCCGGTTGCGGTTCCTCGGGCGGCGGTTCGACGATTTCGACCTCAATCACCGGTGGCGTCACCTGTTCGCTAAGCCGTTCCATCTTGTTCTGAATCTGAACCGCCATTTCCGAAACAAAAGCATCCGCCATCGAATCCGGGATATCGCCGTCCTTGATCTGTTTGATTTCGTCGCCGAACACCTGCTGAACATAAAAGCCGGCATCCAACAAGACCTCCGTAACATCCTGAATAATGCCAGGAAGTATCGTCTGCGACGGATTGGTTTTTAATGTCAGGGTGACTGGTGTGTTATCGAGGAACGCGTCCTGAAAACCCTTGGGAATAATCAGAAAGCCACTCGCCTCACCGGCTTCAACCAGCTCCAGTCCCTCGGCTTCCGACACCGGTTTGACGCCAATCAGGTCTGCCAGCTCGCCTTGCGAAAAAGCAGCGCCGACCACTCCGCTGACAAGAGTCTCGTCCAGATCAGCGATAAGCAGTGTGCCCATCGGGCCGCCACCGCTGTCCTGATCGACCATGGCCGTGATCAAGCCACCGATCATGAATGGAATACCAACCCATATGGAGATCGCGACAAGATCCTGCCGCCAACGCGAGATGTCTTTCTTGAATGTCGCGTAAAGGAAGCTCATGACTACTCGCGCAGTTCCTTGCCCGTCAAGAGCAGGAACAGGGTTTCGAGATTGGGGCTTCGAAGGCTGGTCTCTTTTACCGTGCCACCGGCCGCGGTTATGGACTGAAAAATCGCCGGTAGATGCTGAGAAGCTGTGCTCATCGTCAGTGTCAGCACACCTTCGTCTTCTGATATTACGTCGAGATCACTGATCCCTTTGCCGACCAGTGTCGCGCCCAGTCCTTCCGGGAATTCACCATTGAGCTGCAGCACGTCTCTGGCCCCGAGTTTCGCCTGCAGCTCGCTGACCGAACCCTGAGCGATAATCTTGCCGTGATCAATGATGGCTAACGAATCACACAGACGCTCCGCCTCTTCCATGTAGTGCGTCGTGTATAGAACGCAGGCACCAGCATCGCGTTCCGCTTCAACCATTTCGAACAAGCGTTGCCGCGATTGCGGGTCGACCCCAACCGTGGGCTCATCGAGTAATAGGACTTTGGGTTTATGAACAATGCCGCACCCGAAATTCAAGCGCCGCTTCATGCCGCCCGAGAATTCTTTTGGCAGGTCTTTGGCGCGGTCGACCAGGCCGATTTGCTCCAGCACTTCGTCGACACGCGACTTCAGCTCGGTGCCACCCAGCCCGTACGCCTTACCCCAATAAACGAGATTCTCTCTTGCGGGAAGATCTTCATATAGGGCCAGCTCTTGTGGCACAACACCGAGCGAAGTCTTCGCTTTCTTACCGTCTTTGACAATATCAAATCCGGCAACACTCACGTGTCCAGACGTCGGCGGCGTCAAGCCTGAAATACAATTAATGGTTGTCGATTTGCCGGCGCCGTTCGGCCCGAGAAGACCGAATATCTTTCCCTCGCCGGCGCTGAAATTGACGTCATCGACAGCGGTGAAATCGCCATATTGTTTGGTGAGGTTTTCTACAGAGAGCACGTCATTGAACTCCTTGCGGGTCGGGCGGGATGCAGAGAGACTACACCAATAAGGTCGATGTTTCCCGTTGCCTAAGCCCTATTCGCATCCGAGCTGTGGCAGAATCACCGGCTACTTTCTGTTGGAGATTTCGAATGGCGCGTCACGTCCTTATTGCTATTACTGCCTGGTTACTTCTCGTCGGCTGCGAGTCCGAGTCACCCGCTGCAATAGAGCCCGTTACCGAGACGCCGCCGCGCGGTGTAGAGGAAGTTGCCGATGAATATCTCGCCGCGATGCTCGAACGATTCCCGACCCTGGGCACCAGCCTTTCATTGGAAGGCGTGCGTCACGACCGACTAACCGACAACTCACTCGAAGCGCTTTCTGAATGGCAGGCACGTGAAGACGCATGGCTCGTCGAGCTGGAGGCCATTGGCGAGCCAACGGAAATCGGCAGTCGCGATTGGGTAACGTTTGGCATTCTTCATGAACAACTTGCCGCTTCACAGGCGCAGCGAATCTGTCGCAAAGAACTGTGGGAAACGAGCACGACCACTGCCTGGTACGGCAGTATGCCGTTTATTTTTGATATCCAACCGATCGAGTCCGATGACCTGAAGCAACAAGCACTGGCGCGATTGGGCGACGTTGATCGTTTTGTCGATAATGAGATCGCAAACCTCAAGAAAGGCCTTGAGCTGGGTTACAGCTCACCGCGGCTTACTGTAGAAGCTGTTCCCGGAGAAGCTCGATCGCTGCGCGACGATGACTCGCCATTCCTGGCCATAGGTGCGCGGGCCGAAGATGAGGTTTTCGAGGGCGAGGTCAAGACGATTTTTGACGAAGAGATTGTTCCGGCAATCAATCGTTTTGCCGACTTCATAGAAAGCGACTACCTCGGCCGGGCGCGTGAAGAAATCGCCTTGAGCTACAACCCGGATGGCGCGGAATGTTATCCCGCGCTGGTCAGATCATTTGCAACCGTTCAACCGACGGCCGATGAGATTCATGAATTGGGCCTCGCACAAATGGCGAAGATTCGTGCAGAAATGGTTGACATTCTTGCTGCGAATTACGAAGGCGAATCGGTCGAAAAATTTGTGCGACGAATTAATGTTGACCCGGAATTTACATTCAGGTCGGAAGACGAAGTCGTTCAGTATTCAATCGACTCGTTAGATGCAGCAAAACAAAAGATGGCTGATGTCTTCGGTTTGCTGCCGAAGGCTGATGTTGTCATCAAACCATACCCGGCATTCGCCGCAAGTGGCGTCGGCGAATATCACTCCTCGTCGGAAGATGCGACACGACCCGGTATTTTTTACATCGCTACGCGGGACCCGGAAAATCGATCGCGCGCGACACAGCAATCAACGCTGTATCACGAAACCTACCCGGGCCATCATTTGCAGGGCGGTATTGCCTTGGAGCTCGGCGACAAGGTGCATTCGCTGGCTCGCTACATGTGGAACTCCGGTTACGGCGAAGGTTGGGCATTGTATTCGGAGCGTGTTGCGCAGGAGCTGGACCTCTATAACGGTCCGCTGGATCTGATGGGATTGTTGTCGGATCAGGCCGCGCGCGCCGCACGCCTTGT
>CAZMRZ010000128.1:0-3902 GCA_964568835.1 uncultured Woeseiaceae bacterium | reverse complement strand
CGTGATGTCACGTCCGCCGATGGCAAGCGCCTGGTGGACGCCCAGTCCCTTCGCAATGCCATCGTCGCGGGAATGATTAGCGTGATCGTGTTCAGTTTTTTTTGGGTAACACTGACCGAGATCACCAATCGGGTCTTTCCGTGGTTAACCGTCGTGCTTGGTTTCCTGCTCGGGCACCTTATTCGCTTGGCGGGTCGGGGTACCGATTGGCGCTTTCCGTTGATTGCGGCCGTGATGGCACTCGCAGGCTCACTGATCGCGAATATTATTGTCGCGGCCTCGGTTACCGCTGAGGGATTTGATACTGGAACCCTGCAGATACTGCAGGCAGTCACCAGCATGACGTGGCCCGTTTTTTTTGACGAGGTGTTAACAGTGGCCGATGGGTTTTTTGCTGTCATTGCAGCGGCCCTGGCCGCGTTTTACTCGAACCGGCGACTCAGCAGATCCGAGTATCTCGCGCTACGACTCTGGAATGAGGAACAGCAGCACGGCTGACCGAGTCGCGATGAAAGCTTGGTCAGACAGGCATCAATAAGGGCTTGTCGCTCTTGATACCCTTGCCGGTCAGCGAGGCGAGCTGACTCGCGACTAATCGCTCGATGTCCTGAGCGGCATTTGCGATGCCGAGAAAGAAAGCGGGCTCACGTCGCAATAGTGAAAAGTTGTTCGACTCCAGCACCCGGACCAAATGCGTAATATTGCTTCTGATTGCGTCGATGTAGGGGTTTCGTCCGCTGTAGAGCACTTCCGCATAACGATAAACGCGGTTGAACTTCGTGTTCAGGCGATCACGCGTTACCTGCTGGTAAAACGCCGGCGTTTTTCTCAAGAGGTCCATGCCGGACTTATAGCGAACCATGTATTCACCGGGATTCGCATTTTCAACCGCGACACCGCCGACGACAAATTCGTTGTACAGACGATCCCGGCATTTCTCGAGATAGCAGCGATCCGCCATTTGTGCGATCAGATCGGCAGTGCCGATAAGGTGTCCACAAATAATGTCGCGTGGGTCGTCGAGTTCAATCTGGTCGAGGTCGAGCTCGTAACCGGTAAAATGCACGATCATGCTGCTGATACCGACGTCCCTGGTCATGCCAAGCTCGGGAAGGTAGCGGCGCAGGAAGTCCGCACTCCGCGATACGTGATACAGCGTAAACTCGGCGCCGTTCGCGAAGTCCTTGTCACGCACCTTATGACGAATGTAACCGGAATCATGAAATAGCGATGTGACGACCGCCATCTGCGCCCGAGCCGGGCCAAGACGATCGGAAGGTTCGACGCTGCGCTCATAGCCGACCACCAGGCGGGCAACGGCGAGCGTCATGTCGAGCGTATGCTGCATATCGTGGTAGGTCGTATCGCAGCCGTGGTAACCCGGATAGCGACCCGTGAACAGGCGTTCGAAATCGTAGAAAGCCAGCCACAGTTTGTCGTAAGACATGCCTGGAAAAGTTTCCGAAAAAAGCTCGTGCACAGCGTTACGAACCGAGGCAGGGCTACTGACCTGCACGGTGTTGGTAACATCGAAATCGTTGCGTCGATCCTGCGACATGGGGCCCCGCTTTTTCTTTCTATGATACACGGCGAGGTCAAATCTCTCCTGCCGATTCTCAGGAATATGTCATATCCCGGCGTGCGAATTTAGCGACGGTCAGAGGTCGAATTCAGCAATAACCGGCGCATGATCCGACGGGCGTTCCCAGGCCCTCGGTTCCTTGTCAACGTAGCTGGCCGTGCAGCGCTCGGTCATTGCGTCGCTGGTCAGGATGAGGTCAATTCGCAGGCCTGCATTGCGGCGAAAGCCCGCGGCGCGATAGTCCCACCAGCTAAATGTTTTCTCAGGGTGATCGAACTTGCGAAAAACATCTGTGAGTCCGAGGTCGAGCAGACCCTGCAATGCTTTTCTTTCTTTCGGGCTACAAAGAATCGCCTCGCCCCAGCCTTCCGGGTCGTGGACGTCCGCGTCCGCTGGCGCGATGTTGAAATCGCCCAGTACAACGAGCTTGTCGTGCTCCTGCATCTCCGCTTCGAGAAAGCGATGTAAGGATGCCAGCCAACCCAGCTTGTACACATACTTATCCGAACCCACTTCCGAGCCGTTCGGAATATAGAGATCAATCACACGCACATCGCCGACCGTGCTGGCGAGAACCCGGCGTTGTGGATCGTCGAGATCGGGGAAATCCATGACGGGGTCGGTTGCCGGCGTCTTGCTGATGACGGCAACCCCGTTATAGGTTTTTTGCCCGCTGGCTAGCGAGTGATAACCGATCGCCTGCAAATCGTCGACCGGAAATTTCTCGGTAATTTGCTTGATCTCCTGCAAGACCAGGACATCCGGTTCACTGGATTGCAGCCACTCGATGACATGCGGTGCCCGCACGTTCATTGAATTAACGTTCCAGGTGGCTATTTTCATGAGGTTTGAATCCCATCCTGACGCAGAAGCGCGTCGATGGTTGGCTTGCGGCCACGGAAGGCGACATAGGCATCCATGATATTGCGGCTGCCGCCGATCTCGAGAATTTCACTGCGAAAACGTTGTGCGGTGGCCGCGTCGAAAATGCCCGCCTCCTCGAATGCCGAAAAGGCATCGGCGGCCAGCACTTCGGCCCACTTGTAGCTGTAGTACCCCGCCGCATAACCGCCCGCGAAAATGTGTGAAAACGCGTGCGGCAATCGATTGTAGTCAGGATGATTGAGCAATGAGACTTCTCTGCGCACGTCGTCAAGCACCCTAAGAACAGGTAGCGCGTTATTCGGATCGTATTCGGCATGCATCCGGAAATCGAACATGCCGAGTTCCAGCTGCCGCAACATCGCAAGTCCCGCGCCGGCATTTCGGCTCTTTTCCAGTTTTTCGAACAACTCCAACGGCAGAGGCGCGCCGGTTTGAGGGTGTGCGGAGCATTTATTGAGAACGTCATAGCTCCACGCGAAGTTTTCCATGAATTGGCTCGGTAGCTCGACAGCGTCCCAGGGCACGCCGTTGATCCCCGACACACTCGGAACATCGATGCGCGTCAACAGGTGATGCAGCATGTGGCCGAATTCGTGGAACAAGGTCACGACGTCGTCGTGCGTCAGCAGCGACAGTCCGGCGTCGTCTCGTGGCGGAAAATTGCAGACCAGGTAGCCAACAGGCAATGCCAACTGGCCGTTCAATTGCTGGCGACTAATGCACTCATCGATCCAGGCACCATTTCGCTTTCCATTTCGAGCATAGATGTCCGTATAGAAACCACCGATAAGCTGGCCATCGGCGTTATTGATCGCAAAGTAGCGAGCATCGTCGTGCCAGACGGACACATCGTGTCGTTCTGTTAATTCGACGTTGTACAGCTTCGCCGCAAGGGAAAACAGGCCGTTGATGACGGTGCTGGCCGGGAAGTACTGACGAAGTTCCTCGTTTGAAACCGAATACTTGGCTTGTTTGAATTTCTCGAGCCAGAACGTCACGTCCCACGGCTCGAGAGGCATGCCAGCAAATTCCTGCAGGTCCGCAAGCTCTTGCTCCGCAGCGTCACGTGAGCGGGCGGCGAGCTCTCGAAGGAAGCCAAGCACCTGGTCGGTGGAGGCTGCCATTTTCGTGGCAAGCGAATACTCTGCGTAATTCTCGAAGCCGACGAGATTTGCGGCCTCATGGCGCAGCGATAAAATATTCTCAATGTTGTCGCTGTTGTCCCACGCCGGATCGTCGCCCTGATCAGACCCTCGCGTTGACCAGGCCCGATACATCCTCTCTCTCAATTTGCGGTCGTGGGCATGCGTCATGATCGCGTGGTAGGTGGGATAGTTCAGTAACAACAACCAACCATCAAGGTCCTTCTCAGCGGCGTCTTCGGCGGCGCGATCGATCGCCTGCCCGGGAACGCCGGCAAGCTCATCGGTATTCA
>CAZMRZ010000127.1:0-4006 GCA_964568835.1 uncultured Woeseiaceae bacterium | reverse complement strand
GACGACTAATTCACCTTCACTGCAAGCGTGTCGTGATGCGCGGAGATTAGCGAGCGAAGGTAGAATGAAATGTCGGAAAGACCTTTGAACCCAGCCGCTTTTGCTGCAAGCTCTTTTTCCTCGATAGTGACATCTGCCGGTGCTGCAAACGTCTGGAAATCACGGTGGAATCCGATCGTGAATATGTCAACGTCAGAACCTGCCGCGCGACGAAAAATCATGTTCGGCGTCTGGCCGGTCGACGCGAGGTAGGTGTTTTCCATACGGCGCTGTTCGAGGAGTTCATTTGCTTTTCCAGGCGCTGCCTCGAACATTTCGATGTGATAAAAACCATTTGCGGCATAGGCGGTTTCAAGCGCGGACAAGGGTGGTCCGTACGCGAAATGATCTTCGTAAAACGCGAAAAAACTTTGGCCGATGCCGATCAGTTCAGCAAATTTAGCTGATGCAGCGCCGCGTTTTTGCGTCGCCGCTTTAGAGTGGTAGTCGGTCCAACTTTGCATCGGGACGATGACCAGTAAGTCCCACTGATCGCCCTGCGAATGGCGCATGAGAAGAGGGCGGTCCTGTCCCGCTTCATCGTAATACTCAGAAGCCTTGAGCTGCGCTTCCCAGTCAAGCAGATCCGCCAAGGCGCCGGTCGCAGCTCGAATCGTCGTAACCTTGTACAGGTATTCGCCGTCCAGCTCCTCCGTGTTGCCGATCGTTGGTAAACTGAAGACGAGGACGAATATCCAGACTATGCGTATGGTCATTGTGCAGATCCTCAATCTTGCAAAGCTTCGAAGCGTACAAGCGTATATCGGGTTGCGTTTGTCGCGAGCATTCTCTTCGCGAGCTTTCCGTGCAGACCATCTTCCCAGTAATTCCAGCGCTCCACAAATTGCTTCGCCAGTTCATAGTCACCTGCGTACTGTAATTGAAGGACCTGCTGCAACAACTCCGTTACGACGTCGTGATACCGATCGTAATCGACTCTCAGCAGGCCCGAGGCCGCGTCCAGAACGATCAAGCCACGATCCACATAATAGTTGAATTGCATGAGTTGCATATTCTGATACGGCTGTTCCGGCCTGGGCCTCGTGATTTGCAGTGTTCGTCGAATGCCGTCCGTATAATGTGCGCGCAGAGCGTTGTCGTCGTGGTAGTCCATGGCTCTTAACGCCGGCGCCGCGTAAAGAGATACGAGGTCAGACTTCATTTCCTCGAGCAGGTCGGCGTAATCAGCCAAAGCGCTGCCCAGATCACGCCCGTCGGCGGTCTTGCTAACGCCCAGGTAGTGGCCTATTTCATGCCAGAGTGTTCGATTGAACCCGCCTTCACTTGTCAGGTAATCGCGGCAGCATGCACCAACCACCGCATTGAAGCGTTTCTTTCGATTCTCGAAGATATCTGGGTGCATCATAATGTTGTAGCGCAATAAGATGGTTCTGCCGTATTTGCGCGTGTGATCGGCGTCGTTCGGCAGGATCGTTGCCGTGTTTCCCCCTCTTGACTGGCCAAAATCGGCGATGATGTTGTATACGCCGACAGGAATTCTAGTGCGTACGGTTTTGTGGTGTTCGTAAGGCAGCGAGTCTTCAATTGCCTGCAGCCCTGTGATTGCGCTCTCCAATGCTCGGCTTGCTTCGTCGTCGCGTGTGAGCACGCTCACACCGTAGCTCGCTTTAACGCCGCGAAGCTTGTCGTCGTAGGTCTCGTAACTTCCGAATGCGACGTTCAGCCGCCCAAAGTCGCCGGTGACCCACGAGGCATCGCCCGATTCGTAGTTACCGCTCAAAAGGTCTCGCGCACGATTACGCAAGTAGGCAGCGAAGTCTGGTGTTTGGTGTTGTACGTGATCTGCCGCGGCGTTGAGATGCAGACGCGCCTCGCGGAGTTCAGGTGCATAGGCAAGGGCGTACGGTACCGAGTACAGCCTGTCGCGGTCGGGCTTAAACGACTTGAGCCGTTCGCGAAGGCCTATATGCAGGGCATCGACTTCGGGGAAGTCGCCGAGCCGCATTATGTCGGCCGACAGGTTCTCTTTGCTTGCGCGACGCACGATACTCCTGAGATCGAGCAGAAGTGCGGCGTCGTCGGGATTTTGTTTCAGGTAACTATCAAACTCTTCGCGCGTGAGATCGTGTGGATAGAAGTTGCGTCCAGGGTCTTCGGCGGCGACAGGCACGAATGCCAGTCGCGCGTTATCGAGCGTCGTCGCGATCGGTCCGTGCGAAAGATACCAGAGGTCGATCAGATTCTTGGTTGCAGGCGATCGATGCGTCGAGTCATGCAATTCGAGAAGTGCCTGCTTCGCAGCTGTGGATTGCCCGTGCAGCTGCAGTTCGTAAAGGTCATTGATGACTTTTCCCGCAGCGATTAATTCGGCGACAGCTTTTGCCTCGGCGTCTGTCAAGTGACTGAGGTCGGGGTCGAGCGTGACTGTCAAAGTGGAGTCGAGGATGGGCTGTGACTGTTCCTGGATCCAATAGCCGTCAGGCAATTCGGCAAGGGAATTTGCCACAAAAAACAAACAGCTCGTTAGTGCGAAGCGCAAATGGACCTTCGGTTTAGTCATCGAATTTATCCGATCTATGCGACAAGTGCTTCAAATCGTACCACGCGGACGCAGGGTGCAGCTGGATCACTCTGAGGGAACGCGCCGGACCGGCAGGACTGTCAATAGCTTGCAATTAGTGCGCCGCGAACTCCATCGCCAAACAGTATTGAGTCCTCGCAGTCCTTGACGCCGAATATTGCCACGGGAGTGAAGGCATCGGTATCCAACGCGAAATCGAGCAGATCTTCCGCCGACATCGTCTTGCGGCCCGCGCGTTCACGCAGCGGAAACTCCAGGCCCTCAAGGCCATCGTAAGCCCGATAGATGAGTTCAGTGCAAACGATGCGATCGGAATTGAAGAAATTGAAATCGAAGTTGTACTGCTTGCCTTCGTGCAGTAGTGCTCGTTCTATCGCGTTGCTAATGCTCTGTGGCGTCAGCTTCGGCCGGAGTATGACGAACGTGTCAACGGTCAGGGTATCCCGCAGCGGGCGTAACAGCACACCGTCCTTCTTTGCTTCCAGCACGCAGATATTGTTCACCCAGAGATGTTCCTTCTCCGGGCCAATCTTTATGTTTGCCGCCTGCCGTTGTTCCGGCGTGCCGACATACAATGCAGCGTGTGGCCAGAAACCCGGAAAGAAGAGGTTCGTCAGCGCTTTCGCGTGGCGGGTCACTATGACGTCGCCGGATTGCAGGAATTCGGCGATGGAGTGAACGGTACTGGAGGTGACCTGCTTGTGCTCCATATCGCAGAGTTGGGAAGCGGTCCGGCCAAAACCCTCGAGCACAGTGGCGAACAGCTTCTCCGCGCTAACCACTCCTCGCCGGCGCCATTTGTGACTCAAGTAGCTCCACGCTCGCTTTACATGACTCAGCTTGCTGGGATTCAGTGATGCCTCGAATTCGCAGATTTGTTGCGTAATGAACCCGACGTCGGAATCACGGCTCAGCTTCAGGAGTTTGCGGCGGCTTTTTTTCGCGAACTGAATTGCGTCACGGATTGCGAACACGTTGCTCTGGTCGACGAACGCGGAGAATATTTCCGTGTACTGCTTGCGGGGGATTCTAAATTCGGGGAACGGTTCATTCAGTTTGCGTTGTATGAGGCTGTGATAGCCAACTTCGAAGAGCATGACTCGGTCGAGGCGAATCAGGATGCATACAGCAGCATAGCCAACCAGGAAGTAGCGCTGCTCGTCGTCGTCAGAGATGGGCTCCGCCGGATTGTAGAGAATCGTGCGGACATCATTGATGACGTTCCACAGGTTGTCTCGAACTGTGAGGAAGCGTGCAAACCAGAAGCCAATCGCCTCGTCTTCCGCGGGGCGAAATTCGCCGCGAGCGACGATTTCTTCCAGCTGCGAGCGCGGTGGCGCATCGTCCTGGAGCTGATCCGCAGCGTCGATCAATCCTCTGATTGTCCTACCTAAGGTTCCGAGCATCGCTATCTCCGTTACTCAA
>CAZMRZ010000126.1:0-4081 GCA_964568835.1 uncultured Woeseiaceae bacterium | reverse complement strand
GTTTATGAGCTGTTCCTCGGCGAAGTACTCGATAAACGCAATTTCCGAAAAAAGACCATTGCGCTTGATGAAATTGAGGAGACCGGCGAGAAACGCGAATCTGTTCGACATCGGCCTGCGAGGTTGTACCGGCTGAGGAGCTAATGTGTCACTACCCTTGTGACAATTATGATTCTCATATAGCTTGATAGCCTTGTTGCGCCCCGCAGTTGGAGAGAAGTCTTGAAAAAAGTATTGATCATGTTTGCCTTCGTTCTCAGTACGCCGGCATTTGGCGATTCTCCGCTAGTTCTGCAGTCCGATTTCGGCGAAAAAGATGGGGCTGTTGCAGCAATGCGCGGTGTCGCCATCTCGGTCTCTCCGACTATCCCAATGTACGACCTGACGCACGAAATTCCGACGTTCAATATTTGGGAAGCCTCGCTGCGCTTAATTCAAACCGCTGAATATTGGCCTGCGGGAACAGTTTTCGTCTCGGTGGTTGACCCCGGTGTCGGGACGAGTCGCAAGTCCGTTGTCCTTAAAACAAAAACCGATCACTACATAGTGACGCCGGACAACGGCACACTGACATTCGTTGCGCTACAGCTGGGCATTGCAGAGTTGCGCGAGATCGATGAAGCGGTTAATCGACTAAAGAACTCCGATGCATCCTATACATTTCACGGTAGAGACGTTTACGCCTACACCGGAGCCCGCCTCGCTGCGGGGGAGATTACGTTCGAAGAGGTCGGTCGCTTGCTACCACCTGAAGTAGTTTCAATTCCTTTCCAAAAGGCCATTTTATCGAACGGTGAAATACGTGGGAACATTCCTATTCTGGATATTCAGTTCGGAAACGTATGGACCAATATTGATCGAGAAACCTTACAAATGCTGAAGCTTGGCAAAGCAACCACACTCCGCATTCGGATCAGTCATGGTGACGAAACTGTTTTCGACGAGATCCTGCCGTATCTTGATACATTTGGTGCTGTCGAAATTGGTGAGCCATTGGTCTACCTCAATAGTCTGAACAACGTGTCACTTGCACTGAATCAAGGTAGCTTTGCTGCAACGCACGGAATCGGTTCCGGTCCGGATTGGAGCATCCACATAGTAGTAGAAAAATGAGTTTCCAGAAGGGGGACAGGATAATGAATACACGTACTAGAAGAGCACTGCTGTTAGCCTGTAGCGCGGCACTGTGTTCCGGTGCTGCTACAGCTCAGGACAACAACACAAACTCAGAGAGCAGTTCAGAGCTCGAAGAGATACTGGTGGTCGGTAGCCGGGCGCCCGGGCGAAGCGCCGAAGATAGTCCTGTTCCGGTAGATGTGCTGACCGCGGATGACCTGGTGCAATCAGGGACCATTGGTGGCGAGATAGGCAGTCTTCTGCAATCCAATATCCCCTCCTTTAATATGTCCCGTCAATCAAACTCAGACCAGGCGGACATCGTTCGGGCTGCTCAGCTGCGCGGCCTGAATCCGGATCAATTGCTCGTGTTGGTCAATGGTAAGCGCCGACACGCGAACTCGGTTATCAGTGTGGAGTCCAAATTGGGTAAAGGGGCGGCCCCGGTCGATTTCAATAATATCCCGACCAGCGCTATTGAACGAATTGAAGTGCTGAGAGATGGGGCTGCGGCGCAATATGGTTCTGACGCCATAGCGGGCGTAATAAATATTGTACTCAAGCAGGGCAGTGACGGCGGCAACGTTTCGGCTTCCTATGGTGGGCATATAACCAGTCTTGATGTCATTAACGACGACATTACCGATGGGCAAACCGCAACTATTTCATTCAACAAGGGCTTCTCTCTGGGCGACGGCTTTGTGAATGTCAGCGGTGAATACCGTGACCGTTCGGCGACCAACCGCGCAGGATTCGATCAGCTACCCACCATTGGTTTTGCTGAATTTCTCGTTCCAGTGCCCTCAACCGGTACGCCGGAAGCCGCGCCCAATGATGCGGTGGCTGGTCAACGCAACTACCGAATGGGTGATAGTGAGAGTCAAGATCTCAACCTGAGCTTCACTGCCGGCTTAGTTCTGGACTCCGACTTTGAGCTCTATGGTTTCGGTACCTATTCCGACCGTGAGGCAGAAGGTTCCAACTTCTTCCGCTATCCGGTGTCCGATAACAACGTGGCCGCGATTCACCCCAATGGTTTTCTTCCGACTGGAGTGGCCGACGTTACAGACTTTTCATTGGCCGGCGGCATCAAAGGTGAACTATCCGGTTGGACCGTAGATGGCAGTTTGGTTTTCGGCCAAAACACCTTTGACGATAATCTGAAAAACAGCGTCAACTCCTCGCTGGGTGCTGCAAGTCCGACATCCTTCAACCGCGCCGAATACGAGTATTCGCAGACGGTTATTAATCTGGATGCATCAAAAGGTTTTGAGTTTGGCGGATCGCCCGTCAACTTCGCCACTGGTTTAGAGTTTCGGGGCGAGGATTATCAAAGTAAGGCCGGTGATCAGGCCTCTTATTTGGCTGGCACCGTTACCGTCGGTGAAGCTGGAGGAGATGCCCGTATTGGTGCTCAGGGCGGCGCCGGTTTGCAGCCGGACGAAACTGTCGATGTAGATAGAAATTCATTTGCTATTTTCGTCGATGCGGAATTCGAAATTACTGAAGCTTTTCTGCTCTCAGCCGCTGTTCGTTATGAGGACTTTGACGATTTCGGCGATACGACCAATGGGAAACTGGCCGCTCGTTGGGAGATCGCGAATGGTTTCGCATTGAGGGGCGCTGTCAGTACAGGGTTTAGGGCACCCTCTCTGGCTCAAGCTTACTTTTCCGGCAGTAGTAATAGTTTTGGCCCCGGCGGCGCACTCATTAGTACCGTCAATTTGCCGACTTCCGACCCTTTGGCGCAAGCTAATGGCGCCGTTGATCTGGAACCCGAGGAGTCGGATAGCCGCAGCCTTGGTTTCACCTGGAGCAACGATGCGTTCAATATTAGTTTTGATTACTATCAGGTCGATATCGACGATCGAATCACGCTCGGCGGTACCCTGCCCGTTGTCGGAGTTCCTGGTGTCGAGGGTATACGGTTTTTTAGCAACGCAATTGATACCGAGACAAAGGGTTTCGACCTGGTAGCGTCTTACACGCTGGATCAGTGGAACTTCTCTGCCGCCTATAACGACTCGGATACAGATATCGTTAACTCACCCGCCGGCTTCAGCGTAGAGGAAGTCAATACGCTTGAAACCGCCGCACCGGAGAATAAGATTATTCTTTCTTCAACCTGGGCCAATGACCGGGTGTCCGTGTTGGTGCGTGGGATACGATATGGCGAGACGCAACGTATTTTCGACTTTGGTGGTGGCTTTGAGCCGACACAAACGTATGGCGAGGAATGGTCAATTGATACTGATGTTCAGTTCAATATTACCGACGCCTGGAGTGTCGCCGTAGGGGCCAACAATTTGCTGGATGAGTATCCCGACGAATCCATCTTTGACATCAGCTTCTTTGGAAACTTGCCCTATGACGGCGGGATAAGCCCCTTAGGCGTTAATGGTCGCTTTGTCTACGTGAGGTCGTCTTTCGATTTTTGAGTATGCGCGTATTATTGCTGGTAGCACTTGGGCTGACATCGCTGTTTTCCAGCGCTTATGCGAGAGAAGACGGCCACGATCAACAGGCCCGGACCGCTTTCGATTTGCTTGCGGAGGCAATCCAATTCGAAACGGTTGCCGGGCGGTCGCAGGTATGCCCGTACGCGAGAACCTTGAAGGCGCATTTTGTCGCGGCAGGCTTTTCCGAGTCAGACACTCGAATTTTCGAGTTGAAGGAAGACGACACTTGCAGCTTGGTCATTCGTTACCCAGGCGATGACGGCGAACTCAGACCCGTAATATTTCTGGCGCACATGGATGTGGTCGATGCACTGCCGGAAGACTGGTCATACCCTCCGTTTGAGATGACCCGCGAAGGCGATCGCCTGTACGGCCGAGGCGTTCTGGATAACAAAGGCAGCGTGGCTGCAATTACGAGTACGCTGCTGGATCTGAAGGCGATTGACTATCGACCCACTCGTGACCTGTATTTTGTCGTCACCGGAGATGAGGAAACAACAGCAAAA
>CAZMRZ010000125.1:0-4159 GCA_964568835.1 uncultured Woeseiaceae bacterium | reverse complement strand
CCCATGCTGGTGCCGGCGATGTAATCGATCGGCACGTTGTTTTCTTCCAGCACCCGCAGGACGCCGATGTGAGCCGCGCCCCGGGCGCCGCCACCGCTCAGCGCGAGACCAATTTTCGGCCGCGAAGCGTCACTGGATTCGACGTTTGTCGCCGCGGCCGCTGGTTCAAGGTTCGACGCAAGCAGGAACAGCATCGAAATGCTTAATAGATGGCGGACGGAAAAGATCGATCGGTTCATGGGTGCTCCTGTAATCGCAATTACAACTGACTGGCGACGATGCTGGCAAAAGTGTTTTTCCAGCCGGCGGGCAACGGTTCAGTCAGCTCGGCTGCTGCCTCGAAATCGGGGTCGAATACCTTGTCGATGAGATCGCGAACGAATGTCGGATCCGAGCTGCCCAGATTCATTTCCTTGTTGACCTGGAAGCTTAGTTTGTCGAAGTTGGCTGATCCTACACAGGCCCAGCCATCATAAATCGCTGCCTTGATGTGTGACATGCCGGGGTAGGCGAACACGCGGACGCCATACTTTAGTAACTTGTTAGCGGCCACGACATTGTTGCCGTTCATGACGCCGTGATTGCCTTCCATCGGAATGATCACCCGGACATCCACACCGCGCAGCCGTGCTTTCGCGAGCTCGTGGATGATAACGGCGTCGGACAAGTAGGCATTCTGCAGGTAGATGTAACTCTGCGAGTTGCGGATGGCTTCCACTTGGGCCTTGTATATTTCCGAGCGGCGCGGCAGCGTCAGTAGTGGTCGAATCGGATGGTCGACCTGTTCACTGGCTGGCATCGGATTGTTTAGTGTCGTGCTGGCCAGAACGAAGTCGCCCATCACGCCGCGGTAGGCCCAGGTCTTATCGAATTCCCGCTCGATATAAGAAACGATGGAACCTTCGACACGCATCATCATATCGTGCCACTCCCAGCGGTATTCGCGGCCGATGTTCATGCCGCCGATGTAGGCATGGTCGCTGTCGATTATCGTCGTTTTGCTGTGGTCGCCCGTGGCCCACGGGTTATCGGCACTGCGTACCTGAACTTCCGATTCACTCTCCAGGTAATTGGTAATCGCCAGCGGCGCTTCAAAATCCTCGGGCACTGTCCCCGCGGCTGCACCCTGTGCCAGAATAGTACCGAGGCCGTCAACCAATATCTTAACGTCAACCGTTTCGGATTGACCTTTTAGCATGTCGGCAAGCGCCGTCGCGTAGTCATCGTTGTCGAAGATGTAGGTCCGAACCTTCACAGATTTGCTTGCGTCGATGACCGACTCGATCAGACGTGGGAAATAGGCATCGCCGTCGACGAGTACTTCGATTTTGCCCGAGAAGCGTTCGCTACCCACGAGCTTGTCGAGATGGTGCTCCCACGCTTCGAGGTCCATGCCGGGCCCCGAGCTAATCGCCGGGATGTCTGCGTCTTCGATATCCGGATACGTACGATTCACATAAGCGCGCCGCGAGATGTCCGCGATGGTATCGGTGAGAAAATAAAATAATCGCGACGCGAACGTGAACGGACGGTTGATGGGCTCAATAACATAACTGCGGACGACGTGGTCACCGAGCTTGCCGCCCTTTACGGCGTAGTTGTTCGGGCTGCTTCCAAAGGTGAAAGGCTCGAGCGACAGGAAGCCGAATTCCTGAGTATCCATATCGATGGCGACGAACGGGCGCGCATACGCCCCGGTTTCGCCGGTCGCAATAACCAAGCGGCGGTCACTGATGCCACGCTCTGCGAGGATCTTTTGCAGAAAATCGAATAACGAGTCCGTCATTGCTTCGATGCGATATTGGCTCGCAACAGAAACCTCAGCCGGTTTCTTCTTCAGATCCACGCCCGTGAGAGCGCCGTCGTCCGAGCGGTACCAGAGGTACTCAATGTCGCGATAGTTGAGGAGTGCCCCCTCGTTTTCGCCCCGCGGAGTCAATTGCTCGAACACGGTCTGCCGGACCGCTTGCCAGACATCGGCCTGGTAAAATCCTATCGAATCGGCCGCGGCGCTCTGTGCAGCAAACGAGTTGGCATCAAGCGGCTGCAGCTGATAGACGGGAAACCAGTCGATGTGAGTAGAGATGTTTTGCTGGTTCTCCCGACTGGTGCGGGCGAATCCTGCCTGGCCGCTGACTTCGAACGCGATCAGCAGCGACGAATCGCCAATGGCGGCCGCCGTGAGGACCAGCGGTTCCTCGAAGCGCTGGTTCTCAATACCGGGCGCCTCTATCTCAACGCGCGCTTCTTCCGGCGGTACGCCCTCGATTCGTGTATTGGATACGCACGCGACGAGGAATACGCTGGATACGCACAGAAACCGCTGAATGATGCGGCTCATCGCCTGTGTCGTCCTGCGTTTATTTAGATGCGTCAGCATGAGCCTGATCGAGGCGCTTGCGACTATCTCCGGCCCACTGATCGATAACCAGTTTGGCGTCACCAAGCTTCGACAAACCTGCCCGAAGTACGCGACTGCCCGCACCCCAGCGTATCGCCGCGAGAATCTGCTCGCCGGATACCGAGTCGACAAGCTCTCCTTCGGCGGCGATACCACCCAGGCCGGCTCCGGTAGCCTTGGTATAAATCGTGACATTCAGAGCCGCGATGCTGGCGTCGATTTCAGTTATCGCCAATCGCAAGGTCGCCACGCCGAGTCCCGGCCCGGACACAACCTCGTAGCCGTCGTCCTTGGTCAGGGCCGCGGTTATTTTGGTGACAAAGTGTTCTTTCAATTCTTCGATATCTTCCGCGGAGAATTGCTCCCTGTTGGACGGACTCATCAGGTCGGAAACGGGCGCGATGTAAAACTTGGAGTAGTCAGCGACCCTACCCGACAAATAGCGCCATTGACCCTCATCGGTGCGTTCCAGCTTCGAGTAGTCACTCAAGAATCCTGTCTGCTCAGGTTCGTCGATCGTCGCGCACGCCCCAACAAGGAAAATTGAGAGTAGTGCAAGCCATGTTCGATAAGAAAAATTAGTCATGTGGTTTCTCCGTGGGCCATAATGGCCGCGTGCCAACGTGCTTGAACTGACTAAATACCATACCGATACAAGAATGTCGCGAAGTTAAAGGCGTATGCGGCGTGGTAGGATTTGATATCACGAAAAACTTGAGGAAACGCAGCATGCCAGTTCTGTTTTGTTTTGAAATGCCATTCACTCTTGGTCAGAAGGAGCAATTCTGATGAAAGCCATAAGCAAGCTCTTTGCAGTCCTGTGTGCAGCCCTAATGCTCGGCGCCTGTGCCGCCCCTGGTTTCGAGGCGAAGCACGACTACGATGATTCCGTTAATTTCTCGAGTTATCAGACATTTGCGTGGATTTCCACGAATCCGATGAAACTGGGGGCAACGTCAGTCCCGCCGAGTGCGATGCTTCAGCCACGCATCATGTCGTCGTTGGAAAAGGCGCTCAATGCCAAAGGCTATCGATTTGCCAAACAGGCGAGCTCTGCTGACTTCGTAGTGTCTTTTACCGTGGGCTCGCGTGAAGAAATTCGCGTGGACTCTTATCCCTCGATGGGCGGGGCGTCATACGGCAATCGATGGGGGGGCTGGGGAGGCGCTTACTATGGGTATGGCACCGAAACAACGGTTCGCCAATACACCAAAGGCATGCTGGCTGTCGATATTTTCTCCGTTGAACAGCGGCGTCCCGTATGGCACGGCTACGCGACCAAGAAGATCACTGAAGATGACCGCGACAACAGTACGGCGACGATCGATGCGGCCGTTGCGGCAATCATCGCCGGGTTTCCGCCGCAGTGAGTGACTCGCGACGCCACGCTGCGGCAATGATCGCCGCGGCGGCGGCGCTGGCCGTATTGGCTGCGCCGGTGCTCGCCCAGGAAGCCACGACTAACACGACGGCGGCGGACTCCGTGTCCGACACCGCGACGATGCCCGAACCACTCGTGTTCCCTCGCGAGGTATCGAGTGATGTCGGCAAAGTTGTCATTTATGCGCCGCAGATCGACACCTGGACAGACTACGCGAAGCTTGAAGGGCGTCTCGCGGTCGCAGTCACGCCGACCGGTGAACAAGAAGCGGTATACGGGGTCGCAGAGTTTGCGGCCGACACCGATCCAAACCTCGAGCTGCGTGTCGTCGCCATTGAGAATATCGAGATTACGGTCACGAGCTTCCCCGAGGAAAA
>CAZMRZ010000124.1:0-4181 GCA_964568835.1 uncultured Woeseiaceae bacterium | reverse complement strand
CGCCCATCGGTATCAGGAACTGGGCCTGCGGGCTTGTTTCAAGCAGTAGCGGAGCCAGCCCCAACGCAGTGGTTAGCGTCGTCAAAAGAATGGGTCGAAAACGGCGTCCGGAGGCTTCCGCTGCTGCTTCAATCGACGAAAGACCGGCCGCGCGTTTTTGATTGTAGAAGTCGACGAGCACTACCGAAGAGTTCACGGCCACACCGGCCAGTGCGACAATGCCGAACATCGACACGAACGATAACGGAAAGCCGAGGACGAAATGTCCGAGGATTGCACCGGCCACACCAAGGGGAATCGAAACAAGGATAGCGAGCGGTTGCAGATACGAACGTAGTTGCGTCGCGATCAACGCAAATATGATCAGAAGTACCACGATAAACGCCTGTCCTAACGAGGCAAGATCCTCATTCTGCTCGCGCGTCGCGCCGGCTCGAACCCAACGCAGTCCCGAGAACTCCGCCTCCAGCGAGGGCATCACCTGTTCCAAAATGGTCTGGTTCGCATCGTTGGGTGTCGTGACTGCCTCGTCAACGTTGGCACTGACGGTGACAATGCGGCGACCATCGATGCGTTCAATGGATGAATAGGCGCGACTCTCGTCGACTGTGGCAACAGTCAGCAGTGGTGCGCGACTACCGTTTGGCAGCACAACCTGGAACTTGTCCAGCGCGTCCAGGCTGGCACGCGTTGATTCCGGGTAACGGACGTACACACGAATCTCTTCGCGGCCGCGCTGAATGCGCTGCACTTCTTCGCCGAAGAAGCCGCGACGAACCTGCAACGCGATATCGGATTCACGCAATCCTGCAGAGCGTCCGGCATTGGTCAACTCGAAAACGAGCTGCCGTTTACCCAAATCAAAGCTGTCCTCGATATCGGTAACACCATCGATATCCCCGAGTCGTTGTTTCATCGCCTCCGCCGCAGCGATTAGTTGATCTTCGTCACTGTGAGCGAGTTCGAATTCGATGTCGTCGCCAAACCTGACGAAGCTGGATGAGAAATTAATTTGATCCGCACCTTCGATTTCGCCGACCGCTCGCCTCCAGACCCTCTCGATATCGACCGCCGGCGTGTAGCGCTGACCGAAGGCCGTTAATTCGATGCGGACCTGCCCAATATTTTCCTGAGACGAAAAGGCTGAATCTGAACCCGGACCTCTTGAAGATGAGGCGCGGCCACCGGTCGTGGCAGTCACCGACGCAAACAGTATCTCGCCGGTTTCTGCCTCGATCTCGGCGGCGGCTGCGTAGGCTGCATCGGTCATTCGCCGAATTGCCTCATCCGTCCGCTCGAAGAGTGCACCCTCTGGCATCGTCACCGATGCGGTCAGGCTATTGCCTTCGATAATCGGGAAGAAAATGAACCGGACATGACCGTTGCCAACCAGGCCGACGCAAAGCAAGAAAAAGGCAAACGCAATACCGACAGTTGCGTAACGCCATCGCGCGGCAAAAGTAACACCTGGCCGAATCACGTTGTCGCGAATACGGTGGACCCATCCGGACACTCGCTGCCCCTCGGCTTTCAGGATACCGCGCGACCACGTCTCGCCTTTGCTCAGGTGCGACGGAAGTATCCAGAAGGCCTCGATGACGGATACCAGCAGCACGCTGATGACCACGATGGGTATGGAGCGAGTGATATCACTGAATGTGCCGCTGGTAAAAAGCAACGGTGCGAACGCCGCAATGGTCGTTAATACACCAACCACGACTGGGGCGAACACGTTACGAGCGCCGCCAGACGCGGCCTCTGTCCCGCTCTTACCGGCTGCACGTTCCGCGTCAATGTTCTCGCCAATCACTATCGCATCATCGACGACCAGCCCGAGTACGATAATCAAGCCGAACAGCGAGACCATCGTGATGGTAACGCCCAGCGCACCGAACAGCAGAATGCCACCCATAAAGGCAGTCGAGATGCCGACGCTTACCCAGACGGCAAGTTTGAGATCAAGCATCAAGACAAGAAACAGAAAAACGAGCGCGAAACCGTACAGGCCATTTTTCAGCAGCAGGTTGATGCGCTCACGCAGCAGATCGGTTTCGTCGTCAAGTTCGAGAAGTTCCACGCCGAACGGCGCCTTGTAGTCGGCCAGGAATTGATCGACTCGCCCCTTGACGACCAGAACGTCCTCGGCCTCCGCGCGGCTGACTTTGACGAAAATTGCGGGGCGACCGTTGTACAGATTCAGTAATTCGGCGCGCACGAAGCCGTCACGGATAGTGGCGACATCGGCCAATGTAATGATGGAGCCGTCCGACTGTGAGCGAACGACGACCGACTCGAACTCACGCCCGGTCTGGCGCTTCTGATTTGTCCGCAGAAGGATCTCGCCCGATTGAGAGTTGATCGAACCGCCAGCGAGATCCAGCGACGACCGGCGGACGGCGTTGGCGACGTCTGCAAAACTGAGATCCAGTCGTCTGAGCGTCGCCTCACTCACTTCAATGGATATCTCGAGATCACGGTCTCCCTGCAGCGCGACGAGAGAAATTCCGGGCTGTGTCAGAAGATCTCTTTCAACTTGCTCAGCGGCCTTTCGCAATGTCATCGGCTCGACATCCCCGACAACGACCAGAGTAACGACGCCGCCGGTTGGTTGCGGTGCTGCGATAACCGGTTGCTCGGCATTTTCAGGAGGAAAATCGCTGAGTCTGTCGACCGCGGATTCGATGTCGTCCTTAACCAGTTGCACATCTGCGAAGTCACTCGTCTCGACGACGATAGCGGCATTGTTTTCAGCGGCGGTGGAGCGGACGCGCTTAACACCATCGATGCCGAGAACCGCTTCGTCGATACGCCGGGTGATTCCCTCTTCGACTTCAGCAGGGGTCGCCCCAGGATACGGAACGTTTATGACAACGGTACCGGGAGATATCGTTGGAAACACCTGACGCTGCAAGTTGCTCGCTGACAACCCGCCGCCAACGAGCAGCACCACCATTAGCAGGTTCGCTGCAACGGGGTTGCCGATAAACCAACTGATCAGGCCACGACTGGGCTTGTGTTCATCCGATGAACTAGTTTCCAGCATCGGGTGTCTCTGTCGTTTCCTGGTGCCCGGTCTGCCTTACTTTGACGACCTGTCCTTCACGAGCACCCGCGGGTGGCGTCGTGACCACCCCGTCGGCCGTATCGAACGCCGCCACCATGAGCAAGCCTTGAGCATGCCCCAGTATTTGAACACGGCGCTCGGCCAATATGTCACCTTCGACAACCCAGATCTGGTCACGCGACGTGAGGCCCGACTCAGGTATGCCGAGCGCAGTGTTGATGATGTCGCCTTCAATAACGACGCTGACGAATTCGCCCAGCGTTAGTTGGTCGTTGGACTCGGTGCGAATGTAAAGTTTGCCGAGCCGAGTGAATTCGTCCAGCGTGGCACCCTGACGAACGACGCTACCCGTAAATTGCTGGTCCGTCGCGAAGTCGGAGACAATGAGCGCAGTGCGACCAACGGGGTTGCCGATGCGTCGAAGGTCGTCCGACGAAACTGGCGCAACGACTTCGAGGTTCTCTATCGAGTAAATCGAACCGACCGAGACCGTTCCTGTAACTACCTGCCCAACATCAAGTTGCGTATCAATTATCCGCGCATCATATGGCGCATAGACCCTGGTTCTCTTCAGGGACAGGTCCGCCGCCGCACGTGCCGCATCGCCAGCTTTAATTCGCGCCTCGGCCGCAGCAATTTGCGGAACCCGGGCGATCAAATCCGGAATGTCGCGTTGCGGATTACCGGACAGAAAGATCTTCTTCTCGGCGGTCGCCTCGGCTTCGAGACGAATCAAATCACTTTTTGCGATTTCTATGGCGGCCAGCGTGCGCTGCACGGCCAGTTCGTAGTCCGATGCTTCGATAGCGAAGAGAAGCTCGCCTTTGCCGATTCTTGCGCCGGGACGAAAGCTCGATGACACATGAATGACCTTGCCGCTGACCTGAGGCACGATATTTGTGATCGTGCTGGCCTCGACTGTTCCGGTCAATGTCAGGTCAGGTCGGTAGGCCGATACCGCAGGCGTTGCAACGGATACGGTCAGGCGCGCTTCAGGTTTCGCGGAGCGCACGGGAGCGGGATCCGGACCGAGCGACGCGGATAACAGGACCGAACCGCCAACCACAGCGACGACGACCGCCAGTTGTAGCCAACCGGCGTGGTGTTTAAAGAATGC
>CAZMRZ010000123.1:0-4223 GCA_964568835.1 uncultured Woeseiaceae bacterium | reverse complement strand
GGGAAACGACAATGCAATTATCCGACTTTCACCAAGAAACCAAATCAAATAAAAGAGTAGTCGCTATGGCGGGATTAAGCTTCTTCAAGAGTATGACCAAAGTCTGCAGCACGCTCGCGGTCATACTGGTTTTCTGTATGCCGCTCGTGAGTCATGCACAGGTCGACAAAGTCACGACCTACAAGGACGAAAACGGCTGGAAGCTGCAGGTCAATGGCGAGGACTACTACATGAAGGGTGTCGTGTGGGGCTATACGCCGCGCGGCCAGAATTACACCTACAATCTGTTCGGCCAGTCTGACGACTCCATCCGCAAGATACTCGACTACGAGTTCGGCCTGATGGCGAAGATGGGCGTGAACACGATTCGCAGCTTCACGATGATTCCGCCGCAATGGGTGACCTACATCTATCGCGAGCACGGCATCATGTCGGTCATTAATCCACTGATGGGCCGTTATGGCTACAACGTCAATGGCAAATGGATTCCATTCACCGACTACTCTGATCCCCTGACGCGAGAAACCCTGAAGCGGGATATGCAGGAATTCGTCGTGCGCTACAAGGACGTGCCGGGCGTTTTGATGTTCGCTTTCGGCAATGAAAGCAACTATGGCCTGTCGTGGTCCAGCTTCGAAATCGAGAACCTGCCCGAAGGCGAGCAGAACACGGCTAAAGCCAGGTTCCTTTACAGCTTGTGGAACGAGGTCACGGAAGCCGGCAAGGCCGTCGATCCCAATCACCCGTTCACGATCGTCAACGGCGATATTCAATATATTGACCTGATTGCGGAACTCATTCCCAACCTGGACCTGCTGGGCACCAATGCGTACCGCGGCACGAGCTTTACCGGGCTGTGGCGAGAGGTGAGCGAAAAACTGGATATTCCAGTCGTCTTCTTCGAGTTTGGCAGCGACGCGTTCAACGCCCGTAACTTTGCCGAAGACCAGCGGTCCCAGGCCCTGGTGCTCAAGGACCAGTGGCAGGAGATGTACAACAAGGCGGCCGGCAACGGCGAAGAAGGTAACTCGATCGGCGCGTTCGTATTCGAGTGGCGTGATGAGTGGTGGAAGTACCTGCAGATCGAAAACCTCGATATCCAGGACAACAACGCGTCCTGGTCCAACCAGGCGTACCTGTTCGACTGGGCCGAAGGCAAGAACAACATGAACGAGGAGTGGTTTGGTATCACCGCTCTCGGGCCGGAAAATTCGGACGGCGTTTCCACCGCCCGGCCGAGGATGGCCTACGATGTGCTCACCGACGTATTCGGTATGGATCCGTATACGACGAGCAAGCGTGACATCAACGAAACATTCGCCAACATCGATCTTGGTATGTACGAGCTCCGTGGCGAGGTCCGTCTCCTCAAGGCCGCGAACGAGGAACGCAAGGGGAAGCTGAGTTTCACGGGTGGACGCGTGGAGGGTGAAATGGTTGTCAAAGGCGATGAGCTGGGACTCGACCAGGACGGTGAAGACTCCCTGCTTTTCTCTGATGGCCAGATGGTCTTCCTCGACTTTGCCTTTCAGCCCACCGAAAAGGTTAGCGGCCAGATGTCGCTCAACATTCTTGGCGACGTCGCCGAGAAACGACCGCTCGAGTTCACCTACGGCGATCGCGGGCTTCCGGTGACGATTCTCGCGGAGACTGCAAGCGACGAGCCCGGCGACGATCTGTTCACCGAGCAGCGGGTCACCTTCGACGACCGCGAACGCATCGAAATTTATGACTTCAATGCCAAGTACGAGGGCGAGAACGTCGACGTTGAGGCGTTTTACCACACGTCCCGGTTCCACTGGGGGTATGAAGGTGATCAATTCGGCCTGATCCGTGAAGCTACCGATATCGACGGTATGGATATCTGGAACGCCAAGGCGCCGGAGGGCGTTGAGATCACCGGCAAAGGCAAGTGGGACGGCGTTACGCTGCTCTTTGGACCCGAGGTTTACTGGGGCGCAAACCCGAAAGTCGTTTTCAAGTACGACTTCGAACTCGGCAAGTTCGACTGGACCTTTATTCATTCAGAGGACCTGGCTCGTCAGGACGATGGTACTAATGCCACCGAAGCCACCTCAAGACAATCTCGGCAAACGACGCTTACCGCAGAACGAGAATTCGCCAAAGGCTGGAAGCTCGAGTTCGGTGGCATCATGTCTGCCACCGAGAAAGTGGACGACCTCTTCACTCGCGTAGGCGACGGCAACGTTTATCTCGATGAAATCGAAGCTGAAGATACGCTCGGGTTTCGGGCGAAGCTCACGTTCCCATGGTATGAAACCTACCTGCAGGCACATTACGCCGGACTCGTCGCCGATGGTGGCCACGTGCACAGGACATGGGGTGTTATGGACCCGAGCCGTCTGCCGTATTCGGGCATGGGTAACAAGGAAGAGTATGAGGCTGGCATGATCCTGCGTTTCGGCGATTTCATGCTCTACCCGAGGGTGATGTATCGCGATAATCTCGTGCACGCTAACCCGTTCATTGAACCATCCAGCGCAGGCGGACTCTTGTCTCCGGGTGTCAATCCTCGCGACTCTGACAGCGATCCGTTCGCTGTCCTGGGCAATCGCGAAGCACGTTCTGGAGAGCTTTACCTGACCTACGATCCGACCGGTGCCACGCAGTTCTATGACTGGGACAACGATTGGCGCGAAGATGCGAAGTTTGCTTTCAATATTGGCGGTACCTATACCGAGTACCCGACGCAAACTGACTCCGAACTGTTCTTCTTCGAACCGGGTGGTACCAACGCATCGTTCGGTCAGGGCTTACCGGCAGAGGACGTGTGGGGCGTGTCGAGCCGGATGGTGTTCAATCCTAACCCCAATGCGAAGTACATCTTCAATTTGATTCGGGGCTACGAGCAGTCTACCGGTGACCCGAACGGCGGCACTCGCAAATTCTATGAGATCCACTGGAAAGCGGAGTTCAAGCGCAGGCACGTTTTCGAGGGATACTTCATGAAGGATGCGTTTGGGCCGTATGATTTCTACCGCCAGTTCAACATTACGTTCCCTGAGCAGGTCAAACTCGATTATTCAATGCTCCTGGGCTCGACCGGACAACTCGGCTCAGTTGACGATGAGAATCGTGCAACCAGGGTCGGTATTCGGACGCTGTACCGGTCGCTCGATGAGGAAAGTGAGACCTTTGAAACCAATGGCGACTATATTTTCCAGACCGTTTTTTACGTAACGTACCAGTTTTAGGATCAGGCATGCTTAGCCAAGGATTTACGACAATGAGAAACCTTAATCGACGAAAGGCTCAGCCGGCTTTGTTCAGGGGTGTTTCGATACTTTTGATGGGTCTGGCGGCCATGATGGCAGCCGGTTGCGATGGCGAGCGTGACTCAGGCGATGGGCAGTTGTTTAATACCATCGTCCTGCCGACCGACGTGGTGCTTAACCTGGCCTGCGCGGATGTGGGGATTGGTTCTGAAACTTGCGTTTTGGGTGATCCCGAGAATCCGTACGCAAGCACCGGGATTACCGAGTTCACCGTTGACGACCCGGGCAACAAATTCGATTTGTTTAATGCGATCCCGGCGGGACCGACCGGGGCGAAAGCCCGGTTCTATTTCTGGGCAACGGCGCTTGCCAGAAGGCAGTCCGGAGAGAATCAGTTCTACACGGCACTGGCGTTGCACGAGCTCTTTGACGCCAACAGCAACGTAATATCCAAGGACGAACTTATTCGGGAGCAGGCGTTGAAGGCCTATAATTCCGTTCTGGATAATTTCTTCGGTTCAGTGACGATTTTCACCTGTTGTCCCGGCGCAAGCCCTGTCGGAGAGCCTGTGGCCTTTGCAGTGCCACTGAATGAGCTGACCGCCGATAACTTGTATCGGACGGACGCCACGGGATTCCTGCGGCTGATCGAAGGCGATCCGTTATTGGTGCAAGAGGTTTTCGTCGACTGGGGTTATACGTACCAGCCCGCAGGCCCGCCGAACTATGACGATGGTGTTGTCGGAATTGCGGAATTCTGACTTATCGCTCGATAGTCGTGATGCGGACCAGCACACGTGCAAAAGCCCTGCTTCTCGCAGGGCTTTTGTCGTTTCAATCCACTGCTTTTGCTGAAGCTATCTCCGTCGAACTGCAGAGAACGGAGCAAGGCTGGCAGTTGTTGCGTGGCGGTGAGCCGTACTTCATCCGCGGTGCCGGAGGCGATGCGTCCATGGAAGCGCTCGCGGCCGCCGGCGCAAACTCGAT
>CAZMRZ010000122.1:0-4248 GCA_964568835.1 uncultured Woeseiaceae bacterium | reverse complement strand
GAGCAACTGATTTGTAATCAGTAGGTCCCGTGTTCGATTCATGGTGCCGGCACCATATTTTCTAAGGATTTTCTAAGGTCATTCTAAGAAAGTCCTATTTCACAGCCCGCAGGCGGCGCGCTCGGTTGTAACGCCGCATGAGGCCGAGACCGGTTTCGTGGTCAGAGTCGGCCTTCGCTCGCAAGTCATGGAAGGTCCATGAAACGTCGAGGTGACGCATCGCGGACTGGATTGCAGACATGCTCTATGGCTTGCCCCTGTGATTCGTTAATACCCAATCAGAGGTTGATCGCACATTTTCTGGTTACGCGACCCGTCAATGATTCGATATATGGGAACCTTTCTGGCGCAAATACCGTTTTAGACATAAGTGGGACAAGTTCTCGATTTGGAGATAGATTTGTCAACGTTGAAAGGTAAGCAACGCGACGCGAAGCGCAAGTTGGCAGCAGAATTCAGTATTCAGATCTGCACCACGGAAGGAAAACTGTTGTCAGAATATACGTTGTCCCGACGAAAAAATCGGGTGGCCTCGTTGAGCGCTGCCGAGCGCTATGTTCGCAAAAGGCTGGCAAACCAGGACGGTGCGCCACTAATCATCGTGATCAGTGAAGACACGAAAAATGAATTTCGCCAAACACAAAGCCAGGTTTCGTTTGACGCGACACGTCATTAAATTGAGGGGCAGGAGTTCGACTTGTCGGACGATAATCCAAAGAGCGACGACGCGGATATATCACTATCTGGGCGGGCGATCGCGCTGGCTATAGTAGAAAACGATTCTCTTGCGATGGTTCTACAGGAGAGCGGCATGAAACTGCGCGAGTTCATTGTTCATTCGTTTGTTTCAGACAGCGAAAAAGATTCTGAGTCAGCTGTAAGTCCTGCTGTCGCGATATGCCGACAGACTTGCCGGAACCTTTTCGAGTTCACACCCGTGTACGTGATGACAGTCACATTTTGCTTGGGAGCAATACGATGAAGCACGAGATAACTTTCGCGACACTGGGCGCCACGCTGTTGTTGTCGCTAACATTAGCGGCCTGCGGTGGTTCTGGAGGGTCAGCGGATACCACACCTGTGCCGCCATCAGCGACTGCCAAGTCCGTCGTTGGCACCATCACCGGATTCGGTAGCGTTTACGTCAACGGCGTCGAATACGATACAAACGGTGCATCCTATGACGTTGATGACGCGAGTGCGTCAGACGACAGTGCATTGGCTGTTGGTATGGTCGTCAAGGTTCAGGGCTCGGTGAATGCAGACGGCCGAACCGGTAGCGCCAGCAGTGTTTCTTACGACGATGAAATCGAAGGAATCGTTGAGGCTCTTGCGGAGGATATGGGCGACCGATCGATTAAGACATTTACTGTCATGAGCACCGTGGTTCGAGTCGATGAGAACCGTACCAATTTCGACGATGAGGACGACGCCGCCTTTAGTTTCGAGACGATCATGAACGGCGACAACGTTGAAATCAGTGGCGAGTATGACGGCGATATCCTGGTTGCATCGTACGTCGAGAAACAGGATGCGGCAGACGATGATTTTGAAGCGAAGGGCACCGTCACCGAGTACAACGATGCCGACCAGTTCGTACTGGTCCTGAAAAATGGCAGCACATTGGATGTAATGCTGGCAGCAGGAGCGGAAATACCGTCGGATGGTATTGCGAATGACCAATACGTCGAAGTCGAAGGCACGATTCCCGATCCTGTGGGTTTCCCGGACTCCCTGCTGGCCACCAAGGTCGAGCTTGAAGATGACGATCATTTCGGCGATGACGATGACGACGAAGTCGAAATCAAAGGCATGCTGAATTTCAACGCGGACACTGAAACCTGGTCAGTCAGAGACGTGACCGTCGCGTTCGGCGATGGCACGGAGTACAAGCCCGAGAGTCTTCAGGAAAGCATAGCCAATGGGACTGCAGCCGGCCTTACGGTGGAAGTCGAAGGCTATTATCTTGACGAAGTATTGCAGGTCGAAGAGATCGAGCTCGAGGAAGACGAGCTTGAGTTCAAGGGCGACGCCACGGTTCTCAACTCGACAGGACCGCGGGATGGCACCATTCAGCTGTCCTTTGGTATGGCCATGGGCACAGTTGATGTCCGTGTAGACAGTAGCACGATGTTCCGTGATGACGAGGCCATGGATCACTTCGACCTCGATAGCATCAAAAGTATGGGCGGTGCCAAAGTCGAAGTCGAAGCGCGTTTCGCAGACGACGGGTCGATCATTGCCTCATCGCTGCATCTTGAAGACGACATGGGTTACGAGGTCAAGGGCCCGCTGGATGCCATCGACGATGTGTCGATAACGGTAGCCAACGTAATGTTCAGCGTTGACGTAAATACGTTCTTCGAAAACGGAGTTCCTGTAGATGGTGACTACGTTGAAGTAGAGGACGAGGATGCGGACGGCTACGCCGATTCCGTAGAAATCGAAGACTGAGTTCGCCAGGGAAGGCGCAAATACCCGGAGTCTCGCCCGATTGGGTGGGCCTCCGGGGTTTCTGACTCCAGGGAAGGCACAACATTGAGTGATGAGTTATACCTACCAACATCAAGTGGTTTCCTGAGCAAGCATTTGGGGAGCAAGCTGAAACGCGACTGACCGTTCCGCTGCAAACACAGCAAAATGCCATAACCTACCTGCGTTCGATACTTAAAGACCCGTATGGTGCCCGCAGCCTGTTTGGGCCCCCATCGTCAGGCAAATCGACTATCGCACGGCAGTTCCTCTCGGTACTGAGGAGCGACATCGTGGTCGCACGAGTCGATGGTTCCGGAATGACCGCGGAGAAGCTACTGGTTTCTATTCTCGGTCAGTTTGGCTATCACGTCGATCTTGAATCGGCCGATGACTTGCTCAGAATGGTTAGTGTGTTTGCTGTTCAGCAGACACGTACCTTCCAGCCACCGATGCTGGTCGTCGAGAACATCGAGAATATGCAACCGGCGGCGCTTAGAGCACTCTGTCTTCTTGCGAGCCTGACATTCCAGGGCAATTATGCCATCCGCATCGTATTGACTGGCAGTAGCCAGGCACGGAGGCTACTGGGATCAAAGGGCATGGCAGCAATGTCAAAACGGCTCGAATCCGGATATGAGGTGGAGCCGCTGTCCAGCCACGAATCGATGCTCTATTTGCACGGCAGGTTGACGTCTTGCCAAGTAACGCAGCCGGATGCAATCTTGCCGATGAACGTGTGTGACAGGATTCACGAACTATCGGGCGGCAATCCCGGGCGGCTAAATGAGATAGCAATGGGTACGCTCGAGCAAGCACTGTCATTGCCGGCTTCCGTTGCCGATGTCGACAAACATCAGCACGCAACAAAGATGAAGCGTTCGAACCCCAAACTCATTGTGTCGTTGGACGGTGAAGTGCTCGAAATGTACGAATTCCAAGATAAGAAAGTCACCATCGGTCGATCGAGTCTGGCGGATATAGTCATTCACAATGAGTACGCGAGTAAGTTTCACGTACTGATGTTATCGTACGCCGACGCATTGGTACTCACCGACCTCAATAGTGCGAATGGAACATTTGTAAATTCTGTCAAGGTCAATAGCACAATTCTGCGAAGCGACGACATAATTTCGCTGGCACGGTACCGCATCAAGGTGGTGGATGCACCGGAAGCGGACGCCGATCGGATCAGCGATGCCACGACGGCGGATACGACGACAATGAAAGCACTTGCAGACATGCGCGAGGAGCGAAAAATGAATTCTCCGTTCTTCGATATCAAGCGAAAAGTGAAAGACTGATGCAGCTTGTCCGTGACATCATGACATCGACAGTGCGGACAGTGCATCGCGACACCGTCATCAGCGATGTTGAGAAAGTATTCCTTACTAAAAAAATTAGCGGCGCACCCCTCGTGGACGACACAGGGATTGCGGTCGGGTTCATTTCGAAATCCGACATCAGTCGGTTCGATTCGACCGGCGACGATCCCTTCTATGCGCGAGCGCATGAGATCGCGAATCCAAAGATAATAACAACGGAGCCGTCAGCTTCGATTGAGCGGGCGGCGCAGTTGATGCTGCATGAACATGTGCACCATCTCGTGGTGATGGAGGGGCAAAGCATTGTCGGTGTGCTGTCCGCGTTTGACTTCGTCAGGGTGGTAGCGGCTGCGTCAGGCGACAACGCCGAATAATCGACCGACGCCCGCTGTTAGTGCCATTGCAAGAGCGCCCCAAAACGTCACTCTAAATGCGCCGACTGACATGCTGG
>CAZMRZ010000121.1:0-4306 GCA_964568835.1 uncultured Woeseiaceae bacterium | reverse complement strand
AAGAAGAAACCGGCAGCGTTGTGGGCTATCCGGGCGCCCGGGAGATAAGCAACGAAGAGCTCCTCGCCTACGACTGCGACGTTCTGATTCCGGCGGCACTCGAATGTCAGATCCGGGCCGACAATGCACACGATGTCAAAGCTAGATTGATCGTTGAGGACGCTAACGGGCCGTTGACAGCAGTGGCCGACGAAGTCCTGCAGCAGAGAGGCGTCGTCGTGCTGCCTGACATCCTTGCCAACGCCGGCGGTGTTGTAGTCAGTTATTTTGAGTGGGTACAGAATCTCGAGAACCAGCAGTGGACTCTCGAAAAAGTAGAAAAACGGCTCAACGCGAAAATGTGCCGCGCAGTGGACGAAACAGTCGATCGTTTTAATGAGTTGCAGGCTCGCTTCGAGAGCGGAGCCAACAAGGGAGCCCAAGGGCCTACGTTGCGTGATGCGGCGCTGGTATCGGCCATTCACCGAATCGCAACCGTCATCCTGCAGAGGGACATCTGGCCGTAGACTACATGGACAGAGAATCGGCCTGGGCCGATTTGAAGCAATCGACCCGCCGACACGCGGAATTTCAGTCCGCCTTCTTACCCGCCTTGATCGACTCGGCTTGCATGCGGCGATCGAGCAGTGGCAAGAGCCACGGTGCGAATCGGGCGACGTAGTGAATGCCACGCGAATACTTGTCCGGAAACACATGAAGCCGATTGCGGCGGACACCCTCTATCATCCGTGCAACAACATCTGAGGGTTCCGAGATCAGGTACGCGGGTACGGTGCGTCGCTCCTCGTATCCAAATTGCGGCGAATCGAGAATTGCCGTCTGGCTGAAACACGGGTAGATGTTGGTCACATGAACGCCGGTGCCCTCCAGGTCGGCGGCCAGCGATACACCGAAGCCACGCAAGCCGAACTTCGACGCACAGTATGCGGACAGTCCTTTGGAGCCAGCCCATCCGGCGAGCGACGATACGTTGACGATATGTCCGCTGCCGCGCTCGGTCATGCCGGGAAGAAACAGGTCGCAGAGCCTCATCGGCGCCAGCAGGTTGAGCTGCATGAGGCTTTCCCAGTGGTCCCGCGGGACCTTGTCCAGCCGCCCGGCGACACCTATTCCTGCGTTGTTGACCAGAATGTCGGGTACCACGTCTCGGGACGTACAAGCTTCAGCGACTGTGTCGCATCCCTCTTTCGAGGCAAGGTCGGCAGCAACCGAGGCGACAAGGTCATCGCCGGCATCATCAACAACGTCGTGTAGTGCCTGGTCGCTGACATCCGTCAGTATCAGTTTCGCACCCGCGGCACGAAACTGGCGCACCAGTTGCCGACCGAAGCCGCCGCCGGCACCGGTAATCAGGACTGTCTTGTTAGCTGCATTGGTCATAGGCAATTATGAGATGCTACCCCTTATGGCCGAAGAGTACTTTGATGTCATCATCGTTGGTGCCGGCCTGTCCGGCATCGGCGCCGCCTGGCACTTGCAGGACAAGTGCCCCGACAAGCGCTACCTGATTCTCGAAGGGCGGGAATCGACGGGCGGCACCTGGGACCTGTTTCGTTATCCGGGGATCCGTTCGGACAGCGACATGTACACACTCGGCTACAACTTCAAGCCATGGACACAAGGCAAGGCCATTGCCGACGGTCCCTCGATTCTGAATTACATCCGGGAAACGGCGTCCGAGGCAGGTATCGACCGACACATTCGCTATCAACAAATGGTGACCTCGGCGAAATGGTCGAGCGAAGACGCCGCCTGGACCATTGCAACACACGACACGGCCACTGACGAAGTCGTCACGATTCGCTGCAACTTTCTTCTTATGTGCTCCGGCTACTACAACTACGAGCAGGGATACCTGCCCGAGTTCAAGGGGCGCGACCGCTTTCGGGGCGAGACCGTACATCCACAACACTGGCCTGAAGACCTCGACTACAGCGGCAAGAAGGTCGTCATCATCGGTTCGGGCGCGACCGCCGTGACGCTGCTCCCGGAGATGGCCAAGAATGCAGAGCATGTTGTGATGCTGCAGCGTTCGCCCACTTACATGGCCTCGGCACCGGACACCGACTGGATAGCGAGGCTGTTGCAATGGCTGCTGCCGGAAAAGACGGCCTATTCGATCACCCGCTGGAAGAACATTCAGTTCCAGCGCTGGATCTACCAGCGGACCCGAACAGCGCCGCAGAAAATACGGAAAAAACTGCTGAAGATGGCACGCAAGGAACTGGGGAAAGGCGTCGACTTCGACAAGCACTTCGTACCGCGCTACGACCCGTGGGACCAACGCCTTTGTCTCGTTCCCAACGGCGATTTTTTCCACGCGGTGCGCGACGGTCGTGCCTCTGTCGTCACCGACACCATCGCCGAGTTCACAGAGAACGGCATACGCCTCGGATCAGGGGAAGAGCTTGAGGCCGATATCATCGTTACCGCGACCGGGCTCGATCTTTGCTTGCTCGGCGATGTAAAGATCAGCGTGGACGATCAGCCAGTCGACATCTCCACGACGTTTTCGTACCAGTCGATGATGTTCTCCGATGTGCCGAACCTGGTTTCGACGTTCGGCTACATCAACGCATCATGGACGCTGAAAGCCGATCTTACAGCCGAGTATTCCTGCCGTCTGCTCAATCACATGACCGCTACGGGCATGCGCCAGTGCACGCCACGCTTGCAAGACCACGAACGGGAGATGGCCGGCAAAGACTGGATAGATGTTTTTTCGTCAGGCTACTTCCAGCGAAAGATGCACCTTCTGCCGAAGCAGGGAGACCAGCCGCCCTGGGTCAATACGCAAAACTATGCGCTGGACAAGAAAACCATTGGGGAGGGCCCGTTGGAGGATGGCTTCCTGCAGTTCACCAACCCTGCCGCCTGATTGAATTCGTGAAGATCGAATAAGCGTTGTGGATAAGTTTCAATCCTCTGCTATCTTTGTATAAAAGGGGACCGCAATGAATCGACGTATTTTTCTGGGCTCATCTCTGTCCGCCGCTGTCGCTGCAGCGATTCCAGGCACTGTTCAAGGCAATACGCTGTTGCAAAAGTTGGTGGCGGTGTCTTCAAGTGTTGTCGGCCGAACCGGCAACGGTGGCGAAGTCACGCTTGAAGAATCAGCACTGAACGAGCTTAAGAGTGCATTGCGCGGCCAGTTGTTGCTTGCGGGTAATGACGAATATGACACTGCCCGGCGCGTCCTTAATCCGTCATTCGACAAACATCCAGCGCTTATCGTTCGGCCGAGCGGCGCGGCAGACGTAGCAACGGCGGTTACTTTCGCCAATGAGCGTGACCTGCTCGTCGCCGTGAAGTGCGGTGGACACAGCTTCTCAGGAAAGTCGACTTGCGACGGTGGACTGCAAATCGATCTGTCTTCGATGCGGGGTGCGAGAGTCGACCGCAACGCCCGGCGTGCGCATGTCGCCGGTGGCAGCCTTCTCGGTGATCTCGATCACGAGTGTATGGCGCAAGGCCTTGTCACAACGGCTGGAACGGTATCGCACACCGGTGTTGGCGGACTCTCGCTGGGGGGTGGATTCGGCAGGCTCGCCAGGAAGTATGGTCTGACGCTCGATAACATCAAGAGTGTGGACATCGTAACCGCTGACGGCGTTTTTCAGCATGCCAGTGCGGATGAGAACGCCGACCTGTTCTGGGGAATCCGTGGCGGTGGCGGCAATTTCGGTGTCGTAACCTCGTTCGAATTCGGCTTGCACGAAATGGACCGTACAGTGATAGCCGGCGATCTCGTATTTCCGATGGATCGCGCGAAACAGGTAATGCGCAGCTATGCCGATTACATTCAGGACGCCCCTGACGACCTGTCGCTCGATCTGATCATGGCTCTTCCACCCGGTGGCGAGCCCGGCGCGGTAGTCATCCACGCTGTTTATTCGGGCAACCACGTCGACGCCGACAAGGTCCTCGCGCCGCTGGCAAAGTTTGGCGATCCACTGTCAAACACGATTGGGCCGATGGACTACGTCGCGCTCCAGAAAGTCTGGGACAATTCGGATCCCAGGCACGGCGGCGATTATATAAAGTCAGGCTTTGTCACCGACATCAGCGACGCACAAATCGACGCAATCGTGGACGGATTCCAAGGCCACCCGGATCGGTCAACCACATTCTTTTACGGACAATCGGGTGGCACAATTAACCGCGTTGCCGAGGACGCGACCGCGTTCCCAAACCGCAATGCTATCGCTTCCCCTACAGTCGTTGTGTCATGGAACGAAGGAGCCAACCCGGAGCCTCACGTTCAATACATACGCAGCTATTGGTCAACGATCGAAAAGTTCACGGA
>CAZMRZ010000120.1:0-4399 GCA_964568835.1 uncultured Woeseiaceae bacterium | reverse complement strand
TCGAGACACTGCCGTGCAGCCGCTGGCCGCCGTTTACAACTATGGATTCCAAAAATTTCGCTCCTTTGAGGTTTGTGTAGCGATACTACTCTGAATTATTGCGGCCGAAACCGGCATCAAGCGGAATCATTGCGACAACGGCAAAAGACGGGATAGCCGCCAGCAAAGCCCAGATGAAGAATTGCTGATAGCCCAGCAGCTCCTGCAACCAGCCACTGAACATGCCAGGCAGCATCATGCCGAGTGCCATAAAGCCGGTGCAAATCGCGAAATGCGCCGTGCTGTGTTCCCCACGCGCCACATACAGCATGTATAGCGTGTATGCGGTGAAACCAAAGCCGTAGCCGAACTGTTCGATGCCCACCGCGAAATTCACCGCGAGAAGGCTGTCGGGCGTAAGAAAGGCCAGTGCGATGTAAACCGCGTTTGGCAGGTTAATAGCCGCCACCATCCACCAAATCCAGTACTTGAGCCCGTGACGCGCCGCGAGGAACCCGCCCGTCAAGCCGCCGATCGTTAGCATAACGACGCCGACAGTCCCGTACGTGAGGCCGACGTCCGACGTCGTCAGCGCAAGTCCGCCGGCGCCCTCTTCATCGAGCAGAAACAGCGGCGCCAGTTTGACGATTTGAGACTCGGCGAAGCGATAGAACAGCAAGAACGCCAGAATCGAGAAGATCTGTGGTTTCCTGAAGAACGAACTGAACGTCGTAATGAATGCCCTGATCAATTCTGCCAGGGAATGAACTTCACCCTCCGCGTCCGCTTCTGGCCGCGGCAAGACGCGCCGGTGCCAAACGAACAGCACGACAAATACCGCCGCCAGCAGATAGAAGGTGATACTCCAGGCGTGAGCTATGTCGCCCGTGCTTTCCTCTAAATAGCCGGCAACCATGACCAGCAGGCCCTGCCCCGATATCATCGCCAGACGAAAAAATGTATTTCGGATACCGGAAAACCAGGCTTGCTCATGGGAGGTAAGCCCCAGGATGTAAAAACCGTCCGCCGCAATATCGTGTGTGGCAGAACTGAAAGCGATAAGCCAGAAGACCGCTAGCGAGTAGCGAAAAACATTGTCGGTGGGGATAGTCAGGGCCACGGCAGCGAACCCCGCCCCGATCAGCAATTGCATCGCGACAATCCAGAAGCGCCGCGTTCGCAGTATGTCGACTACCGGACTCCACAAGGGCTTTATGACCCAGGGCAGATATAGCCAGCTGGTATAGAAGGCGATTGCCGTATTGGAGATGTCGAGGCGCTTGTACATGATCACCGACACGGTCATCGCCGCTACGAACGGTAGTCCTTCGGCGAAGTAGAGACTGGGAATCCAGGGCCAGTGACTGGTCTTTTTTGTGTCAGCCGTCACTTAGGATTTTGTGCCCGCCAGCAATCGATCACGTGCCATTAACACGCAGCCCTCGACCGGCTGATCCACAATCACCACCGACTTCGGTGTCTCGCCCAGACTGCGCACACTGTTGAGTAACGTCTCTCGATACATTTCGTTCGAGCACACTATGCCGCCCGCCACGGCCAGTGGCGTGTCCGGACCGAGGTCCAGTTTCTTGACGGTGGCGTGTACCAGGCGCGCAGTTGCATCCGCTGCATCCTGCACGATTCGCAAAGCAACGTCATCCCCGCCGGATGCTACGCGCAACAAGGTCGGCGCGAGTGCGGCGATCTCTCTTCGTACATCGGCCGCCATGCCCAGCTTGTGCAGAATTTCTCTTGGATTATCAGTCCTGAGCCGTTGCAGGATTTGTTCCACAAGGGCGGTCTCGGGCCCAACACCGTCGACAGCGTCAGCGACAGCGGCAAGCGCTCGTCTGCCGAGGTCGAAACCGCTTCCGGTATCGCCAAACCAGTGTCCCCAGCCACCGGTGACCGATCGTTCCCCACTACCGTCCGCACCGATTGCCACCGACCCGGTCCCTACAATCAATGCAATTGCGCTGCCTTTTGGCGCCGCAACAGCCAGAACAGGATCCGCGTCGTGCACAACGTCAACCTGGTTCGCGAGTCCCCGGTGACCGGCCCAGTTTGCTATGAAGGACTGCACATCCGGCAGCGAGCTGCCCGCGAGTCCAAGCACGGCGTATTCGATGGTCGAATCGGCTGTCCCGGCTTCCCGATGTGCCGCATCAATGGCTACGTCGAGATTAATCTCCGCATGCGCCTCGCCGACGGCGCGAACATTCGATGGACCGCCGAATCCCTCACCCAGTTTTCGTAGCGCACCGTCATCATCAATCGCTGCGATACGTGCGGCGGTCTTTGAACCTCCGCCATCAACACCCAGTATCAAACGCCGATTTTCCAGCGGGCCGTCACTCACCGAGCGCGACCCGCAATCGGCCGAGTGCGTGTGCGAGTTTTTCTCTAGCCGCAGCCGGCGGCAAACCGAGTTTGTTGCACACGATCGCCGTTTTGAGCTCGCCGTCGCACTCCGCTAACAGCGCCTCGGATTCCGACTCTGGCAGCCCACTTATCTGTTGCAAGATTTTGACGGTACGTTTGACAAGTTTGGCGTTAGTCGCCTGCAAATCGACCATGAGATTGCCGTAGGTCTTGCCAAGGCGAACCATCGCGCCCGTCGTCAACATGTTGAGTACCATCTTCGTTGCTGTACCCGCTTTCATGCGAGTCGAGCCGGCCAGCACTTCCGGACCGACAACGACAGTGATCATGATGTCGGCATGTTCTTCGATCGGTGCGCCGCGATTGCACGCGAAGCCTATCGCCGGTGCGCCAACACGGCGGGCGTGATCAAGGGCGGCCAGCACATAAGGCGTCGTGCCGCTCGCGGCGATGCCAACGACAACATCTTTATCGGATAGATCAATGGCCTGCAGATCTTTGACTGCCTGGTCGGGCGAGTCCTCGGCACCTTCGACCGATTTCAGCAGTGCACCTGGGCCGCCGGCTATCAGACCAATCACCTGACCCGGGTCGGCATTGAATGTCGGCGGGCACTCAGCGGCGTCGAGAACTCCCAGGCGACCTGAGGTTCCCGCGCCGACGTAAACCAGGCGTCCACCGTCTGCGAGTCGCGCGCCAATGACGTCGATCGACGCAGCGATTTCGACATTCGCCTCAGCAACTGCCGCGGCAACTTTCGCGTCTTCGGCATTGATCAGGCGTGTAAGATCCAGCGTGTCCAATCGATCCAGATCAGCAGACTCCGGATTGCTCGCTTCTGTTGTCAATTCCATAAACATTGCTCTATCGTGGCTGTCGTATGAAAATCAAAATTCTTCTGTTGTTGATCCCGCTTCTCGCGATCGCAGGACAAGCGCCGGTTCTCACCGGTATCGACGTCTTGCAGCGCGACGGTTTCAGTCAACTGGCTGGCAGCAACGTCGGATTGATCACAAATCACACCGGCGTTTCCGCCGACGGACAGAGCAGCATCCAACTGCTGCACGAAGCCGATAACGTCAACCTCACTCGTATCTTCAGTCCCGAGCACAGCCTGTCCGGCCTTCTCGACATCGAGATTATTGGAAACAGCCGCGAGACCGGTACCGGAATACCGGTCGTTAGTCTTTACGGAGACGTGCGCCGGCCAAGTGCCGCAATGCTCACCGGCATTGATGCTCTCGTTTTCGATATTCAGGACATTGGCACCCGTTTCTACACCTATATTTCGACCATGGGCCACGCGATGACTGCGGCAGCTGACCACGGCATTGGCTTCGTCGTACTCGATCGACCGAACCCCATCAACGGCATCGACGTCGCGGGTCCCGTACTCGACGACGGACTGCAATCCTTTGTTGGTTTTCACACTATCGCTGTTCGTCACGGCATGACCGTCGGAGAGATCGCTTTGCTGCTGAAGGCCGAACTCGAGCTCGACCTCGATCTGCGGATTATCAAAATGAGTGGCTGGCATCGTGATCAGTTCTTCGACGACACGGGCCTGACCTGGATCAATCCATCGCCCAATATGCGCAGCCTCACTGCCGCGTTGTTGTATCCGGGCATCGGCTTGCTTGAGACTACGAATCTTTCCGTCGGTCGCGGGACAGCTACGCCGTTCGAGCATATCGGTGCTCCCTGGCTCAACGGTTCCTTGCTCGCAGAAAATCTCACCCAACTGAATCTGCCCGGCGTGTCCTTTAGAGCCGTGACGTTCACGCCCGACGCCAGCAAGTTCTCCGGACAGGAATGCAGTGGAATTCGCTTCACCATTACTGACCGCGAGGTCTTCGAGCCGCTGACAACAGGCTTCGCGATCGCTGCTCAACTCAGACGGGACTACCCGGGCACCTGGGATGTCGACGCCTACCTGCGCTTGCTCGGCAATGCCGCAACCCTTGAAGCTTTGAAGTCCGGACAAACGGCCGACGAAGTCATTGACGTGTACGCGCCCGGACTCGAGGCCTTCCTGGAA
>CAZMRZ010000119.1:0-4438 GCA_964568835.1 uncultured Woeseiaceae bacterium | reverse complement strand
AGATCCCACTGCAAGCGCGCTTTCTCACTGGCGGCCAGAAACCCAGCACAGGCATTGTTGTGGATCGATGAGACTTATCTCATGGGGTAAAAAGGGTTGAAGAAGAAGACCAGGACTCCTCCGATCAACATTAAAAGAAAGAACAGTGCGCACACCAAAACCAACTTCATTCGGCCGGCGCGAAAGATAACCACCAGTTTCATGAGCATGTTGGTCGTCATCGCGATGAGAATCGCTAAAGCAGCAACAGTGGTTGAAACGGCACCGGCGCTGGTCAACTCAGAGACTGAGAACGTGACAACTCTCAAGCTGGCTACTCCGCCTAAAGCTGATGTCACGTAGACACCAACTGGACCGAGCCATCGTGCAGCCAAAGCTATCAGAATGAGCCCCAATGAGATCAACAATGCAAAACTCAGCGTACTCTTGAGTGAGATCGGATTGGCGAGGGAAATATCAACCGGCGGGCCATTGTTCTCCTGTCGCGAGAACGCAGCGATTCCAACAGCGCTTAAGACGCCGATCATCGCCGGGCCGGCAAGGAATAAATACAAGTGAACGAATACATTCGGCGCGACGACGGCCAAGACAATGATTTGAATCAACAATGAGGAAACTTCCGCCAAAACAATGCCGCTCGAGATCAGGAACAGGGAATGGGGTTGATCCTTGATGCGGCGGGCCAGGGTTAGAGTAGTTGCAGTCGCCGACACGGCTCCACCCAATAGACCTGACAACAGAGTCCCCCATCTCTTCCCCAACTGGCGCAAAGCGATATAGCTACAGAATTCAACGCCGGTGATAAGCACAAACAACATCCAGATCCTGGTGGGATGAATCAATTCCCACGGGTCGACGAAATGATTTGGCAACAACGGAAGAATCACAAACGCACTGATCAAAAAGGTCAGTACAGCTGACATCTCATTCTTTGTAATTCCGGTCCGGGCAAAACTGTGAAGGCGGCTTTTTACGGAAAGAAATCCGAACAATAGGACCGCGAGCACAACCGCCACTTTGCCATCTGATTGGGCCAGATACCCCAGCCCATAGGTCAGCATGGCGGCCACGGCTGTTGTCCCTCCAATCCGGAACGTGCCGCTTTCGCGATGCCAGGCGGCATCGCTGACCAAAATCACGATACTAACAAATACACTCACGATAATCATGAGCGCCTGATGATCCAGGAATGCCATCAACCCGCCCAACAACGCGATCAACGGGAGAGTCCGGGCTCCAAGTATGGACCGTTTCCCATCCCGATTTTTGGATCTCTCACGCTCGATCCCAATCAGCAAACCGATCACGGCAGCAGTGAGAAACGGCACTAGCTGTTGGTACATGATCTCACTCTGCTCCAATCCAGATTTTTTGGCCGATAGTGATGCTCAGCACATTCACGCAAATCTCACGCAAAGAGTTTCGTCCGGGCCGTGTCGGTGATCAATACGACTGACGGATGCTTGAGACGCCGCTCGGGAGAGATCGCGTAGAAACGCTCCTTAATCTCATCTGTTCGTCCGATTACCGACATGCGATACATACGGCATATCTCATCTTCAATGACTGTCGGCGCAGCGAAGACACCTGCGCCCGCTTCCCCGAACGCCTTGAGAAGCGCGCTGTCGTCGAATTCTCCAGCGATACGAGGCGAGAGTTCGTGGTTCTCAAACCAGTCATCGCGCCGCCGCAAAGCCGAATGTTGCGAGGGCAGTAGCAGCGGCGCGTCATTCAGGCTGTCGGGAAACTTCGCTCTATACCGCCGTGACTGTTTGCGCTGTGAAAAAAAGGACATGCCACTCTCCCCAAGCCGATGGTTGTAGGCCTTAATGCTTAAGCCATCTGGTACGGGCTGATCCGACAGCACGAGGTCAAGCTTGTGCACGGCGAGCTCGGACAGCAACTGCTCGATCGATGACTCATGGCAACGCACTCGCACGGGTTGCTCAACAAAAATAGCAGGCGCAACGATGCGCTCCGCTATGAGCTTGGGCATCGAGATCACTATCCCCAGGCTCAGGGTCGTCGGGCCCCTCATGCGATTGCCACGCACCACATTCGCGAGTTCCGCCCCGACCGAGAAAATTTCGTCCGCATACTCGAAAACCGCTCGACCCATGTCCGACAGAACGAGTCGTCGGCCAACGCGATTAAAGAGAGGCTGCCCTACCGCATCGTCCAGCAGCTTCAACTGTCCGCTGATGGTCTGAGGGGTCAGGTGCAGCGACTCCGACGCCTTGGCGATGCTGCCCTCACGGGCGACGGCCCAGAAATACTGCAAGTGACTATAGTTCAAGTGACGCATAGCAATATCAAATCAGGCCGAACGTTGAGCCCCGAAAGCTCGGAATACTCGAAGGGTCTCCTTGCCGCCCTACTGAGCGGTGCACGGGTAGTGACGACGCAGGGAGGCATATACAACCGACTGCGCCTGCACACCCTCGAGATCCTCGTAACGATCCAGCTCCTCGATGACGTGCTGAACCACTTCGGCAATCGGATCGGGTTGCCCTACGCAGAACTCCGCGTAGACAGATGGTCCGAATTTTTTAAGGCGACTGCCGACACGGGTCCTTATCGCACGCTCGGTGAATGTTTCGCGTGCCTCGATTTCCGCAACCACGTTTTGGGCAACACGCCCATCGGTCGCGACGGCGCCGTCGAGGAAGCCTTTGACGTAGTAGATGCACAGCTTCGCTTCGGGACTATCGTAACTTGTCGCTGAATCACCGCAGGACTCCTTGAGCTGTACCGCCGTCAGAGGCTCGATGGCCGATGCTCGGGGCGCGGCGAGCAGGCAAGTCACCAGCATAAGGCAAATTAGCAAGTTTCTCATTGGGTCACACCTTCCTTCGCGCCGGTTGGCGCTATCTTCGATTGGGGTTCAAATGCACGGCGCAAGAGCCGATATCCGGCAGTCGCTGCCAGGACCGAGCCCGCCAGAACACCGAAACGTGTCGCGGCGAGTTGATCGAAAGCGCCGCGCTCGAATGCCAGTGAGCCTATGAACAGGCTCATCACGCAGAAAGTTCTTAAGTGCGGCGACGGGCATGTGTTCTCCATGTACAAAAATGCACCGACATCATCTGTCAGGCACTCGTTAACGATTAGGCTATCAACTTCGGTATTCTCGAATAAGTCGAAAAACCGAGTTCATTACATCGTTTTTCTCGATGCATTAGAAAACCTCTTTATATTCGATATAGGAGATCGAATACTTCGACTGGATCAACCAGTCGGCACAGGTATGTTCAAGCTTCAAACAACAATGGAGATGTTCAATGAATATCACGACGAGGGCGCAGGATTTCGAAATGAGCAATGCAATCGATCAGTTTGTGCGCGATCAGGTACGTGCGGCGCTGAAGCGTCTGAGCGAAGACATCGTTGCTGTCGATGTATTTATGAAAGATAGCAACGGACCCAAAGGCGCCATCGACAAGCAGGCGCTAATTCGCGTGCAGCTGCGTAACCGCCAGGTGATTGCGCTTGAGACAGAACACCATAATCTGTACGCCGCTATCAAGAAGGGCTCAAAGCGAGTCAAGCAAACCGTTCGTCGACACCTGCGGAAGTCCCAACGCATTCAAAAACAGCGCATGCGCGACTGCCTCAACGACACTGGCATCTCAGCGGCGACCTGATATTGACTGACATCCCGCGCCGGATGCCGCTCAACGGCGCCATTGCTTCCCACGACGAACGAGAATTATTGTTGCGGCGGATCGATGCGCTGACTAGCGAGGTCCGGCAGGTCCACACAATGATGAAGCGGGAGTGACTACGCGTAACTTTTTGTATCCGCGCGACTATCCGACACAACGGCGCGTTAGGCTCTACTTTTAAGATGTAGTACGGAGTAAGAAATGTCCATCGAGTTTAGTGATTTACCTTACGCAGCGAATGCGCTGGAGCCGCACGTTTCTGCAAGAACATTGGAGTTCCATCATGGCAGACATCACAAAACCTACGTCGACAAGCTGAACGCAGCAATCGCCGGTACGGCGTATGACGGCCAGTCGCTTGCCGCGATCGTCTCGGCTTCTCATAACGCAGCGGACACCGGTGTATTCGATAATGCTGCACAAGCCTGGAACCACACCTTCCTGTGGCACAGCATGTCGCCGAGCGGTGGCGGGAAGCCGGCGAGTCCGCTGGCCGACGCGATTAAGGATCGATTCGGCGACCTGACCGGGTTCCGCGACGCGTTCAAGAGTTCCGCACTCGGACAATTCGGTAGCGGCTGGACCTGGCTTGTACGTACGGCGGAGGGCGTCGATATTACCAACACGGGCAATGCCGAGACTCCGCTCACCGACGGTGTCACGCCGCTACTGACGCTCGACGTTTGGGAACATGCCTACTACCTTGACTACCAGAACCAGCGTGATGCTTACATTGAGGCATTCCTGGCGAACCTCATTAACTGGGAGTTTGC
>CAZMRZ010000118.1:0-4499 GCA_964568835.1 uncultured Woeseiaceae bacterium | reverse complement strand
GCCGTGCCAAGACTAAGCAATCACACATATTTTGAAAAGAATAATGCCTTTGTTGTATTTTCGACACAAATCTTTCGAGCGCCTATCCGATTTCGTTACTTGCGCTGTAACCCTTATCTCATAAGCGTTTATTACGCAGATATTGTACTGTCTGGGGTATTAGTGGTATAACTGCGCGCATACGTTGTGATGAAAACGCAACGTTTCATTTATTCACCTTATAAAGGGAACATCAATATGTACAGGCCGAACGCACTTTCCGTTGCGATAAGCGGAATCCTGCTTTCAGCGGCTCTCGCGCCAGCTAGTGTCGCACTTGCGCAGGACGATGAAGCATTGGAAGAAATTATAACAACGGGCTCTCGTATCACCGACCCGAATCTGGAGCAAGCGAGCCAGATCCTGGTGATGAGCGAAGCAGAAATTTTAGACCGGCACGTATTGGATGCTGAGTCTCTGGTCGGAGAACTGCCAGGAATTGCTCCGGGCATCAGTCGATCAATTAACAACGGCAGCAGTGGTGCTGCAACACTCAACCTGCGTGGCCTGGGAACTAATCGTAATCTTGTTCTTCTCGACGGTCAGCGCATCGTCCCGACTGACTTGTCGGCCAGAACTGATCTGAATAATATCCCGATGGCACTGGTTGAGCGTGTCGATATCGTGACCGGTGGTGCTTCCTCGGTATACGGTGCTGATGCCGTTGCCGGTGTGAGCAACTTTATCCTGAAGGACGATTTCGAAGGCGCTCAGCTCACGATGACGACCAGCTCCACCACCGAAAACGACGGCGATACAGTTCGTGTCGATTTGACCCTTGGCGGCAATTTCGAGGGTGGTCGTGGTAACGCTGCGATTAACATTGGCTACCAAGAGGTCGACGGCATCCTGCAGGGCGCTCGTGATTTCAGCAAGGTGGCAACATTTGGTACCCAGGCTCTGGGTTCAGGCACGTCAGTTCCGACGCGTATTAACGGTGTTATGTACAACCCCGCTACCGGAGAAGACCAGCCAACAGAGACTTTCAACTACGCACCTTTCAACTACTTCCAGACGCCGCTCGAGCGCTACAATGTGTTTGCAAAAGCTAACTATGATGTTTCAGACAATGTCGAAGTTTACACAAATGCTTTGTATTCTCGCAGCACTGTTGACTTACAGCTTGCACCGTCTGGTATGTTTGGCGATACATGGCAAATGCCATTGAACAACCCGTTCCTGCCGGATTTCTTTCGAAATTCAATTTGTGCAGATCAGCTGACACCAATCGATCAAGCCACTTGCGATGCGGCAGGTTCGGCGGTCAATTCGGCGGATGCGAACTATCTGGAAGTCCCGGTGGTAGTGAATCGGCGACTGGTGGAGCAGGGTAATCGTGAGACAGCTTATGTAACCGACGCGTTTCAGTTTACCGCTGGTACACGCGGTGACATCACTGACAACGTGCAGTTTGATGTCTACGCTCAGTACGGCGAGTCGTCTCGAGCACAAACGAACCAAAACTGGGGTTTGAAATCGTTGTTGCAAGACACGCTGCGTGCAACAGACGCAACTACTTGTGATCCAACGACCAACCCAGGAATTGGGTGTGTTCCGATCAACCTCTTTGGTTCCGGCCAAGACATTTCAGAGGGTACGATTGCCTACTGGAATCAGTTGAATGGAACGACCGTCAAGACGAGTCTTGCTGCTGCAGTAGCGAGCGTATCGGGTAGTTTGGATGCGCCAGGCTTTCTGCCGACGGATCTACCACTTGGCTGGGCTGCTGGCATAGAGTTCCGTGAATATACTGCGTCGCAAAACGCAGACGTTGCAGCATCAACGCAGGACGAAGTGCTTGGTACCGGGTCTCCGGACCCACTGTTCAGTGGACGATTCAACGTCAATGAGTTCTTCCTTGAGACTATCACGCCGCTTGTTTCAGGTAAGCGTGGCATTGAGAGTCTGACGGTTGAGGCCGGTGTGCGCTTTTCCGATTATTCAACATCTGGAAACGGCACGACTTGGAAGGCGGGTGGTACATGGGAGCCTGTGGAAAGCGTTAAGATCCGCGGTATTTTCCAGGAGTCAGCTCGCTCTCCGAACATCTTCGAGCTCTTCAATCCGCCGACAACGGGGCTGAACAACTTGATTTTCGATCCCTGCCAAGGATTCCTTGCTGATGCAGTAACTCCGAACCCAGCTCTGGCCAACCCGGACATACAGGCAATCTGTATCGCTCAGGGTGCACCTGCCGGTGCGGTTACTGGTGGCATCATTCCGCCGCCGTCTGCAAACCAGATCAACGAAACACAGGGCGGCAACCCGCTTCTGGATGTGGAAACGGCAGAGTCAATCACCTTTGGTGTGATCTTCACGCCGGAGTTTGCACCTGGATTGACGCTTTCGGTTGATTATTACAACATCAAGATCGAGGACGCGATCACTTCACCGACAGCCAATGATATATTTGGTCCTTGTTTTGGCACTGGTACTGCTGGCGATGCATTCGCTGACGCAGATCCATCGTCTCCAGCTTGTGCATTCGTTGGCCGCAACCCGCTTAACGGTTCGTTGAACGGTGGTGGTGATACTCTGGGTCTGATTACGCAGCTCACGAACCAGGGTACGCTCGAAGCAACAGGTATCGATTACCGCATCATGTACGATATGGATGTTGAGTGGGGCGTTATTCAGGCCATGTCCTTTGACTGGATAGGTAACTTCACCGATGAACTGCTGTTCCAGGCTGGACCGAACTCGATCAACCGCGAATGTGTTGGTCAATTCAGTGAAAACTGTGATCCTTCATTGCCTGAACAGACCTTCAACTTCCGCACCACAGCCGATATGGGTGACTGGGGAAGCGTAAGTATGCTCTGGCGCTGGCAGGATGAGTTGGTTTACGAGAAAATTCTCGATAATCCATTCGGCCCCGGACAGAACGAAGAGTTCCTGACTATGGATTCGGCCAGCTACTTCGACCTTTCGTACAGGAAGGACATCGGCGAAAAGCTTACGATCAACTTCCTGGTCGCGAACTTGTTTGACGAAGATCCGCCAATTACAGGTTCGTTCCTTGGTGGAACTGGTTACAATTCGGGTAACACCTATCCTGCGAACTACGACGTGCTTGGCACTCGTTGGTCGTTGACAGGTACACTCAGGTTCTGATGCAGAGTCGAAGCTGAAAAATTAGTCTCTTCGGAGGCTTGCAAGATCAAGAGGCCATCTCAATTGAGATGGCCTTTTTTTTGCATACTCAGTGCTGACACAAAGACCGGAATCCCGCGCCTACTTACGCTGGGCCACTAGCCACCAGGCCAGCTGATTTTGGTCCGTTGCATCAATAAGCGGCTTCGTCTCGGTGATCGTGAAGCCGGACGCTGAAAGATTCGCTACAACATCTTCCAACCCGTGTTGATCGATGGCCGCTTCAGTCATCGATTTCATGCGACCACGATAGGCCAGCAATTCCTCGTTGAATTGACCCAACCAGGTCATGACGTCATTCAAGTCATGGTTTGGCAATCGCTGGCGAATTTGTTCAGTATCATTTCTCAGACGTACAATCATGCCGCTGGCAACACCCGCACCGTATTTTGAAACCAACTGCTCGGTTACACGATATGCCGCGCGGAACTTATGTGTGGCACTTTTGTAGCGGTGCGAATCTGCGCCCTTGAAGGTAGCAAACCCGGCCTTGAACATATCGGTAGCCCGCGGAATAAATTTTGATTGTCGAAGCCGGTCAATCGCTTTCAGGCTGCTCGAACACTCCGCATGGATTCCGCCCGGGCGACAATGCAAAATAAGCGCCAAATAGCCATCGTCCGATACAAGTCGGGCAGCTTCGTATACCGCTGAAATACCCGCGTATTCGATGCCGAATTGACTGGTTACCAGGTCGAAAGAGCACGAATCAAGTGGAATCGAAGCAGCATCGGCCACTACACCCCCTACATCAGGATAACGCGCTGTTAGCCGATCTATTGCTTGGCCGGATATGTCGAGAGCGCTGGCAGACGGCATGTTGTCCCCGAAGGCATCATAGGCGCACCGAACGACAATCCCACCGCCAGTCGCAATGTCGATAAAGCGAAAATCGTTTGTGCGGTGAGAAAACCTCGAAAAAAGTTCTGCCCACGCACCGACCAGTACAGGATGGGTATCGGCATTTCCTGTAAACGACGACTCGTCAGATGATTTGCTCCAATGATCGTCCCATGCGCTCGCCGGTCCGCTGTGATTTTGTGATCGTTTGTCCATTACACCGAAGTCCGAATAGCATGCGCATGGGTCTGCCAATTAACATTGTACTCCGAATGAGAACCAGGAGATCACTCCCAACTCTGCGGCTGCTCAGTTCAGTACATGTCGGACTACGAAGTTCTTCCGTCTCTTCTGAGATAGTCGCGGTGTGCAATGACGACCATCACGCCTAGTCTTTACGCCTTGGTATTTCCTCATTGAGCATCAGTGCGCGAACGTATTTGACGGGCGGCGAACCATAACTAAGC
>CAZMRZ010000117.1:0-4556 GCA_964568835.1 uncultured Woeseiaceae bacterium | reverse complement strand
GCTTTCACCGCCGTTGAGGGCAAACTCACCACAAATCGGGTGCCCCCACCCGGTGCGTCCTCAACCTGTATTTCACCGCCATGATCCTTGATGATCCCGTAGGTGACAGAGAGTCCGAGACCCGTGCCCTGACCGGCCGGCTTAGTGGTGAAAAATGGCTCAAATATCCTCATCCGGATATCTTCGGGGATGCCAGGGCCGTCGTCCTCTATTTCGATGACCACCTCGCCACCATTTCCGTCGTGCGTTCGCACAATCAGGTTGCCACCTTCTGACCCCATCGCCTGCTGCGCATTGATGGCGAAGTTCATGATGGCCTGCTGCAGCTGGTTAGCATTTGCATCACAAGCTGGCAGATCGGATGCGAGTTCTTTGCTGATCTTCACATTGTTGACGCCCAGCTGGTGATCAACAATTTGCAGCGCCGCTTCGATGACTGCATTGATCTCAGTGGGTTTCATGGTCGTGCTTTCTTGTCGAGCGAACTGCAACAGGTTCGAAATAATGTCCGTGCATCTCCGCGTTTCAGTTTCGATGATATTCAGGTTCTTTCTAAAAGGGCTGTCTTCGTCGAGCTTACGTAACGTCAGTTGCGCGTAACCGAGAATACCGGCGAGCGGATTCTTCACTTCGTGCGCTATGCCCGCGCCAAGTTGTCCGAAAGCCGCCAATTTCTCGGATTGGATGAGAGCAGCATTGGCCCCTGCGAGCTTGACCTCACGCTCACTAAGCTCATCGGTCATCTGGTTAAACGAATGCGAAAGTGCACCGATCTCATCGCGGGAGTCTGTGCTTACTCTGACTTCGAACTCGCCTTTACCCACCCGTTCGGCCGCCTCGGCTAATCGCTCCAGCGGTTTCGACAATCGACGGGCGAAAATGAGGCTTGCGATGGCCGCAACGGCAAATAGCAATATCGCTGCGATCTTCAGGTCTGATAGCAAGTCTCGCGCAGTGAGATAAACAACGCTGCTCGGTATTTGGATAATCGCCCAAAGTGCGCCATCAGCTATAGGCGCATAGGCGCCCATCATCGGAACACCATTCTCGACAAACGCCAGAGCGGTGCCAACGGCAGCGCCGGAATTTCCATCTAGCTGACCTGCCCAAAAGGACAAAGTAGTGCCGGACTGCGGACTGCGCTGAAATACAGACTGTCCGTCACTATTCAGAATAGCGGCCTGGAATCCGCGCGATCGCGTCGTGGCGGCCGACAATCTTGCAGGATCTATACTGGCGGCGAGCGTAAATGACTCTCTGTTCTCGTTTGCCGGAAACTCCATCACAAGGCGTAGCAGGCTCGCTCGTTCTGTGATGTTTTCCAGCTCCAGGTCCAGGTCGTTGGACAAACGCAGCGGCAGAGGATTCGCATTGCGATATTCGAGGAGTGCTGATCGACTAATGTCGAGCCGCGTCAGGTCACTGGCGTTAAAAGCCGTCACCGGGTCAGCGTTGCCGCGTCGCGCCGTAATAGCGACAATATCCTGAAAGTTGCGAAACAAATTCTGAATGACGTCCTGCTTGGTTTCAGGATCCAGGTCGGCATCGTAAATTACGTCACCAAATGCCTGCATATTGGACACATAGTGTCGCAGCAACGAATCGGATTCTTCCGCGATATGAATGGCCATTACGGCCGTCAAGTCCCGAATATAAGTCGTCTTGTCATCGCGAAAGAGACTCGCCATTGTGCTCGTATTGAGACTCATCACTACCATGATGAGCAGCAGTACGGTGAGTAGCACTTTTACGCGGAGAGGAAAACTAAATCGAGGCATGACTAATAACTCCTCCCGGCATCACCGGGAACGTGGAGAATCTGTGAACTGTAGGCAACATTTCCGACCGCATCGATGGATTCGACAACGATCGATTGGCTACCCGGTTCGGGGTTGAAAAGGAATTCGAAATCGCCATCAGGAGATATCTCCACAGGCTCTTCGAGTACGTAGACTGTTGATCCTGGAGACGTCCTGCCGCGCAACACATAACGGCCATCCAGAGCACTCTGGATCGGCCGAAGCGTTAGCACAGGTGCAACGGCATCGCGCATGACCCCCAGACGACGCTGGTTCGATGTTGGCCCCAACATCCAGCCGTCGCGAGCGCTGACTCGCCAGAAATAGTCTCCAGATGGCAAATTTCCGTGTACAAACTCAGGCTCGTTGAGATAGTCGTCGACCAGAATCTCTTCAAATCCCGGGTCTTTCGCTAGCTCGAATCGATAGTTTTGTGCGTCGGGCACGACACCCCACCTGAATCTCACTCGCGGTGGCGCCGCCACGTATCTTGCAATGGCGTTGTTTGCCGGAGCACTGATCGACGGCAAGGATGGCAATGCTCTCGCGCCCGCCGTTCTGCCATCCGCAGTGATTGAGAGTCCCTGGTTGGCCGAGACACGATAATGTTCGCCCGCGATGTTGACATCGGCCTGACCCGAAAGAATTGAGATCGTCGATGATCTGTCCGGGTTCACGCCGACCCGAAAGTTCACAGCTGCCGCTGATTGGCCTGTCGCCGTCAACTCGACGAGGCCAGCCGGGAATCGCACGGCGAACGCTCCGTACTCTGCGTTGACCGTTCCGCTAAGCTCGCCGTCCATGACGACCACGGCCGGCTCGCGGCGGCCCAGGAAAGGATCTGCCGCACCGCTTCGGAAAACGATGAGTGAATTTTGGCCGATACGTAGTTCGTTACTCGTCGTGAAATCGACCCGTGCCCGGGACCTGGAGAATGTCTGTACCGCGTCACGATTGTGAACGATACCCCCTTCGCTTGCGTCGCTCCACGCGATACTGTCGGCGGACCGTATCTTGACTTCGCGACGAACATCGCCGAGATGTGCGATGAAACTACGAAGACTACCGATGCCATCAGCGTCGATATCCACCTGGCCAAGCCTGCCGGCTTCAAAAAATTCTGAGTCTCGCTCGGATGTCATATCGCCGAGCCGTGTGCCTTCCGGGAAAACGACTCGAATCAGGACCGCCAGGAATATCAAGAAGATAAGCAGTGCCGCCAGGATGATGCCGATATCCAGTACCTTCAGGTAACGATTCCGCTCTACGGGCGTATTTTCAATTGTATTCGCGACAGCAACCATCAGAACTTACCTTGTAAGCGGAAGAACGGGCCCTTCGTCGAGAAGTCGTAATCGACATACTCGTTGTCGGACACGTCGGAGAAGTTGTAACCAAAGCCCAACAAGACCGGATCCAGGCCTTCCCACATGAGCTCCGTCACGAAGCCATTGCGGCGATCATCGGCAATGTCCTGGTTCATCAATCGATATTCGGTTCCGAACCGAAGTTTTTTGGGCATGCTCCAATTAAGTCGCTGAATGCTCAAAGACGTTTTTGAGCGCAGGCCGAATGGGTCGTCGTCGTTTTCGCTCCATCGCATCGCATGTTTGCCAACCCACTCAATTCGCTGAGATAGCTGGTAAGACCAGTCGACCGCAAAAATATCACTGGTCAAGCCAGTTGCTGTGTTCGCCAACTGGAATTCGGTGGGCGTATTGGTCAAGCGAGTGAACCGCGTCAACAGGTTCAGGCGATCGTGTTCGACAGGACGATATGCGAGTCCGATACTCGCTTCGGTGAAATCGATGTCGCGGTTTAGCTGCGTGCTCGATTCGCTCTTGCTAAAGCGGTATTTGCCGAGCACGGCGAGATCATTGCCGAGCGCCATTTTCATATTACTCGTCGACAGGAACTGCTCGCTTTCGATACTGCGGCTGTCTTTGCGGTATTCGTTGCGCGTGGAGAACGTGGTTCTGCCGCCATTGTCGAATGTCACGCCAATGGCAACGGCGTAGCGTTCACCGGCGTTGTTGACCGCGTTTTCGGCACTGTGCTCACCCGACAGTTCAATCCGCAGGCCATCTGTTGCCTGAAATCGTTGCCTGGCTCCGAACATCGCCTGCTTTTGCCGGCCCAGCGGTAGCCTGCTCCAGTGATATTCGCTGTAAACCGCGCCGTCGGGGCCGAAAGGTGCCTCGACACCAACCAGGCGGTTGTTGCTGCGCCCGCCTTGGTCGAGATTGTTAATTTGCTGCGCCACATACAGTCGATTGCCACGCAAATCGAATTGCGCGCCCAGCTGTGCGGAGTCGCCTTGCGTGCCGTGCGTAGCCTTCGCATCGAGCGTCAGTTTGTCGGTAGCACGGTACGCGACACCTACCGTTGACTGGCCGTTATCGAGGCCTTCCAGTGTTTCCTGATGCTCGAGCGTCGTGCTCAGGGTATCGGTCCATCGCTTGCTCAAGCGCAAGGCGGCAATAGTCGCGTCGCCGGCGTAACCGCCGCGGTCCTCGATCTCTGCTGCGACGCCCCAAAGCTTGCGAACGAAACTCCATTGCATGGTAGCCAGCGTGTTTTCGCTACCATCGAGAAGCTGCTTCTGTTTCTCGTAACGTCCCAACAGGGAGTTGCTGTCACTGATTTTCCAGCTTGCTCCAAAACCGCTCTTCTCGGAACCCTGCTCACTGGTCACGCTGTTCGCCGAGAATCCGTTGTCGAGATGTTTGAAGTACGTGTTCACGAGCAGGCGATCTT
>CAZMRZ010000116.1:0-4612 GCA_964568835.1 uncultured Woeseiaceae bacterium | reverse complement strand
TCGTAGTTCACGACATGACTGATACGATCGACATCGAGTCCGCGTGCTGCAACATCGGTGGCGACCAGAATATCTAGCGATCCACGCTTCAGACGATCAACCATTTGCTCACGCTGCGCCTGCACCATGTCGCCATTCATGGCCGCGGCGGCGTAGCCTCGCGCTTCGAGCTTCTCCGCAAGTTCTGTCGTCGCGGTTTTGGTCCGCACAAACATCAGAATCGCATCGAAGGTCTCAACCTCGAGAATTCGAGTCAGTGCATCCAGTTTGTGCAGTCCGCTGACCTGCCAGTAGCGTTGCCGAATCGTTTCGGCCGTCGCGGTTTTGGCTTTGATCGAAACTTCCTGCGGCTTGTTCAAGTGCCGGCGCGCTATGCGCTCGATTTCCTTGGGCATCGTTGCTGAGAACAGCGCCATCTGCCGTCCCTTCGGCGTTTGATCCAGGATCCACTCAACCTCATCGATAAATCCCATGCGCAGCATTTCGTCCGCTTCATCGAGGACCAACGCCTGCAAAGCGCCGAGCTTCAGGGTGCCTTTACGCATGTGATCCATCACGCGGCCCGGCGTTCCCACCACGACCTGCACGCCTCGCTTCAACTGACGTATTTGACCGCCGTATTCCTGCCCGCCGTAAATCGGCAGTACATGGAATCCATTTATCTTGGACGCATACCGCTGGTAGGCCTCCGCGACCTGGATCGCGAGCTCTCGCGTCGGCGTCAAGGTCATCACCTGAACTGTCTTGGCCTGCATGTCGAGGCGAGAGAGCAGTGGCAGCGCGAAAGCCGCCGTTTTTCCAGTACCGGTCGGTGCATGACCGAGCAAATCCAGCCCTTTCAGCAGATGTGGGATTGCCTGCGCCTGAATCGGTGTAGGTGTCTCATAGCCGAGCTCATCGAGCACAGCTATCAGCGGCTCGGCGATCTTTAGATCGCGAAAACTCGTCGTGGGCTTGGGTGTGGTCATGCGGAAATCCGGCGGGGCTCTGGCAGCAGGCGACTTTAGCACTTACGGCCACCCGCCGCGCCGCTCTCGCTGAAAATTCCTCGGGATTTCATTGGTTTTCGGGCCTTTAGCCGCTACCCTAAGACGCATGCTTGGCTCTCTTGATACCGGCATCATCTTTGCCTACCTGGCATTGATGATCGCGATCGGACTGTACGCCAGCCGCCAACAAGACAGCATTGAGGATTTCTTTGTTGCCGGCGGCAAACTCGGCACGTTCTCCATAGCCTGTCTCTGGCTCGCCTCCTGGGTCGGGGGCGCCACTATTGTCGGCGGCACATCCAAGACGTATGAGTTCGGAATTTCAGGGGGTTGGTATATCACCTGTATGGCCGCTGGCTGCCTGCTGTTCGGCTTGTATTTTGCGGCGCGCGTAAAACGGCTGGGTAACGAGCATCAGTTGTTGACGTATCCGGACTTTATCGAAACTCGCTACGATAGCCGTACCCGAATTGTCGCCACCATCACAACCATCATCACTTATATTGGATTCTCCGCCGGACAGCTTGCCGCCGCCGGTGCGGTTCTTAGCGCCCTGCTCGGTTGGGACTACTCGTCGTCGCTTTTGCTCGCGAGTTCAATCATCGTTGTCTACACCGCTACCGGCGGATTTCTTGCGGTTGCGTATACCGACTATGTGCAATTCACGCTCTTGTTTATCGGCATCGTAATTGTCGGTATCCCGGTCGCGATCTCGAACGGTGGCACGTTTGAAGCATTGACGACGCAGCTGCCGGCCGAGCATTTTGACCCAACAGGTTGGGGCTTACCGACCATGCTGGCCCTTGCTGTGTCTCTGCCGATGAGTTTCTTCGTTGGCATGGACAACTTCACGCGAATGTTCGCGGCAAAGGACGAGAAGTCAGCGAGGAACGGTACGATTCTCGCCGCATTGTTTCTGATACCGCTGGCTGCAGGTACGGTCTGGCTGGGAATGACCGCGGCGCTGCTCTATCCCGGTGCCGAGAACAGCGGCGACATTCTGTCGAGACTGGTCATGGATATATTCCCAGTCGGCCTCAAAGGTCTGATGCTGGTGGGCATTCTTGCTGCGCTAATGTCGACGGCCGATATTTGCATTCTAACGGCCGCGGCGAACGGTAGTCGTGACATCTATCAGCGCTACGTTAATCCCGACGTTGCCCCCAAGAAGCTGTTTCGACTCAGCATGGCGCTCGCTGCAATAGTCGGACTCGCAGCTGCATTCATGGCGTGGAAAATGCAGGACGTCGTCGAAATACTGTTAGTCGCATTCACGATAAACGCGGCCGGCTTGTTCATACCGACAATCGCAATGGTGGCGATGAAGAACATCAATACGAATGCGGCGTTCTGGAGTATCGCCTTAACGCTGGTAACGGTTATTGGCTGGTATATCGCCGCGGCGACGGGATTCTGGTCCGTCTTTGCGATCGATCCATTGTGGCCGGGACTGGCCGTGTCTGCCGTCTCGTTCTTTGGTATCAGTCTGCTATCGAGCTCGACGATGTCAGGCGATACGCTCCATGAGTAAGACAGTGTCCTTCGATGGCGCGCCGCCGCCCGGGACGATAAATTTTGGCATCGGCCAGCCCTCAGCTGACTTGCTACCCGTCGATCTGATCAAACAGGCCAGCCGAGCATTTTTCGACGAAGCCCAGCCATTTGAACTCAACTACGGCGTCATGCAGGGTGATGAACGGTTTCTTGAGTCGCTCGCCAGATTTTTGACGGCAGGGTACGACGCCCCGACACTGAGTAGTGAGCTGTTCGTAACGGGCGGCAACTCACAGGCCCTGGATCTGGTATCCCTCGTATATGCCCAACCCGGCGACACGGTTTTTGTCGAAGAGCCCAGCTACTTCCTGGCCTTTCAGATCTTTCGGGATCGCGGTCTGAAGATCGTCGGCATTCCAATCGATGACGACGGCCTGTGTGTGGAGGCGTTGCGGCAGGAACTTGAATCGCACAAGCCAGCCTTCCTTTACACAATTCCGAGTTACCACAATCCTGGCGGCCAGTGCACTTCCGCGGCTCGACGGAAACAGATTGTTGAGCTTGCCGAGCAACACGACTTTCTTATTGTCGCGGACGAGGTTTATCAGTTGCTCTATTACTCGGACCCTCCTCCGCCAGCCTACGGCACGATGACAGCAAGCGATCGTGTCGTATCTCTGGGATCGTTTTCAAAAATCCTCGCACCCGGAATGCGCCTGGGTTGGATACAGACTTCCGAACGTTTGCGATCTCGCTGCATGAGCAACGGTTTTATCAACAGTGGCGGCAGCATCAATCACATCAGCTCACTCATTGTTCGACAGGCAATCGACAATGGTTCTCTTGATTCGCACATAAAATCGTTGCGACGGAATTATCGCAGCCGAGTCGCAGCGATGGACGATGCATTACAGGAACACTTTAATGACATCGCAGAATGGTTGCGGCCCGATGGTGGTTACTTCTTCTGGCTGCGTTTCGACGAGTCTGTGGATACGACGCCACTTCGTGAAAAGGCTCGCGATATTGAGGCAGGATTTCAGGCGGGAACCGTCTTTTCCAGCAAAGGGCAGCTCAAGAACTGCATCCGCCTCAGCTTTGCGCACTACCTTGATAAGGACATCAGGGAAGGTATCGCCAGGATACGGCCGCTTTTCGATTAGGTGGGTGACATTCTTTTCAGAAATGCGGATACTGCGCCGCCCTGTCACCAACTAGTCACTCTCTATGTTCCGAAATGTACGCTTTTACCGCCTCGACGGCAGCTGGCCTGATAGCGAAGAAAACCTCTCTAAAGCGCTGGAAACCGCTGGCTTCAAGCCCTGCGGGCCTCTTACGGAGCGCAGCTCTGGCTGGACATCGATTGATCCGGATACAAGCGAGAATCTCGCTCGGCGCGTCAATGGTGCCGATCTCTTGAGGCTGCGCAGCCAATCACGCGTATTGCCGCCGGCAGCCGTCAACGAAGAGCTTGAGGTACGCATCGAAGAATTTCGAGGTCGTATGCAGGAGGCACCCAGCCCCCGCGAGAAGCGTCGCCTCAAAGCAGAGGCTCGCGATGAGTTGATGCCGAAAGCGCTGCTCAAGTCCGACAGGATCTGGGGCTACGTTGATCTGAAGGAGAAAGTCCTTGGCATTGACTGCGCACAAGATGCCGCAGCAGAGCGATTCATACGCAGGCTGCAAGCATCGGTCGACGGGATGAATATTCGACCGCTGCAGTTCATGCAGCCAGTCGATGAACTGCTTAGCGGTATCTTTTTTGGCGGTGCGCCGAAACAGTTTGCGGTTGGTCGGGAATGTCGCATGCAGGATATGGGCGACGTCGCTTCGGTGGTGCGCTGGACTGAGTTTGACCTTACTGAGCCGACGATCCGAAATCACGTAGCGAATGGCATGCGTCTGACACACCTCGCGATCGAGTACGACAACATCATGAGCTGCGTATTGAACGAGAACGGCGTCATTTCAAAGCTGCGTTTTCTCGGCATGGACGATGACATCGAGGATCACAAGGATCCGCTCGCAAGACTCGACGCGGAATTCGTCCTGATCACGGGAACGCTGCGTAACCTGTTGGGCGACCTCAAGAAATTGCTGGGTGGCTTTGCTTAGCTCGCTGCATCCTG
>CAZMRZ010000115.1:0-4643 GCA_964568835.1 uncultured Woeseiaceae bacterium | reverse complement strand
GGCATGATAACAAATCGCGTGCAGGCTAAAATGGGGTACGATCATTCTTCAATGTCAAGGAGCGGTGCGTGAACGCCCCGGGTGCCGCACGGACGATACGTTCAACGCCTACGATGAATATTAACAACAGCAGCAAATTTAGAACGAGGAATCCTTGAACGCCACCTGGGAGGTGAAACATTTCCCATTCGTGCCAATAGGCCGAGTCGATTTCATGCGTGGCCAGTAGTGCCAAGTTCAGCATGTAGAGTTTGGCAAGGCGTCTATCGGCCATCGTCCTTCGCCGGTTAGCTAAATTTCTGGAAGACACGCGGATCGATTGCCGCGGCGCCGAGCATGCCGCCCCAAAGTGCTCCGGCGATGCCGGGAGTGCACACGTCTTGACCCGTTAAGAACAACCCAGGGACGGGCGTTCGGGCGTTGAGTGCTTCCGAAAGCATACGGCGCGGTGTCGTTTCGACGCCGTAGAATCCACCTTTCTCATGGCCAGTGAATGACGCGGTCGCGAGCGGCGTGCCTAGTTCGCGATATACTACGAGCGGCGCCAGAGCCGGGAACTTCGCAGCGAAAAACGTCATCAACTTGTCCTCAATCTCTTGTTTGAATGCCGCCCATTCTTCGGCGCGCTCCTCGGCGCCTCCATTGGCGAATTCGGCCACCGATGACCAATCGACCCAAACCAGCGCTTCACCGGTGTGCCTCATTGACGGGCCGGGATCGTGTGCAGGGTCCTTGAGTGAGGGGAACGAGGCGAACATCATCGGAAGAGGGCCCTTTGACCAAATACCGTCATTGGTATCCCAGCTCTCGTAAAACCAGTGGTTCGAACGCGTTGCTCCATGTTTGGCGATGTCTCCTTCGAAGCCGAGAAAGATCTCGAAGTGGCAGATTGACGGCTTGAATTCAGCGACCTCGCCGGCCCATTTCTGTTGGCAGACCTCTGGTGGTAGCAGTCGCTTTACGGTTTCGCCGGCGCCGATCGCCGATACAACGACCGACGCTTGGAACTCTTCGCCAGAACTCGTCCGCACACCAATGGCCTTTCCATCTTCGACGAGTATTGCGCTGACTGGCGTGTTAGCGCGGGCGCTACCGCCTGCAGCCTCGATCACGGGCACTAGCCCCTTGGCAATCGCGGCGGCGCCGCCGACAGGATATCCGGCACCATCGAGATAGTGGCCAATGACGGTGGCGTGGACACCAAAGCTCGCTTCCGATGGCTTGCCACCGTAAGTCCCCCATTGTGCCGACAAAACAGCAGCGAGTTTCGGATCGACAGTAATTTCTGCGATGACTTCGGCGGTCGTGCGGCCACACCAACGCTGAATGGTCTTCTTGTTCCACCAGCGATGTGCGGAGCGGAACGGCTCTGGCAACGAACGCTCTGTAGAAACCAAACGCACAGCTGCCTCTGCCGACTCCAACGCCTCGAAATAGGCATCGATTTCGGCAGCGTTGTTGGGAAATTGATCTTTGAGTTCCATCTTGTAGGCGTCGGCCGGTCGTCCGACGGAAACCTCGAAGCCATCTGGGAAGTGCAGGATGTCATAGACGGTGCCGACCGATCGGAATTCAATCGTTCCGCCGCTCAGCCAGTCCAAGATCCGCCCAGCCGGCTGATCGTGACCGAAGTCGCCGCAATAGTGGAGGCCAACATCCCACGTGAATCCGTTCCGGGAGAAGGAGTGCGTCAATCCTCCGATCGTCTGTGCCTGCTCAAGAAGCAACACTTTGTGTTTCATCCGAGAAAGCGCAGCGGCGGTTGTCATGCCGCCCATTCCCGAGCCGATCACAATGACGTCGTAGTCAGTTGGCATTGGACTGTCCTGATTGTTTGTCAAAAGCGTTTTGCAAAAGACCTGCCGTAGCCGGATCGTGGCTGCCTAGAATGACGAGGTCCGATAGTTGAGTCTTGAGATGACGAACCTTGGCGAAGGAGGCCAGCAACTCCGACTTGTCGGCATAAATGCCGGGTAGTTGATCGCGCATGAGTAATTCAACCGAGTAGCTGAGATCACCGATGAGCAGTAGTGGAGGACGGTCGTCGTCACGCACCAGCATCGACAATGAACCCGCGGTGTGACCCGGCGTGGGCAACAACATCAGCGTGCCATCACCCATGACATCGTAACAACCACCAAACGGTGCCAAGAGCGGGTCCTTTGTTGCGGTGAAATCGATAGGCCGCCATTTCGCGCCGGGCAATTGAATGTGGTCGCGAAAAAAGTAGTCGCGATCTGGATGCGGCTCTGAGAGCTGCTGCCACTCGTCGCGACTGACCAGCAGCTCAGCCTGGGGAACATCCGCTATCCCACCGATGTGATCGAAGTGCAGGTGCGAAACGACAACCGTGTTTACGTCCTCAGCACGTAAGTTCAAGCGATTTAGGTTTTTCGCCACGGTGTCATCCGGCCCAATGGTCAAACGGAACACGCGACGCATGAAGAATCGCCCGATCGCCGAGTCGACATAGTTAGGATCAGACGCGATCGCCGGGTCCAGGCCTGTGTCGAACAGAACCAAACCATCGCGGTGCTTTATCACAAACACATTGATTGGAAGTTCGATCCAACTGCGCGACGTCAGGGCCCACCACATTTTCGGCGATCGACTGCCATAGCGGTGTTCCTTGTGTTGTTGACCAGAACCCGTGGAGAACACCTGGACGTTCTCAATCGCTCGGCGCGGTTCAGCCGATGTCATTGCCTGCAGCATCACATTTCTCCTCTTCGGCTTTCGACCGTCAGTCGCCACAGGGCGACAGCACCCCATAGAGATACCAGGGGCAGTACGATCCAGAATCCGGTTTCGCTTGGCAGATTCCAACCGTCGGCGCCCCGTGCGGACACCACCCCGACTTCGCTTATGGTGGCTGCCGATTCTTGTATGCCCCAATAAACGATGCCGCGACTATTCATTCGCCGTACCTCCACATCCGATTGCGTCCCGAATGTAATCAACCAGTACTTAAAATGTGACTGGCTTAGTTGACGTGACGCGAGTGCCAGCTGCGATGCTTAGAGTTGTCCATCCAAGCAGTGTAGGAATGCGTATGGCCGTGGGTAACTGGGAGTTGTACCTACCGAATTCGGGAGACCCACAGTGCGCGCCCCGTAGTTGACGCGGGGCTTCGAAACGCCACGGTTTGAGTGGATATCCACGATGTTTCCCGTGGGCATCCACCCGCAATATCAGAGCCAAGCGAGGGTAGGCAATGAAAGCGGTTATTAACACACGCTACGGGTCCCCAGACATACTGGAGATCCGACAAGTGCCGAAGCCAGAGCCGGCAGCTGATGAGGTCTTGATCAAAGTCTATGCAACAACGGTCAGCCGAACCGACGTTGGTGCTCTGCGGCCTCAACCCCCTTTGATTGGCCGGTTGTTGATGGGCCTGTTCCGTCCGAAGTGGACGGTCCTAGGCCTCGATTTCGCTGGGGAAGTGGAGGCGATTGGTGCGAATGTCACATTGTTCGAACCGGGCCATCGTGTCTTCGGCATGTCCCCGGAACACTATGGTGCTCATGCAGAATACCTGTGTGTTCCTGAACAAGGGGCAATCGCGGCCATGCCGACTGGCGCTAACTTTAATGAAGTCGTGGTCAGTGAGGGAGCTTGGTATGCGCATACGTACCTGGAAAGATTCGGCCTCAAGCCCGGCCACAAAATCCTTATCTACGGCGCGTCCGGTGCCATCGGCACCGCGGCCGTGCAGCTTTCCAAAATTCGTGGCGCCGAGGTCACGGCAGTGGTCGGTACACGGCATCTCGAACTCGCGAAGTCACTCGGCGCAGACCACGTCGTCGACTACACCGTGGGAGACTTCACCCAAATCGGCGAGACTTTCGATTTCGTCTTCGATGCGGTCGGAAAGACCACGTTCTTCCGGTGTCGGAAATTGCTAAAACGCACTGGGGTGTTTTCAGCATCCGATCTCGGACCCTGGTGGCAGAATCTTTTTCTCGCTGCCTGCTCTTCGATCACCAGACGCGACCGGGTGGTCCTTCCGATGCCGAAGGACAGTGAAACCTTTATGGCGTACCTCAAAGACCGCATCGAGGCGGGTCAATTCCGCGCGGTAGTCGATCGCACGTACCCGCTCGATGCGATTGCCGAGGCCTATCGGTACGTGGAGACCGCGCAGAAAACTGGAATCGTCGTGATCAACGTGAGCTCGGCCGATCCCTTATGACTCCAGACGAAACAGGAATTCCTGCATCCCGTTTCCGAGTAGACGCGCGCGGTCGATCACAAAACGGCCCATGCCCTTGCCCAAGTCTTCAGGCGAATAGCGCGGGGCCGCGACTCCTTTGCTGGCGAGGCTGTGGTCGATGAGCTCGCCATCCGGAGTCGGGATGAAGCGGCCGGGATACTCCTTCATGTCGCGATCGGCATAGAAGATCAACGCATGAGCGAGGGCGCCGGGGCGGGCGCGCTGCCCGATCGCAACCATGAGCGCTGACAGGGCATTGAGCGTCAGGTAATTTGGCAGATCCCAGCAATACACAAGGTCAATGGCGTCATCCGAGAGTCGATTCGGTAGTAAGGACTCAGCCGCGCCGGCGAGCGGAGGGCCGGGCTCTGTGCGGTTCAGACGATCAACGCCGCCAAAATACGCGAGGTCTGCGACTTCCACGCGGCAA
>CAZMRZ010000114.1:0-4660 GCA_964568835.1 uncultured Woeseiaceae bacterium | reverse complement strand
TGTCGCTGCTGAAAAGCCACGGCTACAAACAAGTCGAACACGACCATATCGTTGACGACATTGACCAACTACGCACCCGTCTGGCGGCCCACATTGAGGCTGTCGACGTTCTTGTGTTGAGTGGTGGCGTCTCTATGGGCAAGGCCGACTACGTGCCACAGGTCCTCTCAGAGCTTGGTGTAGATGTCGTATTCCACAAAGTCAGTCAAAGGCCAGGCAAGCCGATGTGGTTTGGCAAAGGACCCGATGGTCAGCTTGTATTCGCTTTGCCCGGCAACCCTGTTTCGGCTTTGGTTTGCTGCCGTCAGTATGTGGTTTCGGCGCTCGCCAAAGCCTCCGGCATGGCACCAGCCCCGCCTGAGTTCGCGGCACTTGCCTCGAACATCGCTTTCAAGCCCGCATTGACCTGCTTCCAACCGGTGAAGCTCCTGTCCAGTGCGGCGGGTCAGATTCTGGCGATGCCGGTGAAAACCAATACGTCCGGCGATTTCGCGTCCTTGTCAGCCACCGATGGCTACGTGGAGCTCGCCAAAGATCAGACCGATTTTCCGTCGGGGTCCGGCGTGTTCCTGCATCGATGGATTGCCCGCTGATTACGATTCAGGTTACTGTTGAGTGATGATATCTGCCGTTGATGCACTCGAACGCCTTCGTGAAGGCAATCGCCGATTTGTGAACGATGAGGTCAGCGACGAGACGCTGGCCAGCCGTGAACATAAGGCCGGTGCCGCGACTCCGCAGAATCCTTTTGCGATCATTCTTGCCTGTTCGGATTCGCGCGTACCGACTGAGCTTATTTTTGATAGAGGCATAGGCGATCTGTTTGTAATCCGAGTCGCCGGAAACATCGTCGCACCGTCACAAATTGGCAGTATCGAATTTGCGGCCAAACAATTCGGTACGCGTCTGGTTGTCGTTTTAGGGCACAGTAACTGTGGGGCGATCACCGCAACGTTGAAGGAACTCGCACTGAAAGAATCGGTGCGCTCGCCAAACCTGCGCGCAATCGTCGATCGCATCCGCCCGGCCCTTGAGCCGGTATTGCACGATGATAGTGATCTCGACGATGAGAAAGTTATTAGCAGCTGCGTACGTGCGAATGTCCGAGCATCCGTCGAAAGGCTTCGACACGGCTCGCTAATTCTCGAGCAGCTGGTTGACGCTGGCGACTTACAGATTATCGGCGCAGAGTATTCCATCGAGACCGGCAATATCGAGTTCTTCGCGGACGATTAGGTAGCCGCAGCTCGTTTCGAACAAAAAAAGGGGCCCTTTTGACAGGGCCCCTTTTTGTTACTGCTTGTTAAGGCGCGGTATTAGCGCTTCATCGCCTCAAAGAACTGCGTGTTGGTTTTCGTGTCCTGCAACTTGCTCAGCAGGAACTCGATCGCCGCAAGCTCATCCATCGGATGCAATAGCTTGCGCAGTATCCACATCTTCTGCAGCTCGTCCGGTGCCGTCAGATACTCTTCCTTACGAGTGCCGGAACGGTTGATGTTGATCGCCGGGAACGTGCGCTTCTCAGCAATACGTCGATCCAGATGGATCTCCATATTACCCGTGCCTTTGAATTCCTCGTAGATCACTTCGTCCATTTTGGAACCCGTGTCGACAAGTGCCGTCGCGAGAATCGTCAGACTACCGCCTTCCTCGATGTTTCGTGCAGCACCAAAGAAACGCTTCGGACGATGCAGCGCGTTCGCATCAACGCCACCGGTCAGCACCTTGCCTGACGACGGAACAACGGTGTTATACGCACGTGCCAATCGAGTGATTGAATCCAGGAGAATGACCACATCGCGCTTGTGCTCGACAAGGCGCTTGGCCTTCTCGATCACCATGTCGGCGACCTGTACGTGGCGACTTGCCGGCTCATCGAAGGTCGATGAGACAACTTCGCCGCGAACGGTACGCGTCATCTCCGTCACTTCCTCAGGTCGCTCATCAATGAGCAAAACCATCAGTTCGACTTCCGGATTGTTCGCAACAATCGCGGATGCAATGTTCTGCAGCAGCATCGTCTTACCCGCCTTCGGCGGAGAAACGATCAGTCCGCGCTGGCCCTTACCAATTGGCGCGACCATGTCGATGATTCGGGCGGTAAGATCCTCTGTACTGCCGTTACCCTGCTCAAGCGTCAAACGATCTTTCGGGAACAACGGCGTGAGATTCTCGAAGAGGACCTTACTACTAGCAGCTTCCGGACCGTCATGATTGATCTGACCGACTTTCAGCAAGGCGAAATATCGCTCACCTTCTTTTGGCGGACGAATCAAGCCGGAAACCGTATCACCGGTTCTTAGATTAAATCGTCTGATCTGACTCGGGCTGACGTATATATCGTCGGGTCCAGCGAGGTAGGAACTGTCGGACGAACGCAGAAAGCCGAAGCCGTCCTGCAGGATCTCGAGTACGCCATCGCCGTAAATATGCTCTCCCAACTTGGCGTGTGCCTTCAGGATCGAGAAGATCATGTCTTGCTTTCTCGAGCGCGCGAGATTCTCAACGCCCAGCGACTCACCCAGTTCAACCAAAGCGGCAGCCGGACGGGTTTTAAGCTCCGTCAGGTTCATTATGTCCTTGGTAGCCTCGAGCTGATCGGGCGGGATTACCTCAAGCGATCCCTCGTCATCCGGATACTCGTTCGACTGTGGGCGACGGCGGCGACGTTGGCGGTTCGGATTGCCCTTGCCCTTATTGCCCGCTCGGTTAGACCGGGGCTTTTGTGGTGCGTTTGTATTAGACAATTAATCTCTCTCAGATATTGGTGTCGATAAACTCGGCCAGTTGCGACTTGGACATCGCGCCGAGTTTTTGTGCCTGAACGGCGCCGTCTTTGAACAGAATCAAAGTCGGTATGCTGCGGATCCCGAACTTCTGTGCGACGTTCGGATTCTCATCTACATTGAGTTTTACGATCGAGAGCTTGCCCTCGTATTCGTCTGCTGCTTCGTCAAGAATCGGTGCAATCATCTTGCACGGTCCGCACCATTCGGCCCAAAAGTCGATTAGTACAGGATTCTCATTATTAGTAACGTCGGCGTCGAAACTGCCGTCCGTGGTGTGCACAATCTTGTCGCTCACCGGCTGTATCCTCCAAATGAAGTGAATAGGTAAAGAAGTGGTTTTGCCCGTGGTCAGCCCCTCTGACGAACGAACATTGATAAAACGGATGACGCTGCCTTAACTATCAGGCACTATGTCGCAGCTTTTAACGCCGACTATTTCCGGCTTCTTTCTGGATCGTAAGGAAAGCGAAACTGGCTTGCGACGAGTGTCGCGTCGAATTAAGGCCAATTTGACCGCTTCGCGAGCCAATTTGCAAGCTTTTAACGCATATTTTCCGGTTCTAATCTTATGTCTGAAAACCATCTGAGTGATCTCAGATTCGACTCATTGGAGCTCCACGAGAGCATCCAGGCTGGCATCCGCGATGCCGGCTTTGAATTCTGTACGCCGATTCAGGCCAATACGCTTCCGATCGCGCTGAAACCCAGTGATGTCGCGGGCCAGGCACAAACCGGCACGGGCAAGACAGCGGCTTTTTTGATTGCCGCTTTCCAGCGCCTGCTCAGCAACCAGGAGGCGGCTCCGGAAGGACAGAAGCAGCCACGCATGTTTGCGCTTGCTCCAACGCGGGAATTGGCCATACAAATTGCCAAGGATGCTGATCTTTTGGGCAAACATACCGGATTGACGATCGGTCTCGCGTACGGCGGCACGGATTATGAAAAACAACGCAAAACGCTCACGGACGGTGTCGATCTCCTGATCGGGACACCCGGTCGGATCATCGATTACTTCAAACAGGGCGTTTTCAAGCTCGATCAGGTTCAGGTCGCGATTCTCGACGAAGCTGACCGTATGTTCGATCTTGGCTTTATCAAGGACATTCGCTATTTACTTCGGCGTCTTCCAGACCCGGACAAGCGACTGAATATGTTGTTCTCTGCGACCTTGTCGCAGCGGGTATTGGAGCTCGCCTACGAACACATGAACGAACCTGAATTAATTCGAATCGAGCCGGAAAAAGTGACGGCCGACAACGTGCGACAAGCCATCTTCTATCCGTCCAACGAGGACAAGATGCCGCTCCTGATAGGATTGCTTCGAGAAATCGGCGAAGGCCGCATCATGATCTTTGTGAATATGAAGCGCGAAGCCGAAAAAGTTCAGGACTACCTCGAAGCCAATGGGATTCACGCGGCAGCGATTTCCGGCGATGTACCGCAGAAAAAGCGCGAACGCCTGTTGACGGATTTTCAGGAAGGCAAGCTGCGCGTCCTTATCGGCACCGATGTTGCGTCGAGAGGCCTGCATATTCCCGACGTCGAGTACGTCATCAATTATGACCTGCCGCATGACGCAGAAGATTACGTGCACAGAATCGGACGAACAGCACGAGCCGGCGCATCCGGTAATGCCCTCAGCCTCGGCTGTGAAACCTACTCGGTGTCATTGCCTGATATTGAGAAGTACATCGGCCATAAGATTCCGTTTGCGAACTACGATCCCGATGACTTGCCGAAGCTCGTTCGACCGAAACCGCGCCCGCGCAAACCGCAGCAACGCCGCGGTGGCAAACCGGGTGGCGGGCAGCGGAGTTCCGGCGGACATAGCCGACGACGCTAGCAATTAAGGTGACAGTGACCCTATTTCA
>CAZMRZ010000113.1:0-4720 GCA_964568835.1 uncultured Woeseiaceae bacterium | reverse complement strand
GAAATTTTGTCCGTTTTGGCTGTAACATTTTTGTATTTCCGTTCTTTTTTAGAGGCCGTTCCTAAGAACGAGCGCCTGCTTTAGCTTCTGCCGGCTCTGCCGGAATCACTTCGGGCTTATCAAAAACTTCGCCCTTGAAAATCCACACCTTCACACCGATCGTACCGTAGGTCGTATTCGCCGTGGCAGTGCCGTAGTCAATGTCCGCGCGCAGTGTGTGCAACGGAACACGTCCTTCGCGATACCATTCTGATCGAGCAATCTCAGCCCCGTTCAAACGACCGCCGACCTTAACCTTGATGCCTTCAGCACCAACACGCATCGTGTTGGTAACAGCCCGCTTCATCGCACGACGGAACATCACACGACGCTCCAACTGCTGCGCGATACCTTCGGCAACCAACGTTGCGTCCATCTCAGGCTTGCGAACTTCATTAATGTTGATACGAACTTCCTGAATTCTCATACCGGTCATCGCAGCGACTTCAGAGCGAAGCTTTTCGATATCTTCGCCTTTCTTGCCGATCACGATTCCCGGCCGCGCCGTATGAATCGTGATATTGCATTTCTTTGCTGGACGCTCAATCGCAATGCGACTGACAGAGGCATCTTTCAATTTCTTCTTAATGAAGACGCGAATCTGATGGTCCGCACGGATGTACTCCGGGAACAACTTGGAATCGGCATACCATTTCGATGCCCAATCCTTGACGATACCGAGGCGTATTCCTGTTGGGTGTACTTTCTGGCCCATATTACTTCTCATCTCCGACGCGGATCGTGATGTGACTGTTCCGCTTGATAATCCGTGCGCCACGACCTTTTGCACGAGCGCGAAAACGTTTGAACGTTGGCGCTTCGTTAACTTCAATAGTCGCGACTTTCAATTCGTCGATGTCCGCACCGTGGTTGTGCTCTGCGTTGGCGACTGCCGACTCCAGAACCTTTTTCACGATACGAGCACTTTTCTTCGGTGAGAAAGTCAAAGCACGCAGCGCATCGTCAACAGTCTTGCCACGGATGACATCAGCCACCAGGCGGCATTTCTGCGGCGAAACGCGTGCATATCTAAGTGTTGCTGCAACTTGCATTAACCGGCTCCCTACTTCGTTTTCCGATCACCGGAGTGACCGCGGAACGTACGAGTCATCGCAAACTCACCGAGTTTGTGACCAACCATGTTTTCTGAAATCAGAACTGGAATGTGCTGACGGCCGTTATGTACAGCGATTGTCAGTCCAACCATGTCCGGCAATACCATTGATCGACGCGACCATGTCTTGATCGGGCGGCGATCATTCGCCTTTGCTGCTACGCCTACTTTCTTCGCCAGATGGTTATCGACGAAAGGGCCTTTTCTTACGCTACGCGGCATTATCGAAATCCTTTACTTACGCTTCTTGTTACGTCGGCGAACAATCATGCCGTCCGTACGCTTGTTTGAACGCGTCTTCGCGCCCTTCGTCGGCGTGCCCCATGGGCTAACCGGATGGCGACCACCTGAGGTGCGGCCTTCACCACCACCGTGCGGGTGATCAACCGGGTTCATGGCAACACCACGGACCGTCGGACGTACACCCCTCCAACGCGTTGCACCGGCTTTACCGAGCTTGCGGAGGTTGTGTTCGCCATGACCAACTTCGCCAATCGTTGCGCGGCAGTCGATATGAATCTTGCGTGTTTCGCCCGAACGTAAACGAACCGTTGCGTACGCGCCATCACGAGCGGCCAACTGTGCAGAGCCACCCGCTGAACGAATGAGCTGCCCACCCTTACCGGGCTTCAACTCAATGTTGTGAATCGTCGTACCAACGGGAATCGCACGAATTGGCAGAGCATTGCCCGGCTTAATAGGTGCATCTTCACCGCTGATAATCGGTGTACCGGCCCGAACACCCTTAGGTGCCAGGATGTAACAGCGCTCACCGTCCGTGTACTTGATCAACGCAATATGCGCGCTGCGATTCGGATCGTACTCGAGACGCTCTACAACACCCGGAATACCGTCCTTAGTGCGCTTGAAGTCAACAAGGCGGTAGTGCTGCTTGTGACCACCACCCTGATGGCGAACCGTAATACGACCGTTATTGTTACGGCCGCCTTTGCCTGACTTCTTCTCGAGAAGCGGCGCATGTGGCTTGCCTTTATGCAGCTCCGGCGTCTTGACTGCGACGACGTGACGGCGCCCAGCAGATGTCGGTTTGGCTTTATGCAGTGACATTACAGTTTCCCTATTCCGTGCCGAACAGCTCTTCGATGGACGTGCCATCAGGGAGCTTCACGTATGCTTTTTTCCAGTTCGGACGGCGACCCTTAGTCTGCTGAAAACGCTTGGTTTTGCCTTTTACGTTTACAACCTGGACCGAATCGACCTTGACCTCAAAGAGCAGCTCAACCGCTTGTGCCACTTCTTTCTTGGTCGCGTCAGTGCGAACCTTCAAAACAACCTGGTTATGCTCAGCGGCCACGTGTGCCTTCTCGGACAGATGTGGGCCTTGAATAACCGTCAATAATCTTTCCTGATGCAGAGCTCGACTCATGACAGGCGCTCCTCAATCAGCTTCAGCGCTGGCACAGTAACCAACACTTTTTCGAAGCGAATCAAAACAACCGGATCCATCGAAGCGACATCGCAAATGCCAACATCCGGCAAGTTGCGTGCGGCGAGGAACAGCTTTTCGTCAAACGCCTCGTTGAGGATCAGCACATTGCTGAGATCGTATTCTTTTAGCTTGGTAGCCAGCAGTTTCGTTTTCGGCGCCTCAAGCGTGAGCTCGCTGACGATCACCAGACGATCCTGACGAATCAGCTCAGACATAACCGAACGCAAAGCCGCGCGGTACATCTTCTTGTTGACCTTTTGCGCGTGATCGCGAGGCTTTGCAGCAAATGTGCGTCCACCACCGACCCAGATCGGGCTGCGTGATGTACCGGCGCGCGCTCGGCCTGTGCCCTTTTGCGCCCAAGGCTTTGCGCCACCGCCGCGCACTGCAGCGCGATTCTTCTGTGCTTTCGTTCCAGCACGGCTGCCAGCGAGGTATGCAGTAACAACCTGGTGTACGAGAGCTTCGTTAAAGTCCACGCCGAATGCTTCATCACGAAGCTCAACGGACCCTTTGTCTTGAAGTTTAACTTTCACTGGTCAGCCCTCTACTTCTTGTTCTTTTGCTTGATGGCCGGTCGAACAACGACCTGTCCACCCGCATGACCCGGGACAGCACCCTTGATCAGGAGCAGGTTGCGCTCTGCATCGACGCGCACAACAACGAGGTTTTGCACGGTGCGGCGAACGTTACCCATGTGGCCAGCCATCTTCTTGCCTTTGAAGACACGACCGGGTGTCTGGTTCTGACCAATAGAGCCGGGAGCACGATGCGCCAGCGAGTTGCCGTGCGTCGCGTCCTGCATGCTGAAATTCCAACGCTTGATAGCGCCGGCGAAGCCCTTACCGATTGACGTACCGATGACATCGACCTTCTGGCCTTCCTCGAAGAGGTCAACCTTGAACTCGTTCCCTTTCTCGAACTCGCCGTCGTCGGCGTCTTCAAGTCGGAACTCCATCATAAGATCGCCGGCTTCTACCTTCGCTGCTGCGAAGTGGCCAGCTGCAGGTTTCCGTACACGAGACGCTCTGCGGCTTCCGGCTGAAACTTGCAGCGCGCGATAGCCATCGATCTCAACGGTTTTAACCTGAGTGATTCGGTTTGGTTGTGCCTCAATCACGGTGACTGGAATCGAAACTCCGTCATCCGTGAAGACACGTGTCATGCCGCATTTGCGGCCAACAAGACCCATTGTCATTTTCAAAACCTCGCACCGACTTCGTTTGGTCAGTGACAATCTTTAAATTCAAAATCTTCACTGTGGCCACTTCGATTGGCAACCACTGTATTTTTCGTTCTTTTCAGACATGCGAAAGGGCCAGCCATCGCTGAGGACGTTGTCCTCTTTGCTCTGGGGCTGACCCAAGCTCCGATACGATCACTCGATCGTGTCGGCAGTTCCGGGATTTGCCGTGTCGCCCTCGATTTCCTGGCGACTCTTTTCGCTATCTCAGTATTGGCCGACTCCCGGTCCGGCCAACTCTAGCGAGCCCGCAATTATACGACTCCCAACCCTTATTACAAGCGGTTTTCAGCCTTTTTCACGGTTTTTTGACTTTGCGTGTGATGCCAATAGAATCAATGACTTAGCTGGCAAACTACACGACTGAGCTGATAAAAACGTTCATCTGACTGTCAGGCACGTCGGCGAGATATGTGTGACAGGAAATAAAGCGCAGCGAAGCGAGCCATTCCTAGTCACATATATGTCGTCGACGGGCCGATCGTTATTAGAAAGCCCGTCTATTTCAGCTTGATTTGGACGTCAACGCCTGCAGGAAGCTCGAGCTTCATGAGGGCGTCAACCGTCTTATCAGTAGGATCGACGATATCCATCAAACGCTTGTGGGTACGAATTTCGTACTGGTCACGGGCATCCTTGTTCACGTGCGGTGAGATCAGGATCGTGAAACGTTCCTTTCTCATCGGCAACGGGATAGGACCCTTAACCGTGGCGCCCGTGCGTTTGGCGGTATCAACGATTTCGCGCGCTGAATTGTCGATCAAACGATGATCGAATGCTTTCAGGCGAATTCTGATGTTTTGATTAGTGCTCATAATTATTCTCTTATGCCGAGGCAGGGCCCCGACGTTTATTCAATGACCTTAGCAACAAC
>CAZMRZ010000112.1:0-4757 GCA_964568835.1 uncultured Woeseiaceae bacterium | reverse complement strand
TCGGCGGCCTTCTCGCTCTGAATTCGCTCGTAGATCTCTTCCCGGTGAACGGCTATGTCTTTGGGCGCATTGATCCCTATTCGGACCTGATTTCCCTTGACCCCCAAGACAGTGATCGTGACATCGCTCCCGATCATTACCGTCTCGCCCGCTCGTCGCGTCAGAATCAGCATGAATCCTCTCCTGCCTGACAGGGCTCCATGCCCCGTCTATTTGCGCGTGTTATTCCATAAACTGTTGTAATACTAGCCGATTTTCGTGCCGCGTGTCCTTTGCCGGCCCGAAAACCTCGTTTTTTTCCGCTAAAGGGGATTTTGGACCGCTGGATCAGCCCAGTTGTTCCGCGACCCATGCAGGTACAGATTCGAGCGCCTGGTCAAGAGCTGCCGGGTCCGATCCGCCGGCCTGGGCGAAATCGGGTCGACCACCGCCCTTCCCGCCGACCTGCTCGGCAACCGGTTTGATGAGATCGCCTGCTTTGATCTTGCCAATATTGTCTTTGGTAACGCCGGCGGCGAGATGCACTTTGCCGCCATCAACTGAGCCCAAAACGATAATCGCGCTCTGCAGCTTGTCTTTGAATCTGTCGACCGCATCGCGCAGCGTCTTGGCATCGGCGCCATCCATACGAGTCGCGAGCACCTTGATACCGGCGATTTCCTGAACGCTATCCGTATGGTCCACGCCCTTGCCGGTTATCAGTGCTTGCTTGGCCGCGGCCAGTTCTTTCTCAAGATCTTTCGTTCGCCTCAACAATTGATCGACCTTGGCGGCCGCCTGATCGGGTTGACTGCGCAGCTTGCCCGCGAGCTCATCCAGTGTTCGCTGATTCCCAGCGATCCAGTCCATGGCGCCGGCACCCGTGACCGCTTCGATGCGACGTACACCGGAGGCGACTCCGCCTTCCGATGTAATCTTGAATACGCCGATATCGCCGCTACGATCAACGTGGGTTCCGCCACAAAGCTCGACCGAAAAATCGCCCACGCGCAAGACTCGCACTTTGTCGCCGTATTTTTCGCCGAACAAAGCCATTGCGCCGGACTCGATCGCGTCGTCGTAGCTCATGAGATCGGTATCAACCGACGTGTTCTTTCGTATCTCGTTGTTCACGAGATCTTCGATTTCCTGAATCTGATCGTTTGTCACGCCCTCGTAGTGAGAGAAGTCGAAACGCAAGCGATCGGGAGCAACGAGCGAACCTTTCTGAGTGACATGATCGCCAAGTACCTGACGCAACGCTGCATGCATAAGATGAGTCGCTGTATGGTTCAGTCGGATGGCCTGGCGACGATCTGCGTCAACGACCGCTTCGACCTTGTCGCCAACGGCTAGCTCGCCCTGTTCGACCACGCCGAAATGGACATTGGCCTTGCCGCTCTTCTGCGTATCGGAGACGTGGAACAGCTTGCCATCAGAAACCAATAGGCCTTTGTCGCCGATCTGGCCGCCGCTCTCCGCGTAGAACGGGGTCGTCGAAAGGATGACTGCACCTTCATCTCCTGCAGCAAGCTCCGCAACGGTTTCGCGTTCCTTATACAAGGACACGATCTCGCAGGCGCCTTCGGTACCGTCATAGCCGACAAACTCGGTTTCGGCGGTGGTCTTTAACGCCCCGGCGTCAGCTACGCCAAACTTGCTGGCTGCCCGTGCACGATCGCGTTGTTCTTTCATCGCGGATTCGAAACCTTCCTGATCAACAGAGAGCTCGCGCTCACGGGCGATGTCCGCGGTGAGGTCAACGGGGAATCCATAGGTGTCGTAGAGTTTGAATACGACGTCGCCCGGAATCTGCTTCCCGCTCAGATTGCCGATTGCTGTCTCCAGAATTTCCATACCCTGATCAAGCGTCTCGGCGAAGCGCTCTTCTTCTTTCTTCAGAACCTTTTCGACGTGCGCCTGCGCTTTCCTGAGCTCCGGATAAGCGTCGCCCATTTCTTCGACCAAAGACGCAACCAGCTTGTAGAAAAAGAGATCGTCAGTTCCGAGTTTCTTGCCGTGACGAATGGCACGCCGAATGATTCGACGCAGTACGTAGCCTCGACCTTCGTTGCCCGGCAGTACACCGTCGACAATCAGGAAGGAGCAGGCACGAATGTGATCGGCGATGACGTTCAGTGAACTGGAACCGTCTTTCTTGACGCCAAGGACATCCGCCGTCGCCTGAATAATGTGAGCGAACAGATCAATTTCGTAATTGGTGTGAACACCCTGCATTACGGCTGCGATGCGTTCGAGCCCCATGCCCGTATCGACGGAGGGCTTGGGCAACGGTGCTATATCGCCGTCCGCCGAACGGTTAAATTGCATGAAAACGAGGTTCCATATTTCGACATAGCGATCGCCATCTTCGTCCGGTGTTCCGGGTGGTCCGCCGGGCACATCGGCGCCGTGATCGTAGAAGATCTCGGAGCACGGACCGCAAGGCCCTGTATCGCCCATCGCCCAAAAATTATCTTTAGCGCCCAAACGCGAGAAGCGCTTGGGATCGATGTTCATTTCGTTGAGCCAAATGTCCGCCGCTTCATCGTCGTCCTCAAAGACAGTGACCCAGAGTCTCTCCGGATCGAGGCCCAGGGTTCCCGTCAGGAAATCCCAGCTGTACTGGATCGCCTCGCGCTTGAAGTAGTCGCCGAAGCTGAAGTTGCCAAGCATCTCGAAGAACGTATGGTGACGGGCGGTGTAGCCGACGTTCTCGAGATCATTGTGCTTGCCGCCGGCCCGAACGCAGCGTTGAGATGAGGTCGCTCGATCATAGCCGCGTTTTTCATCACCCAGGAATACGTCCTTGAATTGGACCATTCCGGCATTCGTAAACAGCAGTGTCGGGTCGTTGCCTGGCACCAGAGGAGAGCTCGCAACGATCTCATGATCATTGTCACGGAAGAACTCCAGGAAGGCCTGGCGCAGCTCATTAATCGTCATCGATTTCATCGGGCGTATGTTAACGGCTAAAACGCCGATTGGATATGGTCCTGCTCGAATCCTCGATATTGAAGAAAGCGCATCTGCTTGGCCTTGGCTTTGAAGTCTGCGGGCTCGCCAGGGCCGAATTTTCGTTCCCGAACTTCCCGTGCCAGCCCGTGCCAATCCGCAGCGGACGCCTGTAGCGCCATTTCGATCACGGCATCACTAACACCGCGCTGGCTCAAGTCGAGCCGGATACGAACCGGTCCTTTGCCCTGATTGATGCGTGATTGCACAAAGGCCCCCGCGAAACGATCGTCGCTTTGCAGACCTTGCTCGGTGAGCCTTGTGATTGACTGTTCGACGAATCGCCGAACATAGCCTTTGTCCGCGAGCTTCTTGATCAGCTCGGTCTGGCCGTACTCCCGGCGAGCGAGAAAATCCATCGCCTTCTTGCGGATTTCATTCGGGCACGAAAAACGATCTTCCTCGTTATCAGAGAGAAGATCGTTTATTTCTTCGTGAAGTTCCATGTCGCTCGCCACGTGCCCTAGGAGCATAAGATGCGTTTATGCCCTTTGGGTGCTCCTACAGTTCAGCGTTCTTAGGAAGCTTTTTTGGCTACCGCCTCACCATCATCCGCCGCGTCTTTCGGAATATCCGGAACGGCGACGACGGGTGGCGGCATCAGAATGGCACGAACCTTACGTTCGATTTCATCCGCCATTTCGGCATGCTCCCTCAAAAATTCGCGAGCATTGTCTTTGCCCTGGCCGATGCGATCATCACCATAGCTGTACCAGGAACCCGCTTTATTCACGATATCGTGCTGGACACCGAGGTCAATCAACTCGCCGAGTCGAGAGATACCCTCGCCGTAGAGAATTTCAAATTCAGCTTGCTTGAACGGCGGCGCTACTTTGTTCTTGACCACTTTCACGCGAGTCTGGTTGCCGATGACTTCGTCACCTTTCTTGATAGCGCCAATGCGACGGATATCGAGGCGAACTGACGCGTAGAACTTGAGTGCGTTACCGCCCGTTGTCGTTTCCGGGCTGCCGAACATGACGCCGATCTTCATACGAATCTGGTTAATGAAAATAACCATGACATTTGAACGCTTGATATTACCGGTGAGTTTTCTGAGTGCCTGCGACATCAACCGTGCCTGCAGTCCCATGTGCGAGTCGCCCATCTCGCCTTCGATTTCCGCTTTCGGTGTCAACGCGGCAACGGAGTCGATAATGATGATGTCGACGGCGCCGGAACGGACCAGCATGTCGGTGATCTCGAGCGCCTGCTCACCCGTGTCGGGCTGCGATACCAGCAACTCGTCGACGTTCACGCCAAGCTTTCCGGCATAGTTGGGATCGAGCGCGTGCTCAGCGTCGATAAACGCCGCGGTGCCGCCGACTTTCTGCGCCTCTGCAATAACTTGCAGAGTCAGCGTCGTCTTACCTGACGATTCCGGACCGTAGACTTCAACGACTCGGCCTTTGGGAAGTCCACCGATGCCCAATGCGACATCCAGGCCGATTGAACCGGTCGATATCGCTTCGATATCTCGGATAGAAGTGCCATCGCCCATACGCATGACTGATCCTTTGCCGAACTGTTTTTCGATCTGGCCGAGGGCCTGCGCGAGTGCTTTTTTCCGGTTGTCGTCCATTATTTTGCCGCCATTTGGTGATTGTTTGGAGAGTGTTTCGGGGTACTGTTGATATACACAGTACTATTGCACGAAAGGCCCGTCAATGGGAGCCTTCAAGCCACTTATTTTTTGGGCAAAGTGATGAGAAACACGAAAAATGACGTGGAAGTTACTGTTTCAGCGGGATGTAGCTGACTCC
>CAZMRZ010000111.1:0-4891 GCA_964568835.1 uncultured Woeseiaceae bacterium | reverse complement strand
GGAGCTGGGCATTGCTGATAACACGCTGGTCTGGTTCAACTCTGACAACGGACCGTCCTACATCCATAATATTAATTCTGCCGGGCCTTTTAAGGGCAAGAAAGCGGAGTTGACGGAAGGCGGTGTGCGTGTCCCGGCTATTGTGGAGTGGCCGAATGGTCTTGGCGGAGGTCGCGTTACCGCGGCGCCAGTATCAACCAGTGATATTTATCCGACGGTGTTGGCGGCTGCAGGACTACCGCTACCCGCAGTTCAACCGCAGCTCGATGGGATTAACGTTCTGCCGTTGCTAAACGGTGAAAGTGATCAACGAAATGTACCAATCGCCTTTCAATCGCCGATTCGTGGCGTCAAATACTCAGCGGATCGCAGCCAGTTGCAGTTCGCGCTGTCTGAAGACAGGTACAAGTTGTTCAGCGGAGACGGCGGAGTATCCTGGCAACTCTATGATTTGCTCGATGACCCCTCCGAGTCACGGGACATCGCCGAAAACAATGCTGTCCGTGTAGAAGATATGAAGTCAAAACTTCAGTCGTGGGTGGATGACACGCGCCGGGATGCCGGATCTTCCGATTCGGGTCAATGATGCGGCAGAAACTTTGCACTTTTTTGTTGATGCTACCGACGCTGTTGCATGTGCAGGGTTGTGCGGAGGGAATTTCAAGCTCGCAGCCGGAGGCCACCCCCCGTCCTAACATCATACTTATTCTTGCCGATGATCTTGGCTACAGCGACATCGCCTCATACGGAGGCGAAATTGATACTCCGAACCTGGACTCACTCGCAGCGGACGGCATACGTTTCGCACAGTTTTATAATGCGGCGCGCTGCGTACCGACACGTGCATCTTTGCTAACCGGACATTATCCGCACCGGGCCGGCCTTGGACACATGAACTACGATGCAGGGGAGCCGGGGTACAAGGGCATACTCAACAATCAAACCGCCACGATCGCTGAAGTATTGTCCGCCGGTGGTTATCGAACGCACATGTCTGGGAAATGGCACCTGACACCGAAACCCGGGCCCAATTCCGATTCGTCCAGCTGGCCGCGCCAACGTGGTTTTCAGTCGTTCTTTGGGACTTTGCCAGGACACGGCAGCTTCTACTCGCCGGCCGGGCTAATGAAGGACAATGATTTCATCAAAGCTGACGAAGGGTTTTTCTATACGGATGAGATTTCTGACGATGCCGTGGGATTCATTGATGATGCCGCGAAATCTGACGATCCGTTTTTTCTGTACGTTGCTTATACGGCGCCTCATTATCCTCTGCATGCGCGTGCCGAGACCATCGAAAAATACGACGGTGTTTACGACGTCGGCTGGGATGTTCTTCGGGAGCAGCGACGACTCAAGCTTAATGAGCTCGGGCTAACAAATGTCGAAGTGATCACTGCAGACGAGGCGAGCATTCCCTGGAAGGATGAGACACACCAGGAGTGGCAGGCGAATAGAATGCAGGCTTTTGCGGCAATGGTTGATGAGATGGATCAGGGCATTGGCGAAATCCTGCGGGCATTGGAAGCCGCCGATATCGAAGACAATACTTTGGTGGTCTTTCTCTCCGATAATGGTGGCTCACCAGAAGGGCATCTGAATAACACCATAGAACGAATGGAAAAACCCTGGGTGAGTTCAGTCATTCCCAAGCAAACCCGCGATGGGGAAGCCGTCGTTGCAGGTGATATTCCAGGTCTTGCTCCCGGGCCCGAGAACACCTACGGGAGCTACGGTATTCGTTGGGCAAGTGTGTCAAATACGCCATTTCGTCGTCACAAATCCTGGGTTCATGAGGGCGGCATTTCGACCCCGATGATCGTGCGATGGCCGTCGATGTTAACAAATGGCGGTTCCGTGACTCAGGAGATGGGCCATATTATCGACCTGATGCCGACTTTCCTCGAAGCCGCTGGCGTTGAGTATTCGGATGTTGGCAATGGTCGTCACGAGCACGAACTGCCAGGACGCAGTTTGCAGCCGGTGCTTGATGGTCGTGCAATGCCAGACCGAAGTGTTATCTGGGAGCATGAAGGCAATCGGGCGATTCGACGTGGGAATTGGAAACTCGTTTCAGAGTTTCCCGGCACCTGGAAGTACTTCTATTCCTATGCAAAGAATTCCCGATGGGAATTGTATGATATGAGCACCGATCGCGGTGAGCAGAACGATTTGGCAGATGTGCACCCTGAGCTGGTGCGAGAATTGGCAAAAGAGTACGGACGCTTGGCAGCGGAGTCCCTGGTAGTCCAATGGGATCAGTTGCCGGGCAGAGTTGAATAGAAACGCGCAGAGACAATCGCACGAAAATCGGCGCAAATTTGAATTTGAAAGAGCATGAAATAATGAAGGCTAACAACGAAATTTCAGGAATCATGGTGCCCCTCGTGACTCCATTCGATGAGAATGGTGAGTTAGCATCAGAGAAAGCCCGAGCATTGATAGAGAAACATATCGAAGTAGGAATCCACGGATTCTATGTCGGTGGAAGCTCTGGAGAAGGCTTCTTGCAGTCAGTCGCAGAACGATGCGATTACATGCGCTTTGTCGCCGATGTGGTGAATGGTCGTGCGACGTTAATTGCGCAAGTTGGGGCCTTGTCGTCTCGCGACGCACACGCATTGGCCGACTTCGCGGCGGCTAATGACTACGACGTCGTTTCATCGACGCCGCCGTTCTATTTCAATTACACCGAGTCAGAGGTCATTGGCTATTATCGAGACCTTGCGGAGGCTAGCGACCTGCCGGTGCTTCTTTACAATGTACCTGGAACGACCGGACGCACCATGTCTACCGCCGCTCAGGTCAAGATGTTGAATATCCCGAATGTTATCGGATCGAAACATACGGACCCGAACTTCTTTAGCGCTGAGCGCCTGATGCGAGAGGTGCCAACTGCATTGATTTTCAATGGGCCCGATGAAATGCTTACAGGTGGTCTTGCCATGGGAATGGCGGGTGGCATCGGAAGCACCTACAATTTAATGCCGCGCCTGTATCTGAAAATCTACGAAGCGGTCAAAGCGGGTGACTTGGACGCGGCCAGAGAATCGCAAGCGATTGCTAACGACGTTATCTACGAGCTACTGAACATTTCGCCCGGAGTCATCCCCGGACTCAAGCTTGGACTGAAGGTATTGGGATATGATGTAGGCGGCCCGCGAAAACCGTTCGAATCGATTATCGCGGACACCACTCGATACGAGAAAATGCTGTTGGCATCCAACGGCATATAAAATTCCGGGAGTTGAATGCGGAGTTATGACTAACAAGAAAAAAAGCGTGTTGGCTCTGTTGAAGTTACGTCTGCCAAGCATGACAAAGGTACTCGCTCGCATTGGGAAGTTTGTCCAGGAAAACCCGGCGCAGATTACCTTAATGTCGATCAATGAGGTTGCCGATGGCGCTGATGCCAGCATCGCCAGCGTCATGCGTTTTTGTAATGAATTGGATTTCAGTAGCTTCGCTAGCTTCAAACTCGCACTCGCAATGGAGTTGGCTGTCGGTCAACGAGCTGGCGTACATAGTAATTCGGAGGAAGAGAGCACCAGCAACGCCGGACGGTTGGGAGCGGAGTTGTGCGAGGTAATTCGCATGACAGCGGGTTTGGTTCGCGATGAGGAAATAGACGCGATCGCCATGGACCTGATCCGCGCGAAACGTATCCTTTTGCACGGCATTGGCGCGTCACACATGCCTGCTGAATTCTTGTCTTACAAGCTCACTCGATTGGGTATCGACAACTTTATTACTGCCGACTCTCATATGACGCGAATGGCTGTTACCAACAGCGGTTCCGAAGACGTCTTAATCTTGTTCTCTAGTTCCGGTTCTATTCGAGAATCCATTGAATTAGCGAAGCTTGCACGAGAGCATTCTTTGCCAACAATTGCATTTACCAACCGATCCAAAAGTCCACTCGGCGTGGCCTGCGATCGGCAAGTCGTTGCTATCGGCTCCGAAACGCCATTGTCCAGCGGTTCTCTCCTGTCCAAGTGTGGTCAACTTTTCTTTGTCGAATTGCTATTTGAAACCATTTGTCGATTAAGCGATGTGCATGCGGAGCGAATCCAGGGAGCCGCGGATGCAGTCGCAGACAAGCAATACTAGCGACGCAGACCTGGTATCAATTGCAGTCGACTTTGGGGGAACCAAGACGGTTTCGCCGAGTATCCATGGCGAGAGAAATTACAGCAGAAGTTCGGGCGGAACGTCAGCGTGATGAATGACGCTGTGGCTACAGCTTAGGAATCAAATATGTCTTGGACAGTTTACCTATCCGGCGAAATACATTCAGATTGGCGACAGCAGCTGATCGAGGGCGCGTCGGTACAGAATCTCCCGGTCGTTTTCACTTCGGCCGTTACCGATCATGATGCCAGTGATGGAGCGGGCGACCTGCTCGGCAAAGAAAAGGATGCGTTTTGGCGGGATCACAAGTCGTCGAAAGTTAACTCGATTCGAACCAAGTCCCATATTGAAAAATGTGATATCGCAGTAATACGGTTTGGAGAGAAATTCAAGCAGTGGAACGCCGCATTTGATGCCGGCTACTGCGCGGCTTTGGGGAAACCTTACATCACGCTTCATGATGAGGACATTATTCATCCTCTTAAAGAGGTTGATGCGCCGGCGATGGCATGGGCGAAGACGCCCGAGCAGGTTGTCGAAATTTTGAAGTATGTCATGTTGGCCAAGTGACAGGCCGAATGCGGTAGCGGGTCTAAGAAGGAATACCAGGGAGTACCGGTGAAACGAGTCGTTTGTTTTGGCGAGGCGGTAATTGACTTTCTCAACACCGGGCAACTGCGCGAGGGTGAAATGTCCCTCAATTCATTTACCCAGTTTCCAGGCGGCGCACCTGCGAACGCCGCGGTCGCAGTCGCCAAGC
>CAZMRZ010000110.1:0-4970 GCA_964568835.1 uncultured Woeseiaceae bacterium | reverse complement strand
TCCGGGTCTTGCCGCTCGATGGAATGAAAGCGGGCGGTATTAACACCTACCGGACAAGCATTTTCTATCGGGACAACAATTGCCTGAGTATATAGCCGCAGGCCATTCTTCGCGACTACGCTGTCTCGGTAGCTAGTCTGTTGTCCGGTTCCGAGAGGGCGCGCGGTTGCACGCGCGTCGGTCGAGTCGTGAACGCCATGATGACGGCTCCCAGCAGGCAGACGACACCCGCAATAATGAACGGCGTCATCCAGACTGATGGCTGAGCCGCACCTTGTGCCGCATCTTTGAAATAGCCAGCCAAAAGCGGTCCGGTGAGTCCGGCGACCCCGTAAGCCGTGAACATCCAGCCGTAATTGCTGCCAATATTCTTGTTGCCAAAATAGTCTGCCGTAATTGCCGGAAACAACGCAAAAGCCCCGCCGTAGTTAAAGCCAATAAGCGCCGCAGCGAAGACAAAACCGTAGACAAGGCCGAAGCTGATGAACACGTGATAGGTCATCAACATGGTGATGCCCTGCAGGGCGGTCATCAGCGTAATCGTCTTTTTACGGCCGATCTTGTCGGAAATGCTACCCCACGCAATGCGGCCGACCCCGTTAAAGATTGCGTACCAGGCCATGGCTGTGCCGGTAATCGCGCCGGCGCCGGCGACGCCGTGATGTTCGAGCGCATCGATTCCAAACAGCTTGATGCAATAGATCACCATGAGTCCCGCAATGCTCGCGAACATGAAAACAGACCAGAGCATGTAAAACTGCGGCGTGCGCAGCATGTCGCGTGCGCGAAATTCAACGGCGCCCTCATGGTCGTTGTTCTCGGTGACCGGTGGGGTCCAACCGGATGGTAAGTAGTCGTCCGGTGGATTGACCATGACGATGCTGCCCAACAGTATGAGTGCGGCTAAGGCGACACCGTAAATGACGAAGACACTTTGCACGCCCGGCAGTCCGAACACGCTGGTCGTGTTGAGCAGACCACCAAACCACGAGCCGGCCAACTTGACCCATATAGTTGCGCCGAAACCGAAGCCGGCCACCGCCAGTCCCGTAATCATGCCTTTCTTGTCGGGAAACCACTTGACGCAAACGGAGATGGGTACGACGTAGGCAAGACCGATGCCCGCACCACCAACGATGCCGATGCTCAGCAACTGAATCCAGAAGCTTTCACCGAAAAAGCCGCCCAGTACATAGCCGCCGCCGAGCAGTAGCCCGCCGACAATGGTCAGCGGTCGTGGGCCAACACGAGGCAATATGCGTCCTGCCAACACCATGACGGTCGCAAAAGTGGCGAGCCCTGCAGAGAAAACCCAGGCCGTTTGGCTCGCGGTGAAGGCATAATTGCCCGCGGTATCCGTCAATCTCGCGGTGAAAACGGACCAGGCATAAATCGCGCCCAAGGCCAGTTGTATCAATACGGCGCCGATAACGATGAGCCAGCGGTTGAGCGTTCTTGTGTCGTATCCCATGGTGGCCTCTGAATAAAACGAGATGAGCATCTTATGTATGCGGCAATTCTACTCAGAACCGCTGCGGAGACAGGGCGTTCTTTCCACACAACAGGTCGGTACAAGCCACGATAGTGACGAAGTAACAGGTTGAAGAGTATTGGCTCCGGAAAGCGAGGAGCAATACGAAATGAGGGTCCGAAATCTGCTGGGTAGCGTGGTGACGATCGGCTTGTTTTTGTCGATGGTGCTGCCGGCGAGTGCAGCCGTCGATACGATCGCCCACGAAGCCCGCATTAGCGAGCTGGAAGCGAAGGTGGAGCGGCTGGAGGCTCTGCTGGAGCAGCGGTATCGCGAGCTCGATGAGTCGTGCGCCCGCACCGAAGAGGTTGAAGAGGCCCTCGCGGGCTGTGCCACCGTGGCGCAAGTTGAAGAAGCTTTCGCGAACCCGGCTGACCATCCGACGCTGTACAACGAGACAGAGATCAAGGTCGGTGGCTACGTCAAAGTTGACGGCCTTCTGAGTGATTACAGCAAGGCGCCAACGCGTGGCGTTGGTGAGGACTTCTTTATACCTTCGACGATCGCGACATCCGGTGAGCCCGGAGATCCGCGCCTCAATTTACATGCCAAAGAAACGCGGTTTTGGCTGAAGTCCTTCACGCCCACCGACCGCGGTGACATCACCACCCATTTTGAAATCGATTTCTTGCTCGGGCAGCAAGGCAATGAGCGCGTAGGCAATTCATTTTCGCCCCGGGTTCGACATGCTTCGCTCAGCTGGGATCGCTGGACCGTCGGACAAACGTGGACGAATTTTCTGAACACAACGAGCTTGCCTGACTATTTGGATTTCATCGGGCCGGTCGGCGTGACGTTCGCTCGCCAGGCCCAGGTTCGCTACACCGCGCCAACCGCGAACGGAAGTTGGTCGTTCTCGTTGGAGAACCCTGAAACCACCTTGACTCCATTTGGCGGCGGTTCTCGCATTGATGCGGACGACAGCACCGTTCCCGATGTTGTGGTGCGGCGAAACTGGACGGGCCGCTGGGGAAATCTCAGCATTGCGGCACTGATTCGTGAGTTGAAGATAGATGAAATGGGACTCGACGATTCGGCGGTTGGCGCCGGGCTCGGGGTAGCGGGTAAATTCACGCTGAGTGATGGCGACGATTTTCGCTGGCAGGTGAACTACGGTAACGCACTTGGCAGATATCTGGGGTTGAATAGTTTCAACGTGGGTGCGTTGGATGCAACGAACAAGATCGTCCTGACCACGCAATACGGGGCGTTTGCCGCCTACAGGCACGTGTGGAACGAGCGGCTTCATTCCTCCTTTGGAGCATCGTACTCCAGCGCTGATAACGATACCGCTATCAGCGGTTTGGCGGTACCTGAAAGCTATCAGAGTGCGCACGCCGACATTATTTGGTCGCCCGTCAAGCGAATGAGCCTTGGCGCTGAGTATATTTGGGGACGGCGGAAAGATGAAAGCGGCGATAACGGTACGCTTAATCGCCTCCAATTTTCGGCGAAGTACTTGTACTAGACCGCGTTCGAATATCGGAGCAACTAATCTGGCTGCAACAACACGTAAACCGCGCCCGTCCCACCATCAACCTGACGCGTCGACACAAACGCCAGAACATTACTCCAACGCCTTAACCACGCGTTGACGGCGCCTTTCAGAACCGGCCCTCGCTCACCTGAGCCCAATCCCTTGCCGTGCACAACACGGACACACAGATGTCCTTGTTCGGCGCTGTATTGAATGAAGTCGCGCAGTCGTGGCTTCGCCTCCGCCAGCGTCATGCCGTGCAAGTCGACTTCAGCTTGAACGCTGTACCCACCCCGCGTCAGTTTGCGCATAGTGCGACGACCAACGTGTTGCCGATGGAAGCGCAGAGCGCCACCTGAGCCGCGTTCGATAGCGTCGATATCATCCTCGAGGCTCTCTTCCAGCGCCGCCTGATCATCAGCACGCCGAAATCGCGCCTTTGGTTTCGGTTTCGGTTTGTGGGCGGGCACGCGCACATCAGCCTTGAGCGGCTTCGCGTCTGACATCGCTTTTCGAAACGCTTCTTTGTCTTCGTCGGTCACGGCAGGGTCTTTGAGGCTATGGTGCGCGGTAAACATTGAGTATAGTGAGCGCCATCTCACATACCAACAACCAAAAAATGAAAATCCTCGTAAGCAACGATGACGGCTACCTCGCGACGGGTATCAACGTCCTGACGGCGGCACTCGAGCAGGTTGCTGACATCGTTGTCGTCGCGCCCGACCGCAATCGTTCGGCTGCGAGCAACTCACTGACGCTAAACAACCCGCTGCGCGTTTCCGAGGTATCTCCGAGACGTTACAAGGTCGACGGTACGCCATCGGACTGCGTGCATCTCGCGTTGACCGGGTTTTTGGACTTTGAGCCGGACCTCGTCGTTTCGGGGATTAACCACGGCGCAAATCTGGGTGATGACACTATTTATTCGGGTACCGTTGCGGCAGCAATGGAAGGGCGTTTTCTGGGACTGCCGACGATCGCGGTCTCATTGGTTGGCGCTAAGCTCGTCGGCAGTAATCTGACGAATTTCGAAACAGCGGCCAGAGTCGCCGCGGAACTCGTTCGAAAAATCGAGCGTGCATCGCTTGCATCGGATGTGGTGTTAAACGTCAACGTGCCAGATATTCCGCATGACCAGCTCAAGGGCGTCAAAGCAACGCGACTCGGGTTTCGGCATAAAGCAGAGCAAATTCTCAAGGATATAGATCCTTACGGTCGACCCATTTACTGGATCGGCCCGGCAGGCGAGGGCCAGGACGCCGGGGAAGGAACGGATTTTCATGCCGTTGAGCAGGGATTTGCGTCGGTAACACCGTTGAAGGTCGACCTGACGCGCCATAGTGCTGTTAGCGACCTGTCTGACTGGCTGGGGTCGAGCTAGATGACCGAGTCGCGTCAGGGAATTGGCATGACTTCAGCGCGTACGCGTGATCGCCTGGTGCAGCGATTGATGGATCAGGGTATTCGTTCGGAGGCGGTTCTGAACCAGATCCGCAACGTCCCGCGTCATTTATTCGTTGATGAAGCGCTGGCGAGCCGCGCCTACGAAGACACTGCATTGCCGATCGGTCTTGGACAGACCATCAGCCAGCCGTTCATTGTTGCGCGTATGACCGAAGCGCTGCTGGCCGAATTCGAAGGTGAGAAGGTGCTGGAGATCGGAACGGGTTGCGGCTACCAGACCGCAGTGCTCGCGCCGCTGGTGAAGAAAATATATACCGTCGAGCGGATTCGTGAGCTGTTGACCAAGACCCGCCAGCGTCTGCGCGATCTCGATATCTACAATGTCCAGTCTCGTCCTGGTGACGGTTGGGAAGGGTGGCACAAATACGGCCCCTACGACGGCATCATCGTCACTGCGGCGGCCCCGGAAATGCCCAAGAAATTGCTGGAACAGCTAGCGCCGGGCGGTCGTCTGATCATTCCGATCGGTCCGAAAGGGCAACAGGAACTGACGATGAT
>CAZMRZ010000109.1:1393-5002 GCA_964568835.1 uncultured Woeseiaceae bacterium | reverse complement strand
CGCCGAGAAAGCGTCTCCGCTACGCCGTACTGTGACCATTGAAGAAGTCGGCAACGCGGCTGCGTTCCTGTGCTCCGATCTGGCAAGCGGCGTCACCGGCGAAACGACCTTTGTCGATGCGGGCGCCAACATCATGGGCATGGTCTTCGACGAAGACTAAAAAAAACCCGATATAAGGTGACAGTGACCCTATATCGGCCTTTAAGGTCACTGTCACCTTATATGCGTTCCTACAGCGCGACGTTGGTTTTCTCACCCTCGAGTCTTGCAACGATCGTTGCACAACAGCAATCGCCCCAGACGTTAATGCTCGTCCGACACATATCGAGAATGCGATCGAAGACCATCAGGACGCCGAGTGCTTCGATGGGGATACCGATCGCACCGAGAATGATCGCAATGGCCACCAGAGATGCGGACGGAACACCTGCCACACCGATCGATGTCATCAAGGCGATGGCGACGATGGTGAATTGCACACCGAAGGTCAGCTCAAGACCGTAAGCCTGCGCAAGAAACAATGCCGCCGCACACTCATACAATGCCGTGCCATTCATGTTGACTGTCGCGCCCAACGGCAAGACAAAGGCCGACACCTTGTTGGAGACGCCAATATTATCTTCGACGCTTTCCATCGTGATGGGTAATGTCGCTGATGACGACGCTGTCGAGAACGCCGTCAGCATAGCCTGAGAGGCACCTACCAGTGTCTTGAGTGGTTTCACCTTGCCGACAAATCGCAGCAAAAATAGCAATGTGCCGAATGCGTGAATCGCCAGCGCCAGCAACACGGCTATTGCGAACAGGGCCAGCGGCCCGGTCGCCTTGAGCCCGGCTTCCGCTATCACGGCGCCCACCAATCCAAACACTCCGATAGGGGCGAACGCCATGATGAACTCAGTCATCTTCATCATGACGTGGAAGACGCCATTCCAGAACTTGAACAAGGGCTCTGCAAAATCGTGCGCAAGATGCGTCATGAAATAGCCAAACAGGATTGCGAATACGATCAGACCGAGCATCTGTCCTTCCGCTGCCGCTTTGACTATGTTCGGCGGAAACATGCGAATAAATATTTCCGCAACGTCGCTGACACCTTTGTCACCGACCTTCGCCTGTACGTCTTCGACCGACGCGGTCAGAGATAGCGCCTCTTTGGCGGGCTCGCCGTCGATATAGCCAGGACCGATCGCGTTAATAACAAACATGCCGACAAGAATGGCTGCCAATGTCGTCGTCGCATAAAACAGCAAAGTCTTGCCGCCCAGCGCGCCGAGATTGCCGCCAGAACCGATACCCGCCACGCCGACGATGATCGACGACATGATCAGCGGCACGATGATCATCTTCAATGCATTAAGAAACATCTTGCCGATGAACTTGAGAACAGCGAGCACTTCGAGACCAAAGAACGCCGGTTGATTTCCCGTCGCCTCTTTGACACCGAACATCCAGAGACCAACAATAAACGCCAGAATAATGGCGATGAGTATCTGCCAATGCAGAGCAAGCTTGCGCATGTATCCCCTGTACGGCGCGATGCCGTGATGGTGTTCTTATGCGGGCCAGCTTACTGGAACGAGCCTTGTGCGGCCAGCGCGTCCTCGTTGATGATGACCTCGGCATTGGCTCTGAGCGCTTGAACAAAGCCAACAAAATCGCCGATTCCGTACTGATCGACGAGCTGATTTCTGCCAGCGTCGCGATCGGCAAGAGGAATAGACTCTGGCCGGCCCGGGATTACCGCGTCCAGGCTGTAGACGGTGTAGCCGCCCTCGCCATTTCGCGTGCTACCCAATGTCGGCTTGCCTTGTGCCGGCTTCATCGCCGTGAAGATCGCCACCGAAAGAAACTGATCCGCATCTTCCGCGTTGCGAGTAATGATCGACGATGGCAATGCTTCAGCACCAATCGTAGCCGCGGCCGCCGCAAAATCTGCCCCCGCATCAACCGCATCGAGCATTTGTTGCGCGCGCCGGGCCATCAGTTCTTCAGACTGATTCCGCCGAAGTTCGCCAGCAATCTGCACACGCACCTCTTCCAACGGCTGGCGAGTTGCCTCGTTGTGTTTTGATACTGAGATGACCACGGTCCGATCGATATCTATCTCAACCACTTCGGTCATCTGTGCGCCACTCAATACTCTCTCATCGAAAACGGCATCGACGGCAGCCTGATTACTTGCGAACGGCGCCACGCTGTCGCGTGCGAATGCCGCAACGCTCTGCACCTCACCACCGATCGCGTCAGCTAGTGTCTGGATATTGGTCGCATCAAAATGCGCGTCCGACAACTTCCGCTCGAGTGAGAGGAAAAGACCATCAGCTTCTTCGACCTGCAATTCTGTCAGGAGCGACGCACGAACCTGGTCAAACGGTAATGGACCGGATTCGAAAATCGTGTCGAGCCGAACGACGTGAAAGCCGAAGTCGCCTTTAACCGGCCCCTGGATTTCGCCTGCCAACATTGAGAAAACAGCTCCGCCAAGCGCGTCCGGCAATTGATCTTGAGTCAGTGAACCGAGATCGCCTCCGTTAGCCGACGACGAACTATCTTTCGAGTATTGACGTGCCAGTTCTTCGAACGACTCGCCCGAACGAACACGGGTAAGTACTTCGTTGGCCACCGCTTCCGCGCCCGCCTCGTCATCATCAAACAGAATGAGGATGTGCCGAGCTTGACGCTGTTCGTCCTGCAGGTAGCGATCCTTGTTCAGGTCGTAATATTCCAACAGCTCTTGTTCGGTCACATCGACGTCAGCGGCAACCGCGCCGCGAGCAATTTCGACGTACTCGATGTCTGCTGTCTCGGGAAGATTGTATAGCGCTGGATTCTCATCGTAGTACGCGGTGATCATTTCATCGGTGACGTTAATTTCGTCAGCGACCGACGCCGGCTGAATGGTGGCTGTCGTAATAACCCGGTTCTCAAACGCGAGGTTCAGGAATCGCCGGTAGTTCGATGGTGGAACCACTGACGAACCGCGAATCGCACGTTGCAACTGCGAACGACGCATGGCCAGTTTTTGTGAGGCCTCCCAGCGAACCGCTGTGAAGCCAGCGGATTCGAGAACGGACTCATACGTCTCATGATCGAAACGGCCGTCCAGCTGAAATTCGGGAAACTGATGTACGATATCTGTCAGCTGCTCATCGGAAATCTTGAATCCCGCTTCATCGAGATAATTATCGATGACAGTTTGCTGAACAAGCTGGTCGAGAATGTTGGTACGCAGCTGCAGGCGATATTCTTCCGGCAGAGCGGCAAACTGCGGGTTCTCTTGCAGCTGATCGCGATAAGCCATTTCGAACTGCTGGATTCCGATGTCGACACCGTCGACTTTTGCCACGTAGTTGGAGCCGATCGTGGTGAAGCTTGCGCCGCCGACGAAGACGAATGACAGGGCAATAACGCCCAGGACAATCAGGGCAATTTTGCCGGTCAGATGATCGCGAATATTTTGAAGCATATGTAAGCCAGTACAGGACCAGAGAAAGGCGTCGGATTCTATCTGACACAGCCCACAAGGCCAATAGCCGAATTAAGGTGAATTAAGGTACCAGTTACCTTTTCAGCCGGCGCGAAAGGTAACTGGTACCTTTAGGGGTG
>CAZMRZ010000109.1:0-1293 GCA_964568835.1 uncultured Woeseiaceae bacterium | reverse complement strand
GGGTGCGGCCTATAAGGTCACTGGCACCATAAAGGCGGGTTAGACGCGGGCGATATCGGCGCCCAGGGAGGCCAGTTTCTGCTCCAGTTTTTCGTAGCCGCGGTCCAGATGGTAGATCCTGTTGACGCGCGTGGCGCCCGTCGCGACCAGGCCGGCAAGCACCAGACTGGCGCTCGCTCTCAGATCGGTCGCCATCACCTCAGCCGCACTCAGGCCGCCGGCTTTGCCGCGAACGATAGCGACTTGCGACATCGGCGTGATATCCGCACCCAGCCGCACGAGCTCCTGAACGTGCATGAAACGATTCTCGAAAATGCCCTCGGTAACGACAGAGGTCCCTTCCGCCTGCGTCATCAGCGCCATGAATTGCGCTTGCAGGTCCGTCGGAAAGCCCGGATAGGGGGCGGTCGAAATATCCGTACTGGTCCAGCTATCGGTGGCCTCCAGCGTGATCGATGAGGCATCCGTGCTAACGGAAAAGCCGCATTCGCGCAGCTTGTCGATCAGCGCCTGCAGGTGCTCGGGCACGCAATCCTTAACCGTAACGGCACCGCCAGTGATCGCGCCGGCAATGAGTAATGTGCCGGCCTCAATACGGTCAGCCACGATCGTGTGTTTGGCGGGCGTGAGCTCATCGACACCCTCAATGGTGATAACGCTTGTCCCTTCGCCTTCGATCCGGGCGCCCATTTTCTGCAAATAGTGCACTAAATCAACAACTTCGGGTTCCTTCGCAGCATTCTCTATGACGGTCGTTCCCTTTGCCAGAACAGCCGCCATCAGGGCATTCTCAGTGCCACCAACCGTCAGTTTTTCGAACACGATTCGATCGCCGATGAGCCGACGCGCCTTGGCGATGACGTAGCCCTCTTCGATTTCGATCTCGGCGCCGAGGCGCTGCATCGTTTGCACGTGCAGGTCGACCGGGCGTGATCCGATCGCACAGCCGCCAGGCAAACTCACTTTGGCCTGGCCGTAACGCGCCAGTAATGGTCCGAGGCACAGAATACTGGCGCGCATTTTGCGAACCAGATCGTAAGGCGCGAATGGCTCGGCCGGAGGCGCGACATGAACCTTCAGCGATCCTCCATCCCGTTCAAAAGTACAGCCCAGCACCGACAGCAACGCATCGGTGGAGTCGATGTCGCGCAACACGGGCACGCGCTCAAATTCGTGGTCGCCGTCCGCAAGCAATACGGAGAACAGGATCGGCAACGCCGCATTCTTCGCACCGCTGGTCGAGACACTGCCGTGCAGCCGCTGGCCGCCGTTTACAACTATGGATTCCAAAAA
>CAZMRZ010000108.1:0-5138 GCA_964568835.1 uncultured Woeseiaceae bacterium | reverse complement strand
TACAGGATGTGCGGCATATACAACAGTGCCAGCAGACCCGTGATACTCATCGTGATCGTATACGGCAGCGCCATAATCACCATCTTGCCGTAGGACAAACGAATCAAAGGGGCCAATGCGGACGTCAGCATGAACAGGAAAGCGGCCTGGCCGTTCGGTGTTGCCACAGACGGGATGTTTGTACCCGTGTTGATCGCTACAGCCAGCGCGTCAAACTGGGGTCGGCTCAGGCTTCCGTTTGCAAACATCTCTTCGACTTCGCCGATATACACCGTCGCAACAAACACGTTATCACTGATCATCGACAGCGCGCCGTTTGCCACGTAGAAAAGCGCCTCCTGCGTCTTACCGTCGTAGGTCATGACCCAGTGAATAATCGGCGTAAACAGATGTTGCTGTTCGATGACCGCGACGATCGCGAAAAAGACAACGAGCAACGCGGTGAACGGCAGCGCCTCTTCGAAGGCGTGCCCAATTTGATGCTCTTCGGTGATGCCGTTGAACGCCGTTGCAAGCACGATCACCATCAAACCCACGATGCCGGGTGCAGCAAGGCCAAGACCCAGCGCAATAATCAGCAACAGAGCGACAACAATCTGAACAATAATAATCGTCATGTCGGACTTGGTGCGTTTCTCCGCCGCGTCCGCTTCAAATTCTTCGAGCACCTCTCTAACTTTCGGAGTGAGCTGCGCGCCATAACCGAAACTCTTGGTGATCTCCAACAACATGCATGTGAGCAGTCCAACGACCAGAACCGGCATCGAGATGTGCGCCATCTGCAGGAAGAACTCTACAAAGCTCCATTCCATCACTTCGGCGATCAGCAAATTCTGCGGCTCGCCGACCATCGTCGTTACGCCGCCCAATGCGGTACCGACTGCGCCATGCATCATCAGACTACGCAGAAACGCTCGGAACCCTTCTAAATCCTCACGATGCAAATCATGCACTTCATCGTCGGTCCCATGATTGTGGTCGTGATGAAATTTCTTGCCCGACGCGACCTTGTGATAAACGCCGTAGAAACCAACGGCCACGGTGATGATCACAGCCGTTACGGTCAGAGCATCCAGAAAGGCCGACAAAAATGCCGCCGAAAAAGAGAACATCAGCGACAACAGGATTTTCGAACGAACACCCAGCAAAATCTTGGTGAAGACGTACAGCAGCATTTCGCGCAGGAAATAGATACCGGCCACCATGAACATCAACAGCATGATGACTTCGAAGTTCTTTTCCGCCTCATGCACGACGTTCTCAGGCGATGCGAGCCCCAGCAGGATCGCCTGAATGGCCAACAGACCGCCAGGCTGCAACGGGTAGCACTTTAACGCCATCGCCAGAGTGAAAATGAACTCCGCGACCAGTGCCCAAGCGGCAATGTACGGATTCATGGCCACGAGGAAGGGATTCAACACGAGGAATCCGAGAATGGTCACTTTGTACCAATCCGGAGAGTTTCCGAGAAAGTTTGAGCGCAATGCGGCTGCCAACGTATGGGCCATAGTGTTCTTATCCTTGGTTTAGCCGCTCCCCCCGGAGCGAACGGGTGATTCTAGTCAATATCCCAGACGCACGCACCGGATTTGCGAATTTTTTCCAACATCGCCTCGTGTGCAGTGGTTTCTTCGGCCGACGCCTTGATGACCGGGAGGTCGTCCGCAGGAGCGAGTCCCACGCGCGGCCCCTCGCCTTCGTCACCGTCGTTGTCGCGCGTGGGACGCGCTCCTGCAGGCTCAGCGTGGTGGCCGAGGACGTCTGCGTCCAGCAGCATCGCGGTCTGCCCGCCCGTCATGGCGAGGTAAACATTCGCCAGCAGCTCGGAATCGATTAATGCGCCATGGACATCGCGTTTCGTCGCGTCCACTTCATAACGTTTGCAGAGCGCATCCAGGCTGTTGCGTTGCCCGGGGTGCATCTTTCGAGCCAGCGGCAAGGTATCGAGAACCGTCGCATGATGTTCGATTTTCGGCCGCTTGTGCTTCATGAGCTTGAGCTCGTGCTCAAGGAAGCCGACGTCGAAGGTCGCGTTGTGAATGATGAGTTCGGCGTCTTTGATGAACGCCAGAAAATCGTCAACGATTTCGGGAAATCTCGGCTCGGTCTGAAGATCCGCCCGGCTAATACCGTGGACTGCCTCAGCGCCCTGATCGATATCGCGATCGGGATTCAGGAAACGATGAAAATCGCGGCCCGTCAGGCGGCGATTCACAAGCTCCAGGCAACCGATCTCGATGATGCGGTGGCCCTGCGAGGTTGAGAGGCCGGTGGTTTCTGTGTCGAGGACGATTTGTCTCATTGTTTATTTCGCGCGTGGGACGCGCTCCTACAGTTCGTCAATGCCAATGTTCGCAAGTTCGTCCGCTTTCTCATTGCCGGGGTTATCACTGTGGCCTTTCACCCAGCGCCAGTCGATGTCGTGACGTTGCGTCGCCTCATCCAACAACTGCCAGAGGTCCTTATTCTTCACCGGTTTTCTTGCCGTCGTCTTCCAGCCACGTTTCTTCCAGTTTGGCATCCAGTCCTTAATGCCGTCCATCACGTATTTGGAGTCTGTGTAGAGAATCACACCGCTCGCGCTCTTCAGCGCGTTGAGCGCTTCGATAGCCGCGGTTAACTCCATGCGATTATTGGTCGTCTCAGGCTCGCCGCCGTGCATCGTTTTCTCGTGCTTGCCGGATATGAGCAGTGCGCCCCAGCCGCCCGGACCGGGATTTCCCCTGCAGGCACCGTCGGTATAGATCTCAATTATGTGGGTCAAAGCGTATTCGCGAAGCTCGGGTTGATGGTTCGGCAAGGCCAGCGACGACTTTCGGTTGGCGCCGCCAGATCGGCTTCACCGGCGTCAACGTGCTGACCCGTTTCTGCGCCGAGAGCATATAGCAAGCCGAAAGCTCCGGCCACCACGCCTGACCACGCCGTTCCCACTTGACCGATCCGCGCGCTTTGTTACCCGGCAGCGGCCAGCGAAAGAAATACCGGGATGTGCGTTCGATACGCATATCCAGCAACTGCAACCAATCTTTCATGCGCCGCTCGGAAATCAGGTGATCTGCGCCGGGCGGTATTCCTGCGCCCGGAATCAACCGGCGCAATCCCCACAAACCGAACGGTTTAAATCCGAGGACAATCACGCGCCCGTCACGACGCAGTACCCGGTCAACCTCACGCAAAATCGCATGCGGCCGATCGCTGTAGTCGAGCGTGTGCGGCAGTAAAACGGCGTCGATGGAGTCACTTTCGACCGGTAATTGATGCATATTGCCAACGGCGCAGGGCTTGCCGAGGCTCGAATCGGCGATGAGGTAGCAGCGTTGCGTCCTGGTGAAGCGCATGAACGCGCGATTTTCGCCCCAGAGACCCAGCTGCAGGCATTGTTCACCGAAAACGCCGTCCAGCGCCTCCTCGACCACACGAGCTTCCTGCCGCAACAATGCCGCTCCAAGACTTGTATGCAGCCATTCTTGCGTCATTTGTGATCTATCCACTTGCACAACCGCTCCGCCTCAGTAGGATGGCCCGATGCTTAACTTAATGTCATCGCCCGTGGGGCAATTATCGCAGAGATTGGCGGCTTATTGCGCTGTCGGCGTCACCTTTTTACTTGCCGGGCAGTCCGCATTGGCCTCACCGGCGTTGCTCACGAGCACTGGCGCCAACGACGCAACACCGGCGCTGACGCTGATCTCGCCTGTTGCAGGAATCGAGTTCGAGTCCACGCCAGCGGGTCCGGATGACGTCCTGGCCAAGCTCAGACGTGGATTCAAGCTCACCTACGTCGACAATCATCGTACGGAAGCTGAGAAAAAGTGGTTCGCCAAGCACCCCGATTACATGAACCGGGTTTTGACGCGGGCCCAGCGCTATTTGCCGTATATCGTCGCCGAGCTGGAACGTCGCGGCTTGCCGCTGGAACTCGCACTCCTGCCGATCGTCGAAAGCGCCTACGACCCGTTCGCGTATTCACACGGTCGCGCGGCCGGCCTCTGGCAGATGATTCCCGGCACAGCGAAACGTTTCGGGATCAAACAGAACTGGTGGTACGACGGTCGCCGTGATGTCGTCGACTCGACACGTGCCGCGCTCGATTACCTTGAGTATTTGCACAAGTTCAATAATGGCGACTGGCTGAATGCCATTGCGTCGTACAACTCGGGCGAAGGCAATGTCCGTCGTGCCGTTCGTCGCAACACGAGCGCGAACAAGCCGATCGACTTCTGGAATCTCAAACTCCCCAGAGAAACCAGCATGTACGTGCCAAAGTTACTGGCGCTGGTTGAGATCATCGCAGACCCAGCCAAGTACAACCTGTCGCTGCCCGTTGTTGTTGATGAGCCGCAGTTCATGATCGCTGATATCGGCGGTCAGCTGGACCTCGCGCTCGCTGCAGAATTAGCTGGCGTCGATGTCGACACGGTGTATCAATACAACCCGGGTTATAACCGCTGGTCAACTGATCCGTCGGGACCACACAGCCTGGTCATGCCAGTCGATGTCGCTGATGCTTTCGTTGCCGCGCTCGCTGAAGTGCCGAAATCCGAGCGCGTGCGCTGGGCGCGACACAAAGTAAAAAACGGTGAAGCGATTTCGCAGATTGCCGAGAAATACAACACAACCGTATCGACGATTCGTGCGGCGAATAATCTCAAAGGCAACACGATTCGTGCCGGCCATCACCTGATGATCCCGGTGGCGACGAAACCCTTGAGTGCTTACAGCAAGAGTGCTGACGCGCGACTGGCCAAAACGCAGAACCGAACACGCAAAGGCAACAAACTCGAACACATCGTACGAAGCGGTGAATCGTTCTGGACGATCAGTCAACGCTACAAGGTAACGACACGCCAGCTCGCTGCCTGGAACGGCATGGCACCGCGCGACACATTATCGGTCGGCAAGAAACTCGTCGTCTGGACGAATGGCAGCGTTGCAGCAGCACCTCGCACGTCACCGACGCAAGCGCTGGGTAACACGACTCGCAAACTCCGTTACACCGTCCGAAACGGCGACTCGCTGTACCTCATCGCGCGAAGATTCCGCGTCGGCATTGATCAGATTGCTCGCTGGAACAAGATCGACAGATCCAAGCTCCTGCAACCTGGGCAGAAGCTCACCATGTATGTGGATGTGACTGC
>CAZMRZ010000107.1:0-5157 GCA_964568835.1 uncultured Woeseiaceae bacterium | reverse complement strand
GCGCCACGTTGACATCGTGGAGGTCCCAGGTTCGAAACCCGGATCGCCCACCAATTCTCTCTTGTACCTGATTTTTTTACGATTTTTACTGTTTCCATGGTTGTATCCTGCTTTGGGGCTATATAGAATCGCGTTCCCGCACTGGCTGCGGCGTTTTGATGTGGCCTTGAAAGTGTTGGGATTGTTCAGTTTCCGGAGGATTTGGGTATCGCAGTTACAAAGCGCGTAAGGCGCAATGACGAAATCGACGCCACTGAGGTGCGAGTAATCGACTCTCAGGGTGAACAGGCAGGTGTTATGTCCCTCAGGGCTGGCATCGAACTGGCGAAAGAAGAGAGCTTGGATCTCGTGGAAGTATCGCCAAATGCTGAGCCACCGGTGTGTCGAATTATGGATTTCGGCAAGTATTTGTTCGAGCAGAACAAGAAAGCCCAATCTGCGAAACGCAAACAGAAGCAGGTCCACATTAAAGAGATCAAGTTTCGTCCGGGAACAGACGAAGGTGACTACCAGATCAAGCTCGGCAAGCTCGTGCATTTTCTGGAAATTGGCGACAAAACCAAAGTCACACTGAGATTCAGAGGTCGGGAGATGGCGCACAAGGAACTGGGCGCACAGCTTCTGACCAGGGTCAGAGATGACCTCGAGGAATATGGCACAGTTGAGCAAATGCCGCAGATGGAAGGACGGCAAATGGTCATGGTAATTGCGCCGAAGAAGCACTAGAAGAACGTTTAAGCAGCAGTACCCGAAAAGTGTGCGAGTTGAAGGGTGTGACAACCCGGAAAACTCTAACCGCCTGTAGCGGCCGGAATTGTCCGGTACGTAGCAAGGCCTAAGGAAATAAAATGTCTAAGATGAAAACCAACCGAGGCGCGGCCAAGCGCTTCAAGAAGACGGGCAAAGGCGGCTTCAAGCGCGCCCAGGCCCACCTCAATCACATTCTCACCAAGAAGAAGTCGAAGCGTAAGCGTCAGTTGGGCAAGACCCTTCAGGTTGCTGACTGCGACACAAAGAGCGTGCGTCGCATGCTCCCTTACGCTTAAGAGGAGATTGAGAAATGGCCAGAGTCAAGAGTGGCGTAACCGCCAAAGCCCGCCACAAGAAAATCCTCGGTAAAGCGAAGGGTTATTACGGCGCGCGCAGTAAATTATTCAAGACAGCCAAGCAGGCTGTTATCAAAGCTGGACAGTACGCGTATCGCGACCGTCGCCAGCGCAAACGTCAATTCCGCGCTTTGTGGATCACACGCATTAATGCGGCCGCTCGTCTGCACGATCTTTCCTACAGCCGCCTTATCAACGGACTGAACAAAGCGGAGATCGAAGTCGATCGCAAAGTATTGGCTGATATCGCAGTACATGATCCCGAAGCTTTCGGTGCGATCGCTGCGGCTGCCAAGGCTGGTCTCGAACTTAAGACCGCCGCCTAGTTGAATCTTGAGTAAGGCGCACAATGCGCCTTACTTGAGGCAGCTCACATGCAGGCACTCAGCGAGTTAATCGAACAGGCAGCGTCTGAGATTGACGCGGCGACAGATATTGCCGCGCTGGACGTCGTACGGGTTTCCTATTTAGGAAAAAAGGGCGAGCTCACGGCTCGCCTGAAGTCTCTGGGTCAGCTTCCCGCTGACGAGCGCGCGAGCGCGGGCCAGGAAATCAACCAAGCGAAGCAGGCCGTACAGTCCTGCCTCAATGCGCGTCGTGAAGCGCTGGAAGATGCCGCGTTGGCCGAGAAGCTCGCTGCGGACGCAGTAGACGTTTCATTGCCCGGACGCGGCGTTTCAATCGGCGGTCGGCATCCGGTTTCACGCGCCCAGTCCCGTATCGAACGCATTTTCACCAACGCAGGTTTCGGTGTTCGCTCAGGTCCGGAGATCGAAGATGATTTCCACAACTTTACAGCGTTGAACATCCCCGAGAATCACCCGGCAAGAGCGATGCACGACACGTTCTATTTCCCGGGCGGAAATCTGCTGCGTACGCATACGTCGCCTGTTCAGATTCGTTCGATTGTTAAAGAAGGTGTGCCGATCCGCATCATTGCTCCGGGTCGCGTTTACCGATGTGACTCGGATCAGACGCATACGCCGATGTTCCATCAGGTCGAAGGCCTGGTGATTGGCGAAAACGTCAGCTTCGCGAATCTGAAGGCTGTCTTGCACGAATTCGTCGAGGCGTTTTTCGAGCGCAAGGCGGAGCTTCGCTTTCGTCCATCCTACTTTCCGTTCACAGAGCCATCAGCTGAGGTTGACGTACGTTGGGGCGAAGACAAGTGGCTCGAGATACTGGGTTGCGGCATGGTGCATCCAAACGTTTTGGAAAATGCTGGCATCGACTCTGAAAAATACACAGGCTATGCGTTCGGAATGGGTATTGACCGTCTTGCCATACTGCGCTATGGCGTCTCGGACCTTCGTACGTTCTTCGAGAATGACCTGCGTTTTCTCCGGCAGTTCAGGTAGTCACGATGAAGATTGCAGAATCCTGGTTACGTGAATGGGTAAACCCCGAGCTGGATACGGAGGCACTTGGTCACCAGCTCACGATGCTCGGCCACGAAGTTGATGGTATCGAGTATGAGGGGGACGGTTTAGCCGACGTCGTTATTGCTGAAGTGGCAGAGGTCAGCAAACACCCCGATGCGGACAAACTCAGCTTGTGCAAAGTGAACGATGGCAGTGGCGATCTCGTTGACGTGGTCTGCGGGGCGCCCAATGTCTTCGCAGGCATGAAAACACCATTTGCCAAACCCGGTGTCACACTCCCGAACGGCATGAAGCTTCGCAAGGCGAAAATTCGCGGCGTTGTTTCGAACGGCATGCTGTGTTCCGCCGTTGAGCTCGGACTGGGTGACGAGTCCGACGGCATCATGTCGTTGCCTCAGAATGCGGAAGTTGGATCAGCGCTCGTCGACTTTCTCGATCTGCCGGACGCGATTATCGATCTCGACCTGACACCGAACCGAGGCGACTGTTTCAGCGTGCTGGGCATCGCGCGCGAGGTGGCGGCCTTGACGGGCGCCGCGCTTAAGGATGCATCGGTAGAGCAGGCTCAAGCGACTATCGAAGACACGCAAACGGTAGAACTTGTCGAACCGACCGGTTGCCCACGATTTGCTGGTCGGGTGATTCGCGGTATTGATACTGCGGCCAAGTCGCCTGTCTGGATGACCGAACGATTGCGCCGCGCCGGCCTTCGAGCCATATCACCGGTTGTGGATATTACAAATTTCGTCATGCTGGAACTCGGACAGCCGCTCCACGCCTACGATCACAGCCTATTGAACGGCCCGATCAGGCCACGACTGGCGAAGTCGGGCGAAAAGGTCACATTGCTCGATGAGACGGTCGTAGAATTGAACGACGACACGCTGGTCATCACCGACGACAGCGGACCGATCGGAATTGCCGGCATCATGGGCGGACTCACGACGGCTGTCACGGATAGTACAAGCGATGTTTTCTTCGAAGCGGCGTTTTGGCCGCAGGATTTCATGGCGGGCCGAGCGCGTTCGTACGGCATGCACACAGATGCATCAATGCGCTTCGAGCGCGGCGTTGACCCGGCCGGACAGGCGAGAGCTATCGAAAGAGCGACGCAATTATTGTTGGACATTGCTGGTGGTGACGCAGGTCCGATCGTTGACGAAGTTGCCGAAGAATATCTGCCAACACCATCAGAAATTACGCTGCGAGAAGATCGATTGGCTCGGTTGCTCGGCGTCGAAGTGGACGCCTCAGAGGTCGCACAGATCCTGACCGGTCTGGCTATGAAAGTAGAGGCCAATGAGGATGGATGGGTCGTATCTGCACCCAGCCATCGCTTCGATATTGCGATTGAAGCTGATCTGATCGAAGAAGTTGCCCGCATTCATGGCTACGATTCGATTCCCGAGACGAGCGCATTCGCACAATCGCCACTAAAGACCGTGACGGAGTCGGCGGTCGATCTGGAGCAAGCGGCTGCTACGCTCATCGCCAGAGATTATCGCGAAGTCGTGACCTATAGTTTCATCGATGCAGAAGCGAATACGGCATTCACCGGCGTTGAGTCGGAGCTCGTATTGAGCAATCCCATCTCATCTGAAATGTCCGTCATGCGTGCATCGTTATGGCCGGGCATGGTCACAGCGGCCGCGACGAACAATGCCCGACAACAAGATCGGGTTCGATTTTTCGAGGCAAGCAAATCATTCCATGGCTCACTGGGCGATCATACGGAAGTCGTCAGGATTGCCGGGCTCGCGACCGGGCCCGTGAAACCGGAGCAGTGGGCGAGCCCCTCGGAAAGCGTTGATTTCTTTGACGTAAAAGCTGACGTAGAGGCTTTGTTGGCACTGGCTTCCGACGTTAACGAAATTGACTTCGTTGCGACCGTACATCCCGCACTGCAGCCTGGACAGGCTGCGGAAATCGTTCGTAATGGTGACGTGATCGGCGTACTGGGAAAACTGCACCCGAAACTCGCGAAGACCTACGACTTGAAACGGGCCGTCTATTTGTTCGAGCTTGATGCTGCGAAAACGCTCGCTTCGTCGACGCCGACAGCAACGCCTATTTCGAAGTTTCCGGCAATCCGTCGTGACATTGCGGTAATCGTTGACGACAAAATTTCGGCTGATGAGCTCGTCAAGGCCGTCGCTGCGAGCTCACAAGGGCTGATCAAAGATGTCAGGATTTTTGACATTTATACGGGTGCAAGCATAGAAGCTGGGCGAAAAAGCGTCGCAATAGGCTTGATTTTACAGGAAACTTCGCGCACCCTTACTGACGATGATGCGGACCTTGCAATGGCCGCAGCAGTCAAGAAATTAGAAGATAAATTCGCGGCAGTTCTAAGAGACTAAACCTGATGGCACTGACAAAAGCAGATATGGCCGAGTCGCTGTTTAATGAGCTTGGTTTGAACAAAAGAGAAGCTCGCGAATTGGTAGACATGTTTTATGAGGAACTGCGTGCATCACTTGCAGTTGGGGAACAGGTCAAGCTTTCTGGATTTGGAAACTTTGACCTTCGGGATAAAAAAGAACGGCCTGGCAGAAACCCGAAAACCGGACAGGAAATACCAATCAGCGCTCGACGCGTGGTGACCTTCCGGCCAGGACAAAAACTAAAGGCCCGAGTAGAAGCATATGCTGGAACCGGGGAATAACGAC
>CAZMRZ010000106.1:0-5433 GCA_964568835.1 uncultured Woeseiaceae bacterium | reverse complement strand
TCGGTGTTCGTCCCCTATGACTTTGCGGGCGATCGAGCCATGGTTCTGGACATGGAAAAACTCAGGCTGCCCGGCGACGAGACGGAAACGCAGTTCGAGTCCAAACTCGATCCACGCAAGTTGCCAGCCATGCAGTTGCGGGCGACCGAGTTCGCGTTCGGCGATCGTTACCTTGGGGCCGTCGAGGCGACGCTGGAGAAAACTGACAGCGGCCTCGAGGCGGTCAGCATCACCAGCAAGGACGCGACCTACTCGATCATCGGCACGGGGCGTTGGGTTGCCGATGACAATGATCCGCTCGGAAGTCACAGCTTCATTGAGGCGACGCTCACGAGCACCGACGTTCAGAAGACGATGGCAAGACTCAACTATCAGCCCGGTATCGCGAGCAATAGCATGAACATGTCTATCGATCTCGATTGGTCGGGCAGCCCGCGTGCTGACTTTTTCGACGTACTCGATGGCGAAGTACGGGTGAGCTTTGGCGACGGTCAGTTGCGCGAAGTAGAGCCTGGCGCCGGACGAATCTTCGGACTCATGAGTATCGTCGCGTTGCCGCGTCGCTTGTCGCTCGATTTTCGAGATGTGTTCAACAAGGGATTTGGTTTCGACAAGATAGCGGGCACGTTCAAGATCGATGACGGCTATGCCTACACCTGCGATCTTTCGCTTGAGGGACCGGCCGCCGATATCGGCATTGTGGGTGGGGCGGACCTTGAGAATCGAATCTACGACCAGACAGCGATTGTTTCAGCGAACGTCGGCAACACCTTGCCAATCGTGGGCGCCGTGGTTGCCGGTCCGCAGGTTGCGGCCGCTTTATTAATCTTTTCGCAGATTTTCAAGAAGCCGCTGCAGGAAGTCGGGCAGGTTTACTACGCGATCGAAGGGTCGTGGGATGAACCCATTGTCGAATCGACCAACTCCGCTGCGTTCGCTGCCGAGGGTGAACTGGCGGGATGTCTGGCAACTAGCGAGTAAGAGACGACGATGCGAGTAGCGGCGATTCAGATGAACAGTGGTACCGACGTTGCCGCCAATTTGCAGCTCGCCGATCAATTGCTGGGTGACGCCGCGAGGGATGGCTGCGCGCTAGCTGTACTCCCGGAAAATTTCGCGTTGATGCCGGCGCGCGGACGGGACAAAGCAAGCATCTCTGAGGCGCCCGGAGAGGGGCCCATACAGGTTTTTCTGTCCGAAGCAGCCGCACGTCATGGTCTTTGGGTTATTGGGGGCAGCATGCCTCTCAATTCGCCGGAGATAGCTTCGCAGCGCGTGTACGGGGCGTGCCCGGTGGTTGACCTCAACGGTGATACGCAGGCGATTTACCGGAAAATTCATCTGTTCGACGTGGATCTGGTCGAGGAGCAGGAGTCCTATCGCGAGTCGCGATCCATGTATCCGGGCGAGGATGTCGTTACGGTGGATACTCCCTGCGGGCGCATTGGCCTGACAATTTGCTATGACCTGCGATTTCCGGAGCTGTTTCGCAAGCTGGTGGACGCTGGTGCCACGATGTTTACCGTACCCGCTGCATTTACGGCGACGACAGGCGAGGCACATTGGCACACGCTTCTGCGTGCACGCGCGATCGAAAATCTGGCGTATGTGGTCGCGGCGGGGCAATATGGCGAGCACGCAGACGGCCGCTTAACGTATGGTCACTCAATGATCATTGACCCTTGGGGCCGCATTCTGGCCGAAGCGGCTGATGGCAATTGTCATGTGGCCGCGGATATTGATCCGGAACTGCCAACAAAATTACGCAACGAGTTCCCGGCGCTGGCGAACAGACGCTTGTAATTACTACGGAAATCAAACTTGGATAACAACGAAACTTCGATCGACACTCTGATGTCCCGAATGCTCGAACCTGCGGGTCTCGACGAGGGCAATCTCAGCACCACACTCGGCAGCATGATGCGCGGCGGAGTGGACTATGCCGATCTCTATTTTCAGGTAAGCCGCAACGAAAGCTGGACGCTCGAAGACGGCATTATCAAAGAAGGCAGCTTTAATCTCGATCAAGGTGTCGGCGTTCGTGCGACCAGCGGTGAGAAAACCGGTTTCGCGTACTCAGATGAGCTGCTGATGCCGGCGCTTGAGCAGGCAGCCGGGGCTGCGCGTGCGATTGCGCGCCAGGGGCAGGACAAGAGCGTGCAGGCCTGGAGTCGCACCAGCGTTGCGCCGCTTTACTCGTCCGACGATCCGACAACGAGTATCGACGATTCTCAAAAGACGGCATTATTGAGCGAGATCGATGCGGCGACGCGCGACATCGACAGTCGCGTGGAACAGGTGATAGTGAGTCTGGCAAGCAGTCAGGACTTGATTCTGGTCGCAGCATCGGATGGCACGATGGCGGCGGATGTGCGGCCGCTGATTCGCCTGAACGTGAGCGTCATTCTTGAGCAAGACGGGCGACGGGAGCAAGGCTATGCCGGCGGTGGCGCTCGCACGAATCTCGATTATTTCTTAGACGGCGACATGCCGATGGACTTCGCTAAAGAGGCCGTTCGCCAGGCAATTGTGCAACTCGAGGCACGGGCGGCACCGGCCGGCACGATGCCGATTGTTTTGGGCCCGGGCTGGCCAGGCATTCTGTTGCACGAGGCGGTCGGTCATGGTCTCGAGGGCGATTTCAACCGCAAAGGCACCTCAGCGTTCAGTGGCAAAGTCGGGCAGAAAGTCGCTTCGCCGCTGTGCACTATTGTGGACGATGGGACATTAGCTGACAGGCGGGGTTCGCTGACGGTTGATGACGAAGGCACGCCCGGCAAGTACTCGGTTCTGGTCGAGGACGGCATCCTGAAGGGCTATATGCAGGACAAGCTGAACGCCCGGCTCATGGGCGTTGAGTCGACGGGTAATGGTCGACGTGAGTCGTTCGCGCATATTCCCATGCCGCGCATGACAAACACGTACATGCTCGCGGGTCCGCACGATCCGGAAGATATTATCGCTTCGGTCGACAAAGGCATTTACGCGCCAAACTTTGGCGGTGGACAGGTCGATATCACGTCCGGCAAATTCGTATTCTCGGCCAGTGAGGCCTACCTGATCGAGAAGGGCAAAGTGACGGCGCCGATCAAGGGCGCGATGCTGATTGGCGACGGACCCGAAGCACTCAACAAGATATCCATGGTCGGCAACGACCTCGAACTCGATTCCGGAGTTGGCACTTGCGGCAAGGAAGGTCAATCGGTACCGGTCGGTGTTGGTCAACCGACGCTCAAGATCGATGAGATCACTGTGGGCGGTACGGGCTAAATCAGCGCCAGCGCTTTGACATAAGTCGACTTTTTTTGCGGAGTTCGCACTGCACATTGTGAGGTAGCTCACTGCATTGAACATAGTGCTACGATACTTTTACGTTATCTCAAGGAGGCAGATACCGATGGCATTCGAAAATACAATAACAGAAGCGGACATGGACGCTAATTCCCAGCAATACGTGCAGGGACTGCGGGGCGAACTCAGCGATTTGGAACCTGATTTGTCGGTCGATGGCCTTTCAGAATCAATACTTTCCAGAATTATGGGCTTGTTTGGCGGCGGTAAATCCTGACCAAACATCCGATTCCCACTGGACAATAGCTCCCCGCTATGGAGAATGAATCGACCCCGGGGGAGATAAGTCCAAAGTCATGTGGGTCTCGAAACCAATCTACGAAAGTTTGCCCTACTTCTATCTGACGGTAGGAGCTCTCTGTCTGGGCGCCTCAATGTACGTCAATCACTGGCACTGGCCGACGATATGCTTCGTGGTCGGGCTGCTGTGTTTGGTGGCCGGTTTGGTTGTGCTTCTCAAGCGTCGTGACTATCGCGTCACGGATCGGCGTGCCGGTCAGCGGCAGGATTACTAAGTCCAGCTAGATAAGCTCGCACCACGACAGGGATTTAACTGTCGTTTACGGCCGAGTCGTGATCATTGTCAGGCGGGCCATCCGCATTGACCGCCTCGATGTCACCCATCGCTTTACTGCCATCCACTGCGTCTTCCAGACGCATATCGTGGTAGACGAGTTCGTGAACGCCGAGTGATACGGTGTCGCCATCCCGGAGGCGATATTTCTTGACCTGTTTTTCGCCAAGGAAAACGCCGTTGGTGCTATTAAGATCTTCGATGACGCAGCCGTTCTCATCGCTCACCAGTTGTGCATGGTGACGGCTGACAAACTTGCTCTTGATGTAAACTTCGTTGTCGGGCGAACGACCTATGATCACGCGACCCAGGGGGAATGTCAGGACATCCACGACTTCGCCATCGGTTCGCAATTCGATTCGCGTAATATGCGAATTCGAGTTTGGTTTGCGCTCAGCTTCCAGTTGTCGGAGCTGCTCATAAACGCCGGTATTGCTCTCGTGCTCTTGCCAGTTCAGTTCTTCAGCCGCGGCAATGACATCGATTGCTTCAATGATATTTTTCTCATCGGCGAATGCGCACAATAAGGCCGTGTCGCAAAGCGTGTTGATGAGTCGAGGTATGCCACCCGAGAAGCGGTAGATGACGTCAAAGCTGTCATCCGCGAACAGATCCGTTTCTTTTCTGCCACCCACGGCGAGGCGTCGCTCGATGTACTCGCGCATTTCGCGCCGATCCAGCGGGCCAATATGGAAACGAAGACGAACGCGCTGTACGAGTTGCTTGAGTCTCTCAGAATCGAGCGTATCTTTCAGCTCGGGTTGCCCGGCAAGAATAATCCGCAGCACTTTTTCTTTGTGGGTTTCGATGCCCGAGATCATGCGAATCTCTTCAAGGACTTTCGTCGACAGATTCTGTGCTTCATCGACGATCAGTACGACTTTCTTGCCACTCGAGTATTGCTCGATCAGGAACATATTGAGCATGTCCAGCAATTCAACCTTGCGCTTGTTGAACGGCTTGAAACCAAATTCGGTCAAAACGGCTTGCAGGAACTCGGTCGGTGTCAGCTGCGTCTGGGAAACGACGGCATATAAAACGTCATCCTCGAGGTCGGACAGGAAAGACTGCAACAGCGTTGTCTTGCCGGAGCCGATCTCGCCGGTAATGACCACGAAACCGTCGGCGAGCCATATGGTCGATTCCATATAGGCTTTGGCACGCGCGTGCTGCTTGCTCCAGTAAATGAAGTCGGGGTCGGGTGTTAGCCGAAACGGCTGTTCCGTCAGATTGAAGTGTTCAAGATAAGACATTGTTGCAATGAGTTTACCTGCTTTTGGGCCGTACGGGCTATGCCGTGTTCTCCCCGTCTAATGTGGATCAGGTCACACTATGGTTAATTATGTCGACAAGCGCGTCCCGCTGTACCGCGGTGTCGGCTATAACAGTGACATGGCCCAGCTTGCGGCCGGATCTTGCAGCCTTCCCGTAGTCGTGCAGATCGCCCAGGTCAAGGGCTCGAGTTCTATCGGTAATTTCACCGATAAGATTGACCATCCCGGCATGTC
>CAZMRZ010000105.1:0-6377 GCA_964568835.1 uncultured Woeseiaceae bacterium | reverse complement strand
GTTCTTCGCGGGTATCTTAGACATTGCGCGCTCGGTCATCGCGCAGATCGTCAACGATGGATTGACACCCGGATTGGCCGGTACCACCGAGCCATCGCAGATAATCAGGTTCTCATAACCGAATACACGATGATCCCGGTCGACAACACCGTGTGCCGCATCGCTGCCTATCGTCGCGCCGCCAAGAATATGCGCCGTCGTTGGTATGTTCGCAACCGCCTCAAGGAACATGCTTTGAGCAACTCCACCAGTTCGCTCTGCGATCCACTCTGCCGCTTTGTTACCGGCATCAATGTAGGTGGGATTCGGCTTATCCAGGTCTTGCTCGGTGCTGAGTCGCACGCCGTTGCCGAACCATCGTTTATTCGCGCGAAATGAAATCGCGTTATCAAGACTCTGCATGACCAGCAATACCAGTGTCTTTCGCGACCAGCCGAACGGCCAAAGCGTTTTCAGAAAATTCAGTGGGTGACGGACGGCATTGCCGAGCAAAGAAAATACGCGCGTCCACCGGGTGCCATTGCCGGTAATAAGAGTAAATAGAAGACTCATCACGTCGCCTTTCTCGCCGTAGGTAACGACTTCAATATGCGTATCTTTGTCAGTATGAATGCTCGAACTGATCGCCACGCTGCGCCAGATCTCGAGCGAATCGTCCGGTAAGCTGACGGCAAGGATCGATTCGCTGTTGGTGCGAACAAGATGCCCAAGCTGGTCGCTGATTTTTGGCAGCGATCGGCGGTGTTTGCAGTTCGCCAGCAACCGATTCGTACCCAGCGCTCCGGCTGAGACGATTACGCCGTGTGTCGTGAGCGACTTCCGTCGGCCGCGAATCAGGCCAGGCGACCGGCTATGAATTTCGTATCCGTCGCTGCCATCACCAGCGCCCAGCGGTAAGATATTTGTGACCTGGCGGTCCGGCAAGACGACCGCGCCGACTTTTTCCGCAAACCAAAGATAATTCTTCAGCAAGGTATTCTTGGCGCCGACACGACAACCGACCATACACGCGCCACATCGGGTGCAGCCGGTGCGATCCGGACCCGCGCCGTCAAAGTAGGGATCAGCAACCGTTCTGCCGGGTTCGCCGAAGAAACAAGCGACCGGTGTGCGCCGAAATGTGTCTTCGGCGCCGATACTGGCCGCATAATCCTGAAGGATTTTGTCGCCCGGGCTTTCGAACGGCACCGTCGTGACGCCGAGCATTTGCTCGGCGATCGCATACGGTTGGTCGAGTTCCTGCTCCCAGTCACCGAGCTCGGCCCATTGTGGATTATCAAAATAGTCCTGCTTCGCGCGATACAAAGTGTTGGCGTACACGATGCTGCCTCCGCCCACTCCGACACCGCTGCCGATAAACACATCTTTGAAGGGCGTCATACGCATAATGCCGCGCAGCCCGAGAAAGGGCGCCCAAATGTAGCGATTCAATTGCCAACTGGACTCGGCGAAGTCCTCATCCTCAAAGCGACGCCCGGCTTCAATGACGCCAACCTTGTAGCCTTTCTCGGACAGGCGCAGCGCTGATACGCTGCCGCCGAATCCGGACCCGATTATCAGCCAGTCATAGTCCACGATACTGCTCCGCGAAACGTCATAATTACAGCATAGTCTCGTCGAGGGTCACACCACAATGATTAAGCACACCCAGGATGTTGTAGAGCACTAAGGTCATTCGCGAACCAGACTCAGTCAAGCTGGCGCTGACGGTAATCGTAATTACGAATTTGTACGACGCTGGCAGCCAGGAACGTGCATGGACAATTCAATCAATCTGCTTTGAGAAGACAAGCATGTCGGCCGTGCTGCTTGATGAGGCGATTGCAATTGTGCGGCAACTGCATATCGACCAATTAATCTGAGTTGGCGGTTTTCGATGGTGCTACGTTCGATGTTTGGCAAACCACTCGCTAATCTCGTTGTTCGGTAGCGCTTTTGACAAGTAGTACCCCTGCACGTAGTCGCAGTTCATTTGCCTGAGTGCTTCCATCTGATCTGCTGTTTCCACACCTTCGGCGACGACCGAAAAGTCGAATCGATGGGCCAGCATGACAATGGTCTCGACAAGGTTTCGATCTCTGTCTGAGTCCAGAATTTTATCGATGAAGGACTTGTCAATCTTCAACTCAGTTGCCGGAATGTCCTTAAAATAGGAGAACGAAGAATAGCCGGTGCCGAAGTCGTCAATCGAAATACCGACGCCCATCGCACGAAGTTCGTTGAGGCATCGAAAATTCTGTTTCGAAGCTTCCACCAGCGATGTCTCGGTTATCTCCAGGGTCAAATCGCAGTTATCGCTACCAAAAATTGACAAGCTGCTTGACACGATATTTTGCATGTCAGTCTCATGCACTGTGCTGGCTTCCAGGTTTACAGAAACGTCATAGCGATAACCAATATCCGGCCACTGGGCAGACTCGACCAGTGCGGTGGTTAATACGAAGCGTGTCAATTCATTTATCAGACCGATATCGCAAGCGACCGGTATGAATACATCTGGACGGACAGCCACACCCTCTTCGTTTGTCCAGCGCAATAATGCCTCGGCTCCAATTGGCCGACCGGTCTTTGTCTCTACTTTTGGTTGGTAGTGCAGCTGAAACTGTTTTGCGTGGATAGCTGCAGCAAGCTCTTCCTGCAGATTCCATTTCGTTGATACATCGGAAGCGGAATTCTTCGAGTAGATTACGTAATTCTTACCCAATGATTGAGCCGATTCGAGTGCAATTCGCGCTTTGTGAATTAGTCCGATTGCGTTATTAGCGTCTTCGGGATAGCTTGCAATCCCCATACGAATGTTCGAATTAAATGCTGCGCCCATCTCGCGTATAGCGTCGTTTTTCAGGCGACTGATCTTTTCGGCCGCCATTTGCTGGTGGACGATCGACTCGATGCCTGTCAGGAGGACGCCGAAGGTACTATCGCCAATCCGATAAATTCGGTCCTGCTCCCCGCAAACCTCCAGTAGTAGTTTGCCGGCGAGGTTCAGAAATCGAGAGCTCTTTGCCTGTTCCGAGCGTGCCAATATGCGGCTGATCTCACGCATGTCGGCAATGAAAAGCGTTACGGAGCCAGAGACTTTTTCGATGCGATTGCTGACCTCCGACTCGAGGTTCTCGGCATCGGTTTTAATGAGTTCACGTACCAGCGGCATTGGCTTAAAGGAAGTATTTTCTGGGATCGAGGTTATAGTCGCCTGCGTTGATGCCTCGCTCGATCCAGACGGTGGGTGACACCCCATCCTTGTTTCTCAAGTCGATAGTCTCAAAATCCGCAATCGCTTTTTTCTCGGCGTCAAGAATGACAGCGATCTCCGGTTGCAGGCGCGTAGACTGGTGCTCTTTGAGGACAACACCCACTTCCCCGGTATTCAGTTCGACTAATGTGCCGGCTGGAAAGATGCCGATGGCCTGAATAAATTGCTCCACCATTTCGGCCTGGAAGTGCTTGTTCGCGAGCGCGGTGAACTCGCGCATGGCGTCGAAGGAGGACATCGCTGGCGCATATGGCCGCTTGCTGGTCATGGCGGAATAGGAATCGACAATTCCGCCAATCCTGCCGAATACGGGAATTTGGTTGCCTTGCCAGCCTCTTGGGTAACCAGAGCCATCAAATCGTTCATGGTGTGTGGCAACCATGTCGAGTACACGTTGGTCAACGCTGTCGGCCTCGCCAATGATGTCGAGCCCAAACTTGATGTGGTTCTGTATGTGGCTGCGTTCGACGATGGTGAGTTCGCCGGTCTTGTTGAGCAATTCTGCCGGTAATTTCGTTTTGCCAACGTCGAGTAGCAAGGCGCCAAGTCCGACGGCTTCCAACGATTCCCGGTCGAGTCCAAGATGGCGACCAAATACCAGCGCCCAAATCGATGAAGCGAGCGAATGTGAACTCGTATACTCGTCCTTTTCAACCATGCGGGCCAGCAGCGCCATCGCAGTGCCGTTACGCAATACGCTGTCAACCATCGAATTCGCGACAACCTCAAGGTCGGGCATCGCGATCGTGGCTCCTTGTCGAATAGAGCTCAGCACATTCATCAACTGCTGCAAGGAATCGGCATGGATGTTCTTTGCCGTGATGAGCTCGTCTTTGGTAGTTACTATGTCCTGGTAGTAGTCACCCGCGACTTGCTGCCGATCACGTATTGCCTTCTTGCCAGTGATCAGTAAAAGGAATCGTTGCCAAAGGGACAGTCGCTTGCCGAAAACCGGAACGCGCTCGGACCGATTGGTCTTCTTGGTAATGCGGCTAATCACAGCCTGCAACGAGGCGTCGGACTGTTCTATGTCGATTTCGACGGTAGAACAGTAACGTTGTAATTCGCGAATCTCGTTGTCGGTACGTATATGGAAACCCTGAAACAGGAACGGAGTCTCAAGCCACGGCCTGTCCAACTCGGACACATACATTCCGATACGCAGTAGCTCTACATCAATATTTCTCTTTGGGCTAGACATGGTGATTGTGCGTGTCGTGTGACCTTGACCCACCTTTTTCCATAATATGAGCGAAATAGTCTAACAATTGTCAACACTTAGCCGCGAGAGGTACATCACATAACGGGTTTCCAGCCAGGCGACCGGATTATGATGCGCGAGCAAATTCGCCGCCGCAACACACCGACTTTCAGATTTTTGTCGCGGATCTTGTTAGAGTTGACGCAGACACGACGGCGGTGACGAGTGGCCGGCAACCAGACCAAGCAGTCAGAGCTCATAGCTTCGCTAATGAAGCCCGGGGCCTACCCGCATCCTGTCGCATCCCTTGAATTGCTTGAAACCCATATCTCATGGGTGATTCTCAGCGGAACCTACGCCTACAAGATCAAGAAGTCCGTCAAACTGGATTTTCTGGATTTCAGTACGCTGGAACTACGCCGGCATTTTTGTGAGGAGGAGTTACGGCTCAACCGCCGGATGGCGCCGCAGCTTTATCTCGACGTCGTACCGATATGCGGCGGCGAGAAGGGTCCACAAGTGGGCGGTGAGGGCAGGGCCATAGAATACGCCGTTAAAATGCATCAGTTCCGACAGAGCGCCCAACTCGACAAGCAACTAGATGCCGGCCTTTTGAACGAAAACGATATGGGTGATTTGGCGGCGACGATCGCCGCTTATCACCGTGATGCCGTCGTGCTCGACTTTAGTAGCGATCAGGATGCTGTGCGACAGGTCCGTACGCCGCAGCTCGACAATTTCCCGCCGATAAACTCGGTCACGGACATGAATACCACACATCGTATTCGAGAATGGACGGCGCAGTCGCTGAGTGACCTTGAACACACGCTGATCGAAAGACACAAAAACGGCTTCGTGCGTGAGTGTCATGGTGATTTGCATCTCGCGAATCTTGTGCGATTGTCATCCGGTATTGTTGCCTTTGACTGCGTTGAGTTTAGCGCAGCACTGCGAAACATTGATGTCATAAGCGACGTCGCTTTTCTTGCGATGGATCTTGTTGCTCGCGCGCGGCATGACCTTGCCGGGATTCTTGTCAATCGCTATCTTGAGTGTACTGGCGACTATTCCGGCATGTCGGTATTCGGATTGTACTTCGTTTACCACAGCATGATTCGCGCCAAGATTGCCGCCGTCAGAAGCGGCGAACGGCGCGAAGCGGAGGGGCGAGTAGAAGACATTGCGAAGCTCAAACATCACCTCGCTGTGGCGATCCGGTGGATTGAACGACCACCGCCAATCGTGGTCGGCATGCGCGGCTTCTCCGGATCGGGCAAGACCTGGCTGTCGACGCAGTTGTTGTCGGAGCTACCCGCAGTCAGGGTGCGCTCCGATATCGAACGCAAGCGATACCTCGGGATTGCTGAATCGGCCAGTAGTCAGTCGCAGCCTGGCCGAGGGGCTTACACGGCTCGCGCGAGGGCGGATGTTTATGCGTTTATGATGGGAATTCTCGACGGCCTGATCGAGTCGGGTTTCAATGTAATTGCCGACGCATCGTTTCTTTCGCGCACGGACCGGCAATTGCTGGAAGCATTGGCGGACCGCAAGGACGTTGCGGTGGTGTGGATAGATGTCAGTGCGGACAACGAAGAGTTGGTGCGACGTCTGCGACACAGGACCACTGCCCGCGACGACGCATCCGAGGCCGACACCGGGGTGTTGGATTATCAGCGTGAGCACATCGATCCACTAACCGCGGCGGAACTCAAACACACGGTGTTCGTTGCGACGGACCGGCTGGTCGATTCGGGAGCGATCATTAAGTCGATAAAATCACTGCAATAAGACGGTTGTCAGCCGCGTAATTTCAAAATTGCAGCAAGCGGCCTATTCCTTGCCCAGAGTCAGGATGGTTGAGGGCTTATTCGAAGCCCAACCGCTCCAGTAACGGCTCGATCGATGGTTCGGCACCGCGAA
>CAZMRZ010000104.1:0-6640 GCA_964568835.1 uncultured Woeseiaceae bacterium | reverse complement strand
ACATCGGCGTCGGCAAAGCCCGTATCAATATCGCCTTTCTTGACCTTGATGTGTTTCAGCAGGTTGCCGTCGGGACGTTCCTCGTGAACGAGTGGTGCGTCAGGCTTTGCAGCTTCTATCGCATCGGTGACGGCGGGCAGTTCTTCATAGTCAACGTGGATCAACTCCAGTGCCGCGGCAGCGATTTCCTCGGAATCGGCAGCAACAATCGCCACCGCGTCGCCGACATAACGGACTTTTACGCCACAAAGAACCGGCCAGTCGATGCTCACCACGCCGTGTGCGTTGCGGCCGGGAATATCTTCATGAGTGAGCACCGCGTGCACGCCTTCAAGTTCGCGTGCCGCGGAAGTCTCGATCGAGCGAACGCGGGCGTGCGGTACACCGGCACGTTTGGTACGGGCGTAGAGCATGCCGGGAAATTTGTAGTCATCCGTGAAGCGGGCGCTACCCTTAATTTTCGCCAGCGCATTCGGATTGGGCTGCGCTTTTCCGATAGCCAGTCCGGGTTCCTGTGTCTCGGGAAGGTATGGACGGATGTCCTGTCCTGATGCCTGGAGTATCGCGTTGATCACGCTTTGGTAGCCCGTGCAACGGCAATAGGAATCTTTGAGCGCAGTCCTGATGTCGTCCTCAGTTACCGGCTCTCCCGCGGCGCTCTTGCGATCCAGCAAGCCCTTCGCCGTCATAATTAATCCGGGTGTGCAGATGCCACATTGAACCGCACCATGGTCCAGAAAAGCTTTCTGCAGCGCGTGCAGATCACCCGCCTGTGACAGCCCTTCGATGGTTTCTACGTCTGCTCCGTGCGCCTTGAATGCGGGGAATACGCAACTGACAACCGGTATGCCGTTCACGAGAACCGTACAAATACCGCACTCGGCCTCATTGCAGCCGATCTTCGTTCCGGTTAGCCGCAGGTCCTCGCGCAGCACTTCAGACAAGTAGCGTGACTCCGGCACGTCGATGTCGATGGGCGCACCGTTCACTGTCATCTGCAGCCGGCTCATTGCCTGGCTCCAGCACGTTCGGCAGCCCTGGCTAGAATTATGGGCAGGTAAGTGCGGATCATCGTCGCCCGGTATTCTTGGGTGGCTCTGTATTTGCTGGTTCGCAGCGTCACGTTATCGAGTGCAGCCTCCGCAGCCTTTTCGTACTGCTGTGTCGAGCTTGTTCCACCAACGAGTACCGCTGCCACGGGTTCTGCAAACCAGGGCACAGGTCCGACCGGACCCATGCTGATACTGGCGGCCGTAATGATGTCTCCGTCCACCGCTAAACGCGCCGCCATTGAGACGATGGGCAGGCAAAGACCCTGCGGTCGCATCACGCGGTGGTACGCGGAGCCCTCTCCGGCGCCGGTGGGCTTGAAGCGCAGCCTCGTGAGTACTTCCCGGTGGCGATCGATGACGCTCTTGCCCGGCCCGATGAATGTGTCTTTGGCTGGCATCCAGCGAGTGCCCGTGGTGCTGGCAATTTCAACTTCTCCACCCAGAGCCAACAGGCCGATAGTGCCGTCGCCTGCAGGTAGCGCATGGGCTACGTTGCCCGCAAGAGTGCCCGTATTGCGGACCTGCGGACCACCGATGACGCCGCAACTTTCGCTCAGGCAAGTGCCGTAGCGGAGGATACGTTCATCGCTGACTATCTGCGTGTGAGTCACGCCGCAGCCGATCACAATGTAGTCCTGTTCGTGACTGATGCTGCCGAGGCCGGCGATGCCGGATGCGTCCACCATGGCTTCAAATGGTCGGCGCAGACCGCGTCGTGCCTCGACAAGAATGTCGGTACCGCCGCCAATAACGCGAGCATGGCCATCGTAGTCCTGCAAGACTGTGAGTGCCTCGGCAACCGATTCTGGCCTGTGGTAGTTTTTCCAGGCCCTCGTCAATTGATTCGTTCCCAGATACGCGGCGCTCTTTCGGCACAGTGGGCGCGAATAGCTTCTTCGTCCAGATGCGGCAGGTTGCCGTCTTCAACGATCACCCGACCGCGTGCGATCGTGGTGCGAATGCGGGCGAAACTCAGTCCGAACAGCAAGTGCCCGTAAAACGAAGCAGCGTTCAGGGGCGTGAACGGCACGTAGTCCGGGATGACGATGTCGGCCAGCTGTCCTGCGGCGAGCATACCGCGTGGTTCGCGGAACAGCCGATTACAGATGTTTCGATTGTTTTTCAGCAGAATTTCGCAGGCCTCCACAAACGCAACGGTCGGATCGCGGTGATACGTGCGCTGGTGCAAATACATGGCACGTGCCTGGGATATCAGGTGCGAGGACATGCCGTCGGTACCGACCCCGACGGTTACACCGTGTTTGAGCATATCGAGAATCGGCGCGACGCCGAGTCCGTTATTCATGTTGGACTCGGGCGCGTTCACCAGCATGGAATCGGTCGAGCGCAGCAAGTCCAACTCCCGCGGGCCAAAATGGATGCCGTGCACGAAGATCGTCTTCGGACCGGGGATGCCGAAATCGAGAAAGCGGTCCATGATGCGGCGCCCGTAGCGGTCCATGGTTAGCTGCACGTCGATTTCATCTTCGGCCGCATGTACGTGGAATCCGGATTCGAGTGAATTGCCGATATCGGCGCAACGATCGAGCGTCTTCGTTCCGAGGGTCATCAGCGCATGCAAGCCAAACATGGCGGCCATCTGCCCGTCATCGGAATCGCGGCACTTGCGAATGTAGCGTTCGTTCTCTTCGATACCTTCGCCATCGTGGTTGCGGTCCGACACTTCGTAACAAAGACAGCCACTGAGGCCAACGTCCCTGAACGCCCGCTCGACCTGATCGAGACTGCCGTCCCAGCACGAGGGTGAGGCGTGGTGATCGACGATGGTTGTGCACCCGGCACGGGCGGCGTGCATAAGGGCCAGCAAAGCGGAGTGGTACACGTCCTCGGAATCCAGGGCGGAGTCAAGTTTCCACCAGAGGCTCTTGAGATTCTCTTCGAAGTTCTGCGCTGGTGGCCCGGGCGGGGTGAAGCCGCGTGCGAACGTCGAATAGAGATGGTGATGGGTGTTGATCAGCCCCGGCATGACCAGGCTGCCGCGGGCATCGATAGTGCGGTCCGGAGAGTACGAGCCCGGGATAATCTCGCCGACCTCGATGATCTGGTTTCCTTCGATGTAAATGCTGCCGTTCTCGATGAAGCGGTCGTCTTCATCGAGGGTGACCAGATGTCCGTTGTTAATCAGTAGGGAATTCATCGCATTAGCCTCTCCCGTCAAGAATAGACCTACTGACGACGCGGGTCGGTCGTGGCTATTCCCTATACATGGGGTGGGATATCCTGCCCGTCGCTGTCGGCAGGTGCGGCATCGATCGCTGCAGTCCGGTCAGCAGGACATACATCGCGGCGCAGGGGTCAAGCGAAAACGAGGTCTCATCTTCGGCGCTGCCGGTGGGTTCGGCGCGCTCAACGGCGAAGGTGTCCGGATTCAGGCGAGCCCGAAACGACGGTCCTTTGTAGTCCAGCTTCCCGTTAAGTTCGATGCGATGTGTGGCGCCCTGCCAGCGCGCATCCATAGCCCACCGGTCCGCATCCCTGAACACCATGAACGCATTGTCCTGCTGCGCATCAAACTCCTGACGGTCGAGATACAGTCGCGGTTTGTCGCGGTACGGTAATCCCGCTGTAGGACAGAAGGTCGTGCAATTGCCACACTCGTTGCAAAAGTCTGTCAGCACGGCAACCTGAAATGCTTGCGCCACGCGGAAGGGCTTGCCGGGACCCGCTTGGATGGCGCCCCCCTCTAAACGGAGCTGCGGCAAATGCAATTCGAAGGCTGCAGTTTGGTAGGTTTGCAACGCAAGGTTAGGACAAACACCGACGCAGATGCTGCAATAAACATCACAATCCAGACAGCGCGCGGCTTCTGTTCGCGCCTGTTGCTCGTCGTAGGTGAGCACCACCTCGTTGAAATTGCCGCGGTCATCCAGCGGCGTGTGAGGTGCAGGGACTCGCCATTCCCGTTGGCTTCGGCGTCGCAGCAGCGTTGTCGGATCGAACGGTGTGACCTCAATCGAGACAGCGTTGGGTGAGCGGCGGCGCAGGATGCTATCGGCAATCGCTTTTCCAGCCGCTGCCGCCTTGACGATCGAGGAGGGGCCTTCGTTAGCCACATCGCCGCCGGCATAAACTCCGGGCACCGAGGTTTCGAACGTTGCGGGGTCGACTTCTATGTAACCCCACTGGTTGATCGCAATCGGCTCTTCATCAAAGAAGTCGAGGACCGCGTCCTGGCTGATGGCCAGAATCAGCGTATCCAGCGGCAGCTCGAAATCGGCGTCGGCAAGTTCGTGCGGAATTTTCCGGCCGCTGGCGTCACGGTCGTCTTTGAAGACCATGCGCCGGCAAATGAGCGTGCTCAGCTGGCCGTCCTCGGACACCAGCTGCTGCGGTTTGCACAGCTCGAGCACATCGATGCCTTCTTCGAGCAGATGCGACACTTCCTCTCTGTCGGCAGGCATCTGATCAATGGTACGACGGTAGATCAGGCTAACCTGACCGCCGGACAGACGACGGGCGACACGTGCGCAGTCCATCGCTGTGTCCCCGGCGCCGACAACGCCGACGCGTGGGCCAAAGTCGATCACCCTGCCTTCCCGGGCGTCGCGAAGAAATCGCAGCGCGTCAATTACCCCGTCACTGTCCTCACCGTCGAGCCCCAGCGTCTTACTGAGCTGCGCCCCGACCATAATGAGGGTGTACTCAAAGCCATCACTCCGCAGTTGCGGCAGGTCAAAGTCACGCCCCGCCCGCATACCGAAATGGAACCTGACACCGAGGTCTTGCAGCAAGCTGAAGTCCTGGTCAAACACCGTCTGCGGAAGGCGGTATTCGGGAACGGCGCCACTGACCATTCCACCGGCGTAGGCATGTTGTTCGAAGACATGCACTTCGAGCCCGGCGCGGGCCAGCTCGGACGCCGCCGTCATGCCGCCGGGTCCTGCCCCGATGATCGCGACCTTGGGGCCGACAGCTGTTGCCGGCTTTTCGGCTGAAGATCGTTTTTCGTGGTCCATAACGAATCGTTTGATGTCACGGATTGCGACCGGCTCATCCAGGTGACTGCGAACACAGGTTTGCTCACACAGGTGATCGCAGACGCGGCCGAGAATGCAGGCAATGGGATTGTCGGCCCGGACTGTCCGCAGCGCTTCTGCGATGTTGCCATCACGCACGGCACTCATGTATTGCGGTACGTTCTGATTCACCGGACACTCATCGACGCAGGGAGCCTTAATGCAATCGAAAAGACCGAGCTCGCGTGACGTCTTGGTGTGCGATGTGTCGAACGTAGCCTTGATGTTCTTCGGGTCGTGGCATGCCTGTTCGGCGTAGCGGCCGAGATTGAGGTTGGCGGCCATCTGAATATCTGTACGTGAGGTATCCGATCCCGCTGTCTTTAAAACAAACTCTTCGATGCTGGCCGCGCCCACTTCGTCGAACGCATCCTCGACAGATTCAAGGTACTGAAGCAAACGCAGGTAACCGCCGGTCTTCAGCAGGTCGGAACACACTGTAATAGTCTGCATCCCCGCACTGAGCAAGGCTGCTGCGTTGAAGCAATTCGCTCCTGCCGAAAACGACAGGGTCAGTTTACCGTCGAACTCATCGGCCAGATCGTGCGCAAGCTTGACCGTGATCGCATGCAACGGACGCCCGGAGAGATACATCGTTTTCTCCGACGCATCGAAGGTGGACCGCGAGTTTTCAACTTCGAGCGTGTTGGACAGCTTTACACCAAAGTCGAGGCCGCATTCATTCGCGACATTTTTCAGACTACGCAGCATTGGCACGGCGTCCGAGTATTTCAGGTCGTGCTCGAACGCTGCGTCCGGTACCACAATGTCCTTGTAGCCCAGGTCCTCGTTCAACAACGTTCGCACGCGTTCGGGGCCGAGTAGAGTGGGATTGCATTTGACGAGCGTGTGCAGACGCCGTTCTCGCAACAGGTAGGTGCTTATGCCAGCAATCTCTTCGGGGGGACAGCCGTGCATGGTTGAAAGCGTTACGTTGTCGGAGATGCAGTTCGGAATATCCAGCTCCCGGACTTCGGGATAGAATCCGGCGAGTTGATCGATAAGGGCCGGCTTGTATTCCGAGCAGTCTTGCATCTGGTTCAGGAACCACTGCATGTTCGGTTGCTGAATCCCCTCGAGGTTGTAGCCCACGCTGAGATTGAACACCATGCCCGGCGCGTCGCCCGGGAAGCCAAGCTTGTGGTGCAGGGCGTGGATCAGCACCCAGGCACGAAGGTACTCGTCGAAGGACTGATGGACCTTCAACTCCTGCGACCACTCGACATTGTAGCCCTCGTCCTCCATGTCGATACACGGCTTTGGCACATCCAGTACATCGAGAGTTTGTACCGTTTTTAACTCGATGTAGCGCGCACCACACAGCCATGCCGCCACGATGTTCTGAGCCATTTGAGAATGCGGTCCTGCGGCAGGGCCGAACGGTGTTTCCAGGAGATGACCGTACGCAGATGTGCGAAAACTATCGTCTTCACGGGGAATGAAGAAGTGTTGGCGGGGAATACCAAAAACCGAATCACGGGCATCCAGTTCGGAGAATATCCACGCGAATAATTGTTCCGAAGTAATCGGCTGGAACAACTCAGACATTAT
>CAZMRZ010000103.1:0-6810 GCA_964568835.1 uncultured Woeseiaceae bacterium | reverse complement strand
TCAATCAAGACTACGTCGGCGACATCAATATCCTGCCGGACAAACGCTTTTTTAACCCGCTGAAATTGCTCGCGCATCGCTCAACCGAAGAGATTGTTGAGCTGATTACCATGGGCGAAAGAGCGACCTGGCCGAAGATCGAGATGATCCGAATTCAAACGAGAGTCAGTTGCACGCTTAGCAAGATTCTCACTGATTTAGATCGGCGGTCCCAGGCGGTTGATCACCATTCGCTTCCGAGTGCTTCCTGACCGCCTTGCCTTTCTTTTTTACGCGCTTGGACTTTGCCGGCGTCGTTGCACGCATCAATTCCGACAGTGACTTCTCAAGGCAGCTTATGAAGAACCGCATGTCCGGTATCATCTCTCTTGTCGAGGTTACGTTGAATGAAATCTCACCGTTATAGCTTGGCGTTGCGATAAAAAGCCCCATGCCATTGACCAGTGGCGCCATTCCATAAAGACCGACTTGTTGGGCACCATTCATGTACAGGGGTACCTGGGGCCCGGGCACGTTGGAGATGAACAGATTGCACATTCGAGCCGCGGCCCCATTTCGCAAAACGAGACGACTCGCCAATACCTGAGTTGCTGCGGGCACGTGCTGACTGAGATCGGTCATCACTCGCGCCGACACGCCCGCCTTCGCCGCCTTGCTCTTTTCTGTTGCTGCCTTGATCGATTTCAATCGTTCGATCGAGTCGTCGACATCCGTATAGATTGGCACGGTCATCGACGTGAGATGATTGCCAGAACCGCCACCGCCGAAGTCGGAGCGACGACGAACATTGATCGGCACCCAGGCCACCAGCGAATCTTCCGGTAACTCGCCGTGGCGCAGCAGGTATTTGCGTAGTCCGCCACCACAAACGGCCAATACGACATCGTTGATCGTGCTACCGGGAACGGCAATGCGTATGGCTTTTAGGTCGCTAAGAGAGATCGTCGTAGCGTCAAACGACTTGTTCGACGGCACAGGACCGTTGAAGCGAGTTTCAGGAACGCGATGCTCTTGTTCTGTCGAAAAACTCAGTGCGTCCTGCGCAAGACCGTAGAGATTGGGAGCAGCCCGCATAACAGCATCGACAATTCCGACCGGCGAACGAACAGTATGCCAGGCGGCACGGACACCCATATCCAGCAAGCTCGGTGTCGGGCTGCGCCGGAGTTTGGCTGAATTTAGTGGAATCGCCGGCGTCCCCTTATCATCGCTATCGGCCAAAGCGCCAAGGAAATCCGCAAGCGATAATGCATCAGCAGCGGCGTGATGAATTTTCGTGGCAATAGCGTAGCTACCTTTGGGCAGACCCTTAATCTTGTCGAGCCCTTCGACGACGTACATCTCCCATAGCGGGAGACTCATATCCAGCGGTCGTGAGTGATAACTCGCCATGTGCTTGCAGAACTGGCGCCAATCGCCTGGCTCCGGCAAACGGCCGTGTCGCACATGATATTCAAGGTCGAAATGTCTGTCGTCTACCCAGTAGGGGAAATCGAGCTCAAACGGCACGCGAACAAGCCGCCGGCGGAACGCCGGGTTCATGTGCAGGCGCCCTTTGACATGCTGCAAAATATCTTCGAATCGAACTGCCTTTTTGCTGCCGCCCGCGGCGGGGTCAAATACGGCGATCGACGTCATATGTGTGGGGCTCTCGTCGGACTCCAGGTATAAAAACTGCGCGTCTTGCCCACTTAGTTGGTCCATTAAAACGACTCCGGTTCGGTTTTCTTTTGACCCAATGTCTGCAGATACTGATCTCGCACATCCCTGACATGTGTATCGATAGAGCTGGCTGACCATTTGCTCGTATCAATCGGCGCAAGCACTTCAACATCGACGGTACCCGGGTGGAATATCATATCCCCTTTCGGTTGAATGTCATTGGAGTTGTGAATGACGATCGGAATGATTGGCACGCCAGCCTGAATCGCAAGATGAAAGGCCCCTTTCTTGAATTCGGCAAGCCTGCGTGTCGATGCTCGCGTGCCCTCCGGCGACAAGCAAACTGATTTCCCTTCGACGCGCATAGTGTCTACAAGTGATTTCAGCGCTTCGATCGAACCGGCGGAGTCCTTTCTGTCGATTAGAACAATGCCAGCGGACTCCATGACTCTACCGACAATGGGAATATCATGTATCTCGTGTTTACCGACTCCGGTTATATCACGGCGCATCAATCGCGAAACGATGACCAAATCGACGTTACTCTGGTGATTGAATATGAAAACCGCCGGGCGCTTTGACCACAGATGTTGCTCGCCAACGACTTTGAGGTCCAGCCCAATCAAAGCGCTGGCCGTATCAGCAAACAACGATATCGAGAAATTCAACGCGTCGCGCCTGGACCCTGTCAGCGCCCAGATAGGAAAGCCTGCCAGAAAACTGCCAACCATACTCACCGGCATCATCGCTGAGCGCAGAAAATCGACGATATGCGGTTGTCCACGACTTCCGAATCGGCGCACCGGCCAACCGCGTTGTTCCGCGGCAGCGAGCAACCTGTTATTCGGGTTCAGTGGCCGTGGATTGCCAACGCGCTCCAGCAACTCTATATCGTCATAGCTATCGGAATAAAAAAAGCTCTTATCGAGATCGGCCCCGAATTGCTCCGCGAGTGATTCTGCAGCTGTGACCTTGCCCGGACCGAAACAGGCCGGCTGTACGATAGCGCCAGTGAATACACCGTCCTCTACCTCAAGTTCGGTACACAGAACGTTCTCTATGCCGAGCTCCCTCGCGGCCGGCCGAACCTGGTACGGCGTTGCTGATGTCACAATCGCAACAGTGTGACCCTTCTTCATGTGCGCTTGCACCAAGGCGCGCGATTCCGGATAGATCAGTCGAGCGATGTGCGACTCGAACAGCTCCTCACCAAAGTTCGCGTAGCTATCCTCTCGAATGCCGCGCAAGAACTGCGACGCCGCAAGCATCATGGCTGAGAACCCGAGGTTCCCAAGACCGAAACTCGCCATTGCGCTCAGTAGTTCCACCAGTTCGCGCGGCGACAGGTGGCCTCGCCTGATTTGCTCTTTGATGAAGGCCATCACCGAATAGCCCGAAATGACCGTTCCATCAAAGTCAAAAAACGCGCCGATCTCCGGGCCGTCGGGTAATTCCAGAATCTCGGCAACGACGTCCTGATGCGGCGACATACCAAACCTCCTTTGGGCCGCTAGGCGCACTCAGTCGTTCGTCCATGAACGACGCTAATTGTAGTCACAACGTTTGGGACTACTCCGATCAGTCGAAGGCTAACGAATGAGCGGAGTATCCCTGCGCGCTGGTGCTATTGCACCGGTGCTGGTAAAGCGGCCTTTTTACTGGACACTCTTTTCTTCGATACCCTTTTCTTCGATACCCTTTTCTTCGATACCTTCTTCTTCGATACCCTCTTCTTCGCTACTTTCTTTTTAGAAACTTTCTTTTTAGCGACCTTTTTCTTAGCTACTTTTTTCTTCGCTACTTTCTTTTTGGGCTTCGATTTCTTCGACAACTCGCGCTGAACCTTTGCCAAAGCCCGGTCGATGCCAAGAGCATGTGTCAGATGTTTTCGGGCGCTGTTCAGATCATCCATTACGGGCACGAGATCTTTGCGCAATTGCTTGGCGTCTTTCTTTGCGTCGTCGAGAACTTTCGTCAGGGCGCGAACTTGTTTGTTCAGTTCACGATTGGCTTTTTTCGCGGTGGAATTCGCCAGGCGTTCAGTCTTTTTCTGCAACTGAACACGTGTTCGCTTCACACGAGCGTTCACCTGATTAAGTTCCTTACGTAGGCGTTTTCGTTGTCGATCCAGCTCCTTGGTCGCACGTTCGGCCGTCTTAAGAAACATTTTCTTGGCCTGTAGCAGGTCCTTTTCGAGATCACTCAGTTCGTAGTTCACAGCAGTATTCCTCAATATTTGGACGAAAATCCGACTACGACATTAGCAGCGAATGATGCAAATTAGTGTAAGGGAATACCGCATTGGTGTTGCACTTTTCGTCAGATCGCGAGTGCAGAAACAGTTACACTGGAATCGATTGAAAAATCGTAAAAATTCGCCGGAGACAGAGCATGGGACGTTGGCGCCCGCCACCACCGAAATCATCGCCATATATCACTCCGGACGGTTTCGCTGCTTTGCAGCAAGAGTTAAAGGACATATGGTTGCGGCGCCGAGATGTTGTAAAGGCTTTGGCCGCGGCGGCTGCCGAAGGGGATCGCTCGGAGAACGCCGAATACATCTATCGAAAGAAGGAGCTCGGCGGCCTCGATTACCGGATTCGCTATTTGCAAAAGCGCTTGCCCGACCTGAATGTCGTCCGCGAGGCACCGAACACGGACGCGATATACTTTGGCGCCACCGTCGAGCTGAACGATGCAAACGGAGCGTCGAAGACCTATAGAATCGTCGGCGCTGATGAGGCCGATGGCAAAACGTCGTCGATAAGCATCGACTCACCGCTGGCAAGAGCGCTGCTAGGGAAGCGTGTGGGCGACGAAATTATTCTGAAGACTGCCGAAAAGACAGCTGAATTGAGTGTGGTATCGATTACATATTAGGGGACTCATCGCATGGCCATCAGCAATACACTTTCCACCAGCTCGAACGTCCGTTACGCGACGGGCTCGATCATGTATTTCGCTCAGGGAATTCCGCAGGGATTGATTGGCATCGCGATACCGGCCTGGCTCGCAAGCCTCGGCGTTAGCGCATCCGAGATCGCCTCCTACCTTGCAGTTATCACATTGCCATGGGCGTTTAAGTTAGTTACCGGTCCGTTCATGGATCGCTTCGAGTACCTTCCCATGGGCAGACGTCGACCGTGGGTAATCGGTGCGCAACTCGGCCTGGCATTGTCTTTGCTTGCGCTGATGTTGGTAGAACGGCCCGCTGAGCAAGTCGGTTTGTTGATGTTGATCGGCGTACTCATCAATACATTCGCCGCAACGCAAGACGTTGCTGTCGATGGGATGTCGATCGACCTGACGCCGGTGCGGGAGCAAGGCCGTCTAAATGCGTTCATGAGTTTTGGCAAGGCCGTCGGCTGGGGCGTGACCGCCGCAGTGTCAGGTGTGCTGGTAACAACCTGGGGATTGCAGGCCACCGCTATTATTGCGGCGATAGTTGCAAGTATTCCACTGTTGGTCATTCTGTTCGTGCGTGAGCGCAAAGGCGAACGCGCCTTGCCCTGGACACGCGGAAAAGCGGCAACAACACACGATGCAGGCTCTTCATTTAGTGACGTGTTCAGCGGCATCAACGAAGTGCTTTGGGTTCGCAGCAGTCTGATCATCATGGCGATCATGTTTATGGATGGACTGATTTACGGCTATGGTCAGGCACTAATGCCGATCGCCGCCATAAATCTGTTCGGCTACACGACGGCTCAATGGTCTCAACTCGTTGCGATGATGGGTCTCATCGGCGCCGTTCTCGCACTGGCTGTTGGGCCCATTATTGACCGCATGGGCGCGAAGCGCATGCTGTTCGTGGCGACATCGCTGGTCGCGATTCACGCATTGATGATCGCTCAGACACAGCACCTCTGGGAAGACACAACTTACGTTCGAGTCATGCTGTCGCTGTGGGTAATGATGCTGCCGGTCGTCATGGTCTCGGTCATTGCGCTGGCGATGGCCATTTGTTCAAGCACCCTTTCGGCAACGCAATTCGCAATCTACATGTCGGTCGCCAATCTCGGGCATGCCTTCGGTTCCAAGCTTTACGGGTCCGTCTCGGAGCAATCGGACTACTCACAGTCCTACATGCTACTCAGCACGTTGGCTGCTGTACTGATCGTTATCGTCCTGTTCTATCGACACCGTGGCGAACAGAAGCACACGCCGCATCACACCATTATCGTTGGTGGTGCTGAGGCCGGCGCATTCTGGTCGGGTGCCATGCGCTGTCCGAAATGCAGAGCGGATATGGAACCCATTGAGTTCGATGGGACTGAGATAGACCGGTGCAAGACTTGTGGCGGCATCTGGTTTGACGCGGGCGAAATCGAAGTTATGAGAGACAAACAGGCGGCGGCCGCGATCGACACTGGCGACGCAAGCGTCGGCAAGAAAAGTAATGCGATTGACGACTATCCCTGCCCGCGCTGCAGCGGCACGATGGTGAGAGTCGTCGATCCACAGCAAACGCATATCTGGTACGAGACCTGTAGCGGCTGCAGCGGATCCTTTCTGGATGCGGGCGAGTTGCTCGATCTGTCAAAGCTGAGCATCGCGGATTTCTTTAAGGGTCTTGTCACCCCGGAGCGTAAGTAGTCTTGGAGCTTGGCTCATCGGCCGCGGCGTTCATAGGCGTCGCTGTAACGAATGATCTTCCAGGTTCCGAGCTTGTCGCCGTTCTTGAACTCCGGACCGCGAGATGAAACTTCCATCATAGCCTGACCGATTTGAGTGGCTCTCACCGCCGACTTCACTGGCGCGAAGAACCAATACAGAAGGTTTTGTCCCAGATGCGCCTGTTCTTTAGTCGGCCCGATGTAATCCGGCCGATAGGCAATTACGCGAAGCACGCTCCCTTCTGCAATACCAAAAAGAGTCTTTTCAGCCCGAACTTTCTCGCGCGCCCACATCATGCCGGAGTCTTCGGATATGTCGCTGGAGCTGATGTAGTGGAACGAAAGGTCCGGTTTCTCGCTAACGCTTAGCCATTCGGTGACGAACTGCAGCGGGAAATCGACATGAATCATGCCGTAGGTTTTCTCGTCCACTCCGACAGTGCTTGTCCCGATGGCCCAGTAAACCGTGTCGACTTCGGCCATGGTCTTGTGAATTGCCGTGTAATCGAGGTAGTCCATGTGCAGCGTCAGT
>CAZMRZ010000102.1:0-7192 GCA_964568835.1 uncultured Woeseiaceae bacterium | reverse complement strand
GCCCGAACGCTGATCCTCACGCCCGGTGGCGCCTGCCGGCGCTTGTATTCATTGCGTTTTACCATTTCCAAAATTCGAAGCACCGTGTCGCGGTCGAATCCGCGCTCGGCGATCTCGGCGACTGACAAATCTTCCTCGATGAACGCTTCTAGAATCGGATCGAGAACGTCGTAATCGGGCAGTGAGTCCGTGTCTTTCTGATCCGGCCTTAGCTCCGCCGATGGCGGGCGTGTGATGACACGCTCGGGAATCGCGTCACTGAGTGTGTTGCGATAACGAGCGAGCTTGTAGACAAGCGTCTTGCTGCAATCCTTGATCGGCGCAAACCCCCCGGCCATGTCACCGTACAAAGTCGCATACCCAACCGCCATTTCGCTCTTGTTGCCAGTGGTCAACAGCATGCGGCCTGTCTTGTTAGAAATCGCCATTAGCAAAAGCCCACGGCAACGTGCCTGTATATTTTCCTCGGTTGCATCGGGTTCCCGATCGCCGAGTACGGGTGCGAGCTGAGCAATCGTGGCTTCGTACATTGGTTCAATCGGTATCACGTCGTAGCCAATGCCCAACATCGATGCCTGCATGGCCGCATCTTCCTGGCTCATCGCTGACGTATAGCGAAATGGCATCATGACCGCGCGGACCTTTTCTGCACCCATCGCATCGCAGGCAATCGTTGCTACCAAAGCCGAATCGATGCCGCCCGAAAGACCAAGAACTACGCCGGGAAATCCGTGTTTTTCAATGTAATCCCGAGTGCCGGTAACCAGCGCTTTGTAGACGCTTGCTACTTCCGACAGTAATTCGGAACAATCACCAGAGTCGGGCACCACGCCCGCAGCCGTGCCACGAAGCATGACTGAAAACAAGCCTTCATCGAACGCCGGCGCCCGCAGACGGACGTTGCCATCGGCGGCCATTGCGAACGAACCGCCGTCGAATACCAGTTCGTCCTGCCCACCCACCATGTTCACGTAAATCACGGGAACCTGCATTTCCAGCACGCGCTTCTTAACCTGCGCTTCGCGATTCGCCTGGCTGGTCGTTTCGTACGGCGAGCCATTGATTGCAATGACACACTCGGCGCCGGCCGACCGGCTTGCCGCCATGGGCTCCGGACTCCATAGGTCCTCACAGATGTTGAGGCCGATTCGAACACCATTGATAGAGCAGACAGTCGGCCTCGAGCCGCTGGAGAAATATCGCTTTTCATCGAACACGCTGTAATTCGGCAATCGCTGCTTGCGATAGTGAGCGAGGACCTCGCCGTCCTTTATGACAGCACAAGCGTTGAAGATCTCACCTTCCGAGTACTCCGGAAATCCAATGAGTACGGCTATGCCGGATATTTTCGAGGAAATCTCGTCGATCGCATTTTCGACCATGTATCGAAGGCCGACATGGAACAGCAGGTCTTCGGGGGGATACCCGCAGACACTGAGCTCCGGAAAAACGACCAGATCCGCAGCCAGTTCGTCGCGGGCGCGGTCTGCATACTCAATGATTTTGCGCGTATTGCCAGCAACATCGCCGACAGCCAGGTCGACCTGAGCCAGTGCGACATTGACGTTGTGGTCCATAGTCCGCTCCAGCCGACTTAAAACTTATGCGCCGATAATTTCCTTCATTTTCGAACCAAGCTCTGCTGGCGACCTGACGGTCGCAACGCCGGCAGCATCCAGTGCTTTGAATTTGTCTTCTGCGGTGCCTTTACCGCCTGCAATAATCGCTCCGGCGTGGCCCATACGTTTGCCAGGAGGCGCGGTAACACCAGCGATGTAGGCAACAACGGGTTTGCTGACGTTGCTTTGTATGAACTCGGCCGCGGCCTCTTCATCCGTTCCGCCAATCTCGCCAACCATAATGATCCCATCCGTGTCAGGATCTTCCTGGAACAGCTCCAGACAATCGATAAAGCCCATTCCACGTACCGGATCACCACCGATACCAATACAGGTGCTTTGCCCGAGACCATTGGTCGTTGTCTGGTAGACAGCCTCGTAGGTCAGCGTACCCGAGCGCGATATCACCCCGATACGACCCTTCTGGTGAATAAAGCCCGGCATGATACCGATTTTGCACTCTTCGGGAGTAATGATACCCGGGCAATTCGGGCCAATCAGACGGGCGTCGTTATCGCGCAGCGATGACTTCACCTTAACCATGTCATTCACCGGAATACCTTCGGTGATACAGACAATCAGTTTTACGCCGGAATCAGCCGCTTCCAGAATCGCGTCCGCTGCGAATGGCGGCGGTACGTAGATCATACTGACATCAGCGCCAGTCTCACTCACCGCTTCGCGCATGGTGTTATAGACCGGCACACCGAGATGCTCGGAACCACCGCGGCCAGGCGTGACGCCACCAACGACTTTCGTGCCGTAGTCGATGCATTGTTCGGTATGGAATGAACCCTGATTGCCAGTAATGCCCTGGCAAAGAATCTTGCTGTCTTTGTTAACTAATATGCTCATTAAAATTTCTCGTCAGGCTGCCGAAGCGACGGCTTTCTTTGCTGCGTCTGTAAGATCGTCAGCCGCGATGATGTCGAGACCGCTATTGGCCAGCAGCTCGCGTCCCTTTTTAACGTTCGTCCCTTCCAGTCTTACAACCACCGGCACGCTGACGCCGACTTCCTTAACGGCACTGATAATGCCTTCTGCAATCAGATCGCAGCGCACAATGCCGCCGAAGATATTGACGAGGATCGCAGAGACATTCTCGTTAGAAAGAATCAGCTTGAAGGCTGCCGAGACACGTTCCGCCGTTGCGCCGCCTCCGACATCGAGGAAGTTGGCTGGCTCGCCGCCATGTAACTTGATCAAGTCCATGGTTGCCATTGCGAGGCCCGCACCGTTAACCATGCAGGCAATATTGCCGTCGAGGGAGACATAATTGAGATCGTGCTCGGCAGCGTCGCGCTCTGCTTCGTCTTCCTGACTGGGATCTCGCAGCTTTACGAGTTCCGGTTGGCGAAACAGCGCGCTACCGTCGACGTTAATTTTTCCGTCGAGCGCAATGACATCACCCGCTTTGTTGGTGATCAGCGGATTGACTTCGATCAGGCTGGCATCGGTGTCAACATACAGCTGATACAATTTTTTTACCAAGTCGCCAAACTGCCGCATTTGCTTCTTGTCGAGGCCCAGACCGAAAGCCAGCTGACGTGCCTGATAGTCCTGAAGCCCGGCATCCGGTGCGACGGTAACCGAGAAAATCTTTTCAGGCGTTTCCGCAGCGACCTTCTCAATATCCATGCCACCGGCCGCCGACGCTATAAACGATATGCGGCTGACCTCTCTATCCACCAGCATGCTGAGATAGAGCTCACGCTCAATCTCTGATCCTTCTTCAATATAGACCACGTGAACCGGCAATCCCTCGGGGCCGGTCTGATAGGTCACCAGAGTCATTCCCAGCATTTCTTCCGCGAATTCGCGAACTTCGTCGAGCGTTTTCGCGAGTTTCACGCCGCCCGCTTTGCCGCGGCCGCCTGTGTGAGCTTGAGCTTTTACTACCCAGAGTTTGCCGCCCAGTTCTTCGGCCGCTTTTACAGCCGCGTCTGCAGAGTCGGCCGGAATGCCTTTTGGTACGGTAATACCGTAGTCGGCGAACAGTCGCTTTGATTGATATTCGTGAAGATTCATTGGTTCACTTTTTCAAGGTTTCTTGGATTGGCAAGGAGGATTTCGCGCATAGCGCGAAAAAGTCGGCGTATTTTGTAGGTTTGCGGGACCGAAGTCCATATTCAGTCTACAATCCGCGCATGACTCAGGCACAAACCGAGGCCCCCCTGATACGGACCTTCCGCGGCAGTCGGGACGCGCTGATACAAAAAGCGGCTGAGGAACCCGATCTTAGCTGGCGCGTGCTCGCCACGCTCAACGTCTTTCGATTGTTGACCTGCGTCGCTCTCCTCGGGTTGTTTTTCGCAAAATCCGACCCGCGTTTCTTTGGCCACTCAAATCCAACGCTCCATTTAGCGACATCGGCAAGCTATCTGGTGTTCGCCATAGTCATCGGAATTTTCCTGCGTCAACGTTGGGTGCCGGCGACCGTTCTCGGTACCGTTCAAATGATCGTGGATATCCTGGCGATAGCCTCGCTCATGCACGCGAGTAGCGGCGTTTCGAGCGGCATCGGCGGTCTGCTCATTATTTTCGTCGGCGCTGGCAGCCTGGTCTTGCCGCCCCGATACCCGGCAATACTGGCCGCCTTTGCGACATTCGCCATCCTGGGACAACAGATTCTGGCTCAGCTCTTCGGCCTGACGACACCCAGCAACTACCCGGCAGCCGGCATCCTGAGCGGCATCATTTTCGCTATCGCGCTTGTCGCGCAGCCGCTGGCCCGACGGATTCAGGCCAGTGAAGCGCTTGCGCGGCAGTTTGGTGTCGATCTTAAGAATTTGTCGGAACTGAACCAGTACATTGTGCAGCACTTGCGCGAGAGCATTGTGGTCGTCGACGCCAGTGATGATATTCGTCTTATTAACAGTTCGGCCAACCGCTTGCTCGGGTCGACGGAACCATTGGCCGGCATGCCGCTGGCCGTGGCCTTCGACCCGCTGGCTGCGCACATCGTCGATTGGCGAAATGACACGTCAATATCGTCGCACCCCGAATTCACTCTTAATACTGACGCGGAAAGCGCCCGTATTACGGCGCATCTTGCACCCCTGGGCAAAGATGGAGAACGCAACGGTCCAATATTGATATTTCTGGAAAACGTCAGCCTGATGAATGCGCGCGTTCAGCAATCCAAGCTGGCGTCGCTGGGACGTCTCAGCGCCAGTATCGCCCACGAGATTCGTAATCCGGTCGGCGCAATGAGTCACGCTGCACAGTTGCTGGGCGAATCGCCTGCGCTGACCGAGGACGACGTCCGACTCACGGAGATTATCCAGACGCACTCCAGTCGAGTCAGCCACATCATTGAAAATGTACTGCAACTGTCGCGCCGCGACTCCGGCCGCCCGGAAAGTCTGCCGTTAAAGGGCTGGCTGGCCGAATTCGCCGAGGAGTTTGTCGGCACGCTGGAGTTGCAGGAAGGCGAATTCACAATCGGGGATGTTCCCCAGGACCTCGCGGTACGCATGGATCGCAGTCACCTTCGTCAGGTGCTCTGGAACCTTTGCGACAATGCCGTCAAATACGCGAGCGAAACTGGCGGCATCCTGGTCGAAGTCCAGGCAGGTCGTATGCTCGATGGCAGAGGCCGTCCCTATATTGAGATTCTGGATTGCGGCCTCGGCGTCGACGCGGCAACCGCCGACAAGATATTCGAGCCATTTTTCACGGCGCGCTCGGGCGGTACGGGCTTGGGACTCTATATATCCCGCGAACTGTGCGAATTGAACAGAGCAACACTGGTTTATCTTGACCGGCCCGGTGGAGGCAGTATCTTTCGTATCGTGTTTGCCGATCCCGACCGCTGGGACACACAGGACGAATGATGAAACAACCGCTTGCCCTCGTTATCGACGACGAACCCGACATTTGCGAATTACTAACACTGACGCTCGGTCGAATGGACGTGCGAAGTCAGGCTGCCGGCGACGTCACGAGCGCGAAAGCCCTTCTTGGCAAGCACCAATTCGATATCTGTCTAACAGACATGCGCCTTCCGGACGGTGACGGGCTCGAGCTCGTGGAGTGGATGCAGAGCAACGCGCCCAACGTTCCGGTCGCCGTAATTACCGCGCATGGCAACGTTGAAACGGCGGTCCAGGCATTAAAATTGGGCGCTTTCGACTTCATCTCCAAGCCTCTGGACCTTGGCAATCTTCGTAATATTGTCGAAAACGCCCTGCGAATGTCGGCGCCAAACGCCCAGGACTCCAAGATTCTTGGCGAATCCTCGCGCATGCATGAATTGCGCGGCATGATTGATCGTGTGGCCAGATCTCAGGCGCCCGTGCATATATCCGGCGAATCGGGCACCGGCAAGGAACTGGTAGCGCGACTGATTCACGATAGCGGCCCCCGTGCGGATGGACCGTTTGTACCGGTTAACTGTGGCGCGATTCCCGCCGAATTAATGGAAAGTGAGTTTTTCGGTCACCGGAAAGGCAGCTTCACCGGGGCGGTCAACGACAAAGCCGGTCTGCTGCAATGCGCGCAGGACGGGACCTTGTTTCTGGATGAAATCGCAGACCTTCCTCTCGCGATGCAGGTCAAGCTGTTGCGCGTCATTCAGGAAAAGAAGGTACGCCCGGTCGGCGCATCTCAAGAAGAGGCGATCGATGTTCGAATCTTATCCGCTACGCACAGGAATCTGTCTGAGATGATCGCGAACAACGAATTTCGCGAAGATCTTTACTACCGTATCAACGTGATAGAACTCAATGTCCCTGCCCTGCGCGAGCGTGGCGACGACGTCTTGTTGCTCGCAGAGCATATTTTGGGCCGCTTGAACGCCGCTGCCTCACTCCATGAAGACACTCGCAGTGCATTGTTGACCTATCGCTTTCCGGGCAATGTGAGAGAGCTTGAGAATATGCTCGAACGCGCCGTGACGCTTTCGGCGAGTGGCGTCATTGTTCCGGCTGATTTACAGATGCGGGATGCGACGGACTCATCGTCTGCCGCGGCGACGACAGCCGGCAAACTCGGTGAACAGATTGAAGATGTGCAACGCCAGGCGATTGTCGAAGCTCTTGAGAAGACGCGCTACAACAAAACGGCGGCTGCCAAACTCCTCGGTCTATCGTTCCGTCAATTACGGTATCGCATCAAGAAACTGGGCATTGAGTGACACTGATTGTCACATTGTGACAAGAAAGTGACATTCTCGAATCGCTTTTGTCACTTAAAACCGACGCTGCTTATGGTTACTCCTATCCCGCCTTTTGTTTAAAAACAATAGCTTACCGTACTCATTAAAAAGTTGGCACGGCGATTGCTTTATATCTCGTACAGGCGATGTCGCCGTACATTTTTAAATATTCGCAATTTTTGGAGTTTACGAGATGAAGAAGCTACAACAGGGTTTTACACTTATCGAACTTATGATCGTTGTTGCGATCATTGGTATTTTGGCGGCTATCGCTATTCCGGCTTATTCGGATTACACGATTCGCGCTCAGGTTTCTGAGGGTATTACTCTCGCTGGCGGCGCCAAGGCGGCTGTTAGTGAGTTCGTAATGGATCGCGGTGCATTTCCGGTCTCTAACGCAGATGCTGGTCTGTCT
>CAZMRZ010000101.1:0-7545 GCA_964568835.1 uncultured Woeseiaceae bacterium | reverse complement strand
GATGAGTCTCTAACCGGAGACTGTCGAATGCCTTTCTAACCACAAAGATCGTCATGAATCGCTGCCGCCGCGCTTTTGCCGGCACCTGCCGCGAGGATCACTGTCGCGGCGCCTGTGACCGCATCGCCACCTGCGAAAACATGCCGGAGTGAGGTCTGTGCGCTTTCGTCTTCAACAACCAGGCAGCCCCACTTGTTGGACTTGAGCCCCGTTGTTGTCTGTAACAGTAATGGGTTTGGCCTGTTGCCGATCGAGAGTACGACATTGTCCACGGGGATCACGAATTCAGAGCCCTCTATGGGCACTGGTCGTGCGCGGCCGGATTCATCAGGCTCGCCGAGTTCCATGGAAATGCACTTTAAGCCCGTTACCCAACCGTCTTCGTCACCCAGCACCTCGACGGGATTCGTCAGCCAATGGAATTCCACACCTTCTTCGACAGCATGGTGATGTTCCTCGACGCGAGCAGTCATTTCCTTGTCGCTGCGCCGATAAACGATCATGCCTTTTTCAGCACCGACACGCAGCGCCGTGCGCACCGTATCCATGGCCGTGTTGCCGGCACCGATGACCGCAATACGTTTGCCAACCATGACCGGTGTGTCGGCGTTAGGGAAGTCGTCGGCGTGCATCAGGTTGACGCGCGTCAGAAATTCGTTCGCCGAGTAAACGCCGTTCAGGTTCTCGCCCGGGATGCCCATGAACTGCGGCAGCCCTGCACCCGTTCCCACGAACACGGCGGAGTATCCCATTTCATCAAACAGGGCATTCATTGAGACAGTCTTGCCGATAATCACATTACAGACGATTTCCACGCCGAGACGTTTGAGTTGATCAATTTCCCAATCGAGTACTTCCTTGGGCAGGCGGAATTCGGGAATTCCGTATCGAAGTACGCCGCCCGGCGCATGCAGACCCTCGTAAATTGTTACCGGATGCCCAAGGCGCGCGAGTTCACCGGCGCACACCAGGCCAGCCGGTCCTGAGCCGATGATTGCGACTTTTTCATTCCTTGTCGGTTGCTCTGGTTCTTCGCCGGGCGCTTGTCCCATTTCCCAGTCCGCCACGAAACGTTCGAGATAACCGATCGCGACCGGTACAAAACGCGTGCCGAGGGAACACTGTTCTTCGCACTGCGATTCCTGCGGACAAACACGCCCACAGATTGCCGGCAATGGGTTGGCCGAACGCAGAATCTTCGCGGCGCCAGCCAGGTCACCGGCGGCAATCAAGTGCACGAAATCGGGGATAGGAATTTTGACCGGGCAACCATCGATGCAGACCGGGTCCTGGCATCTCAGGCAGCGCTCTGCTTCGAACCTGGCGTGCGCAATGCTGTAACCCTCATTAACTTCAATGAAGTCATGTGAGCGCAAACTGGCATCGCGCTCGGGCATCGGAGTCTTGTCAACGCGTTTCAGTGGCATCAGTCTTCTCCCACCGCCAGTGATCGGCATTCGGCCCGGTCTTTGGATACCTGTTCCTGTTTGACATACATCTTGTTGCGCCGAACTGCCTCTTCGAAATCGACTTGGTGTGCATCGAAAAACGGCCCATCGACGCAGGCGAATTTCACTTCGTTATTGACCGTGACTCGGCAGCCGCCGCACATTCCGGTACCGTCGATCATCAGCGGATCCAGAGAGACCAGGGTGGGGATTCCCTGATTTCGCGTCGTTTCGGTTACTGCGCGCATCATCGGCATCGGGCCGATGGCCACGACGCAATCGGGGCGTCCGGGTCCGTCGCCGTCGATCAGTTGTGCGAGGCGTTCAGTCACGAATCCTTGGAGGCCGGCTGAACCATCGTCTGTGCAAAGCTCAAGGTTGTCGCAAACCTCCGCAAGTTCATCGAGGAGGATGAGCAAACCCTTTTCACGTGCCCCAATAATTATCGTCGTGTGATCACCGCGTGCTTTTAATTCGCGCATCAGGCACAACAATGCGGCGGCGCCAAAGCCGCCACCAATTCCGACAATGTGGCCGGCTGCCGGAATTTCCAGAGCCATACCGAGCGGGCCGACGAGATCAAGAATATCGTCGCCGACTTCAAGCGTACCGAGCAGGCGCGTTGTCGTGCCGACTTCCTGCACGACGATCGTGAGTGTGCCCTCGTCACGATCGTAATCCGCGATCGTCAATGGAATGCGTTCGCCACCTTCGCGAACGCGGACGATGACAAACTGGCCTGGCTTCGCTGCAGACGCGACCAGCGGCGCTTCGACACGAAAGGCCTTCGTTACCGCTGTCAGCGAACGTTTTTCAAGGATCTTCGCCATCGCGTTATAGCTCCGGGTGCTCGTGCTTGATTTTCAGGCGTCGCCAGCGCTTATCGACCTCTATCTGTGTGGCCTCGAGCTGGTCTGCATGCTCCGGCGCCAGGATGTGCTTCGTCTTGCCCATCTTCCCGAGCCAGTCGCCCACGCCACGTCGCTTGCCGATAGCGTCAGGATCGTAGGTGATGTTGGTGTGGCCTTTCTCCACCTCATAAAGCGGGAAGAAGCAGGAATCGATGGCCGATTGCAGGACATCTTGTGCTGCGTCGTCCGGCGTGCGCCAGTTAAGCGGACAGAATGACAAGACCTTGCCGTACACCATGCCTTCCCGTTGCGCATACCACTGTGCCTTGCTGATCTTGCGCATGAAGTCCTCTGGATAGCCTTCGCTTGCGGTGAACACATAGGGCAGGTTGCAGGCTGCGAAAATCTGTGCGGTGTCTTTATGATGGAAGCGCTTGCCGGAGAGCGCGCTTCCGACTTCGCTCGTTGACGTGCGATGCGCGAACGGTGTCGAGTAAGACAATTGCGAACCGGTGTTCATGTAACCCTGGTTATCGTATTCAAGGATGATCATTTTGTGATTGCGGTGCGCCGTACCGAGTGCCGCACCCATGCCGATGTCCATGCCGCCGTCACCCGTCACCATGATGAAGGTGGTGTCTTCGCCTTCAGACGCTTCCGGAATCTCACCGCGCCTTATGCGCTCGTGATACATCTCGACGAGCCCTGACAGCGTGGCTGCACCATTCTGAAACAGGTTGTGAATGTAGGTAATCCGATGCGCCGTTTTCGGATAACCAGTCGTCGTTACCATTGCGCAACCCGTCTGGAACAATACGACCACGTTGCCTTCCAGCACGCTGTAGGCCTGGCGTAGCATCGGGAAGACACCACAGCCCGGGCAGGCGCCATGTCCCGGTGCAATTCGTGATGGGGTTGTTGTCATTTCCCACAGCGGCTTGAGTTCAACTTCGAGACGTTTGGTCTCGGGGTGCTGCTTCACTGTGGCCATGCCGCGGGAGACTTCTTCTGATTTGATCGCGGGCAGTCCTGCTGGTGGCGCCTTTGTTGGGTCGCCGGCGTAGGCGCCGTGATATTCGAACGGTGTGTCGACAGTTCCCTTGGCGGCAGCATCGAGTGCCTCCTGGAAAAACTCCTCAGCATCAGTGTCGTAGAAGTCTTTGCCACCAAGTCCATAGATACGACTCAGTATCAGGGTGTTGTTATCCGGATCCTGTTGCAGGGCAGCGCGTACCTCGAGCGACAGGTTGCCACCTCCGGCGCCGTAGGAGTCACCGCGGTCACCCACAACAGCGGCGCGCACGTTCTTCAATGCCGCACGAATTTCATTGGTTGGGAACGGCCGCAGGACATTGGGCGAAACGACACCGACCTTGTGGCCTTGTTCACGCATCCGATCGACAACTTCCTTGGCATCTTCGGCGGCGGAGTTAAGCAATACGAGCGCGACTTCCGCATCATCCATGCCGTATGTATCGACGGTAGCGTAGTCTCTTCCTGATAACGCTTTCAGCTCCGCAAAAATCTCGGGGATAACGCGCCGTGCAGCTTCCATGGCTTCGTGCTGCTGCACCTTGTTGTTGATCAGGTCCGGGTCGTTCATGTACGGGCCAAACGTAACGGGCCGTTCGGGGTCGAGTGCAGTGAAGGGGTCCTCACGCTCGCCCAGGAATTCGCGCACTGCCTCCAGGTCATCAAAGCAGTCGATCTTGCGCTTCTGGTGACTGGTCAGGAAGCCGTCGTAGGCAACGATGACGGGCAGGCGAACGTCCGCGTGTTCGCCGATCCTGACGGCGGCGAAATTCATGTCGTAAACCGCCTGGGGATCCCGCGCCATCAGGATGATCCAGCCGGTATTCAGCACAAAGTAGATGTCGGAGTGATCACAACGGATATCGAGTGGGCCCGATACCGTACGGGTCGAGACGTTTAACACCATGGGAACACGCGTGCCGGCTTGTACAGGCAACTGTTCCAGTGAATACAGCAAGCCCTGCGACGAAGTTGCGTTAAGCACACGGCCACCGCCAAGTGCGGCTCCGTAACATATGCCCGCGGCGCCATGTTCGCCATCGGCAGGGATCATGACGATGTCGTGTTCGCCGTTGGCCTGCATTTCCGACAGGTTCTCTGCGACTTCGGTCGACGGCGTGATCGGGAAATAGCCCATAACGTGGAAGCCGATGTCGCGTGCAGCCATTGCGGCGGCCTCGTTACCACTTTTGAAATCGTGTATCTGGCGAACCGATCCACTGCCAGTAGGGAGTACTTTTTCCTCAGGTAGCATGCTTGCCTCCGGTTGCGTGCGTAAGGTCGGGGAACAGCGGGACGCGCAGTCGATCAGCCAAGCCTGGAATTTCTGCCTCGCGGGTCATTGCCAATGTTGAACAGGTCTCGACGCAGCGCATGCAGCCTTTGCAGTACTGGTAGTCGATACCATCGAGTTTGACGACCGGTTTGCCTTCGTCATTGGTGTGGGTCGACCACACCAGGCACAGGTCCGGACATACCATGTCGCACATGCCGCAATCGATGCACTTCTCCTCATCGAGTACCGGCATCCAGCCAGTGCGTGAGGTATGCAGATCATTGTGTGCAGTGTTACCCGGGGTCGGCAGAACGCCGCCGATCGGTGCAGTTCGATAACCCCAGAGCGGGTTGGACGACAACCTCGGCAGGTCGCCTTCGCTGCGACCTACATTCTCAATGAATTCGATTTCTTCGGCGCCACGTTTGAACGCGCGTTCGTTCGCAGCAACCGCTTCCGGGTGTTTGCCAGCAAATGTTGCTTCGAGCGTTTCGAACATTATTTGCCGGTCAAGGAACGGTAATGCAGCAGTCAGCGTGCCGATCAGTACAGCGTTCGGCCGTGATTGTTCTTCAAGCGCGATTGTTTGTGCGTCGACCCGGATAACTGTGGTTGATGCGGGCAAGCGCGAGAGGCCCTCAGGCTCTTCGCCTTTGTGACCGGTGTAGATCAATGTTCCGGCAGCGCGTATGCCGGCGAGAGTCGCCGGGTGCGCGAGGAGGCCGCTGTGAAACACAACGACGACATCAGGAGTCTCGATCGGTGCGCTGGAGCGAATAGCCCGGTCTGCCGGTGCGAGGCGGACAAAGGAGCGCACCACCGAGCCCTTCTTTTCTGATCCGTAGGAAGAAAAATGCGAGCCATTCAGGCCCATACGCAATACGGCGGCGCTGGCGACGATTTGCCCGGCTGCATGAGCCCCTAATCCGCCGATAGACTCGAAGCGAATCTCAAAAAACCGCCTGCTATCAGGTAACGATATCTCCCGGGTCATGAACTCTGTCCACTGGATGACGGGTACTGTGTCCTGCTAATGCCAGCGTACATGGGTCACGGCATTAGTGAATACGCAAATTCCGAATGGGTATGCGGAAAACGAACTGCTGCGCGCAGCGCCCATGCCACCCTCTCCGCCAGACGGTCGAATTCGTTTTTGTCAGGCGCCCTTTCTAAAATGCGATATATTCAGCGTTGGCGCCTGAGCTCAGCGTAATAGAAACCAAGGCAAGTCTGTGAAAATATCCTTAGCTGTATTTCTGACCCTGTTCCTTTCCCCTCTCCTTCAGGCCGCACCGGCCACATCCGCCGACACGCTGTTTGCCCCCGATCACCTGATGCAGGTCGAGATCACGATGGACCCGGATGACTGGCAGGCTCTGCGGATCAGCCATCGAGTAACGGGCGAGAATTTCACCCGGATCGTTGAGAAGCCCTACGATTATTATCCGGCGACTGCGGTCATCGATGGCCGTGAAATTGGCGAGGTGGGCATCCGCAAGAAAGGCTTTTTTGGTTCAGCCATTTCCACCCGGCCCTCACTGAAACTGAAGCTGAATTACGTTGAAGAAGACAAGGAGTTTGCCGGCCAGAACCGCCTGACTTTCAATAACAACAATCAGGATTCCACCCGGGCGCAGACCGTTCTGGTGTACCAGTTCATGAACGACTCGGGTGTCAATTCGCCACGCAGCAACCTCGCCCGGATCACGCTAAATGGAGAAGACCTTGGCATCTACACCCACGTAGAGTCGGTGCGAAAGCCCTTTATCAAGCGACTTTTCGGAAAATCGAAAGGCGACCTGTGGGAAGGCTTTGCGGGCGATTTCACCGAGAGTGAATTTGGCCGCATCGTCCACAAATGGGGTAAGGATGATGACAGCGTAAGCTTGCAGAAGCTGTACGACTTGCTGCAAAACCCGGAGCCCATTCCGGTGGCGAATTTTGAAGAACTCCTGGACCTGGATGCGTTCATTACTTTATGGGCCAGTGAGGTTTTGATCGGCCACTGGGACGGCTATGCCGGCAACCGCAATAATTTCTATATCTTCCGCTCGAAAAAAACGGGCCTGTTCTATTTCACGCCCTGGGGTCCTGACTCTGCGTTTTCGGATCCCGGACCGTTCATCCATGTACCGGTGCCGAAGTCGTTCAAGGCGCGCGGTTATCTGTGCGAGCGACTTTGGGAGCTGCCTGAAGTGCGCAGCCGTTACCGCAAGGAAATGCAGCGCCTGCTGGATGATGTCTGGGACGAGAAAAAAATGCTCGCCCAGCTGCAGCAGGTCCGGACACTGACAAAAACCTACAGCACGGTACCGGAAGCTGCGGTAGAAAGAGGCAGTCGCTCGATAGTGGAGTTCATAAAAACACGGCGAGCCGAAGTACAGGCTGAACTCGATCTGCCGGCCACTGACTGGCCGGACCTCGGCGGCAAATTCAAGCCCGGTTCGGGCAAAGTGATGGAAGTAAGCGGCGAGTTCAGCTCCGAATTCACCCTGCCGGCTGAAGAGCCTGTTGCCGAGGGAGAAGCCGACTCCGCTCTGTTCTCATCCATCCCGGCCAGCTTGCTTGGCACCGGTCAGGCAAACCTCGAGTTCACCATAGATGGAGAAACATCCAGGCCGTTTACCCACTTCGGAGTGCGCACGACCCCCGGCAACCCGGATTTTATCCGCAAGGGCTATCCGGTTATCGAATTGATCGCTAGTTCTGATTCCGGCCATCCGCCCTGGCGACTGCAGCTGATCCTGGACCCCTACCAACTGGCGGAGGGCGCTAACCAGCTGGAAGTTGATCATTTCACGGTATGGGCCCAACTGACGCAGGGCGAACCGGGCTCAGACACTTCACAGACCACGGGGTTCGGTATCAGCGGTATGCTGGATCTGGAAGAATTCTCCGATGAATCCGGCGCTGTGGTATCCGGCCGGTTCAAGCTCAA
>CAZMRZ010000100.1:0-7583 GCA_964568835.1 uncultured Woeseiaceae bacterium | reverse complement strand
TCGAGTCGTCTCTAATCGCGAGCATGACGGCGGCTGTAACGTAAAGCAGCACAAACAGGATAACGGGCGTGAGGAGAATCGTTCGCAGGCGAGGTAATTTCATAGCGCTGAATGCTATCACGGGGGTACGAGCGTATTAACGCCGACCGATAGCGGCGCTTCGTTAGAGCTTGACAAAGGCATGTGCCATATGTACCATGCTTCTCCGTGGTACATATGGTACAAGAACTGTTATGCAGATAATCATCAATTCTGAAGATCCGAACCCACCGTTCGCGCAGCTAATTGATCAGATAAAACAAGCGGTTAGCGGTGGGGAGCTCAAATCCGGCGACCCGCTACCTTCTATTCGACAGCTGGCGAATGATCTGGAGCTGAACAGCAAGACGGTGGCCAAGGCCTACCGTCTCCTTGAGCGAGACGCGGTCATTCAGTCTCGTGGCTATCGCGGCACTTTCGTTCATCCGGACGGCATGTCGAACAGTGCGGTAGACCTGAACTCGTGGGTCGCGGAACAACTGCAGGACAAAATAGCGGCGTTTCGAAAAGCCGGGGTCACAGATCCCGAAATCAACAACGCTTTTCGAATCGTCATGAACGAACAAACTCACTAAGGAGGCTGAATCCAATGGCCTGGTCAAACACTCTTTTCTACATTGCTTTTCTCAGTCAGATTTTTCTGATGTCTTATTATTTTCCCAAAAAACTATTGGAGCGCATGCAGCAGGTTCTGACATCCTATCCGCCAGAGACCTATGCCAAGCTCTATCCGAAACCCATTGAGTACTACAAAATGGGGCAGCTGGTGTTTAAGTACGTGAATCGATTTATCCTTTTGCTGGGGCTCGTGATTCTCGGCGCCGTGATGTTCGTGGTAGATCACAGTACTTTTGCTGACGATGGTTTCATTTCGGAAGCCTGGCCCGCTGCGCTCGGTATGATTCAATTCCTGCCTTTATTGTTCGTTGAGCTCTCCGAGTTCAGCAACTTCAAACAGATGCGAGAAGCGAACGCAGCGTCCACGCGAACCGCAGACCTGCGACGCCGCAATCTTAGCGACGTAGTCTCACCTGCTTTGCTCACTGCAGCAATATTGTTTTTTGCCGGCGCAATACTCGCGGACCTGTTCGCGCATGATTTCGCGCCAACCTGGGAAGGCGGTACGCTTGAGCGTGCGATCACCTTGATCATAAGCAACGGACTAATGGCGGCGATAGGTTGGTGGAACCTGTTCGGTCGTAAGCTCGACCCCCACCAATCGGCTGACGACAGATATCAACGCGCGACAGTCACTGTCAAAGCACTTCTGTATATCAGCATGGCGATGAGCCTGTTCATCGCGGTCACGGCAGTTGACGACCTGTACAACCTGGATTTTCTTGATGCAGTGTTCATGAGTGTCTACTTTCAGGCGATCGCGCTGGTGTCGGTGGGCGTCCCAATGAACAACATCCGACTCGAAGAAATAGACTTCGAGGTTTACAAAAGTGACGCGGCGATCACATAAGTGATATTGCTCAATAGCGCTCGTCTCGCGAGCGCTCGTGAAAAGGCCAGGTGAGATGCGCCAGCAATGACTCAGGAATCGCTTCGCCGGAACCATGCGGTGCGCCGGTAGGCTCTTCGTAGGTGCCGAACAAGGTATCGAGGAAAGAGAACATCCCTGCGAAATTTTTGCCGGGACCGACTTCGTGATGCGCGCGATGGTGTACTGGAGAAACCAGGACCTTTCTTAACGGTCCGAATTTCCAGGTGACATCGGCGTGAATCAACGCAATATGGAGAAACAGAATCGGGCCCGTCGCGAAGATCATTTCCGCTGAAAAGCCGGTGATGAACAAGGCCATCCCGACCAGCGTATTATCGATCATGTCATCGACGGGGTGCATTCTCGCGGCGGCAAGTGCATCGAGCTCTGTCGGTGAGTGGTGAATTGCGTGGAAACGCCAGAGGAAGCCACAATGGCGCATCCTGTGACTCCAGTAACCCGCGAGGTCGGCAAGCAGCAGAGCCAGTGGCAATTCGAACCAGAATCCGAGCGACAAGGTCGGTCGATCGACCACCGATGCAAGCAGAGCAATTCCACCCAGAGTCGAAAGTCGCGTCAGCAGACCGGAGACCACCGGGGTGAGAAAAACCCAGTAGGTCACGTCGAGCCACCGCTGCTTCCGCAAAACCTCTTTCATCGTCGCCGCCACGGATCGAGATAAACGCCGCTGTACGTCGTAGTGGCTGGTGTGCCTGCCACTCCGTAGGTCACGTTATCTTGCGGTGCACAATACGTCCGCAGTAAGTGGTCCCAGAGCAACGTAACGCCCCCCATGTTTACAGCCTGGTGTTCGGGTTGGCTGCTGTGGTGCATGCGATGTACCGCTGGCGTGTTGAACAGTCGATCCAGGATACCGAGCCGACCGATCGCTTCCGTGTGGATCCAGGCCTGATAGTGCAGCACAAACACCTGAAAGCCGACGATTAACAGCGGATGAAAACCGAGGAATATCCACGGAATATAGAACAAAGGCGCGGTGATTTGTGTAAGAAAACTGACGCGATACGCGAGCGGTACATTGTAGACGTCACTATGGTGATGAGTGCCATGATGCAGGCGCCAGAGAATTCGAAACTTGTGGCCACACCAGTGTTCAACGTAGTAACTCAAGTCGCACGCAATGAAGGCGGCGAGCAACGAAGTAACATTGATCGCGATACTGCGTGGGGTGAACTCGGCAACCTGTAGATAAACAGCCCCCCAGTACGGCGCGAGCACTACGAACGTGAGGACATTCGGACCGAGTGCGCTAAGCGACAGTTTCGCACTTTGAACGGGGTAGCCGTTCTTTAGCCTGGAAAGTCTTACGTACTCCCAAACACCGATCGACAGACCCGCCGTTATTACGAGTGCGATAATAACGGCAAACCCCACACGTAACGAAAATTCACTCACGACTAAACGACTGACTCACTGCGTTCGCAACGCCGACGTGCGTGCCTGTGAGCTTTTGTTTTGCGGTCCAGACATCTGCGTCTCGCAACAAGGTGTTGTACTCACAGAAGGACACCAGCTCGCCACGAGTATTCAAAATATGATGGCAGCAATTCGCGACTCGATCGTAGTCGAAATTGTAACGATCCATAAATGGCTTGATGGCAACGCCGAATACGTCTCGAGGTCGAATAAGGGCGCGACCAATTCTGGTCAAGATTCGACCCAACCAACTGGATCGACCGTCGCCTATGACGGAATGGATTTCTTTCTTATCCAGAATCGTCTTGTACGCAACTTCGTTCATTACCGACTCAAGGTCGATTCGTTGAGTGATATTGAATAGAAGCCCAAATCGACGCGCGAACAACGTCGTCCATCCACAATTCGGATGACTGCACGGAATTGGCACGAAGTCGGCACTAGTCACCCGGTCAGGCATACCACCGGCAATTGCTTTGACGACAGTCGATAAGGTCGGTCGGCACTTATCGTCAATAGGAAGCTCATACCGACCGGTGTAGAAAGTCGGCAGAACGCCAACCAGGCGAACATGCCGATGCTTAAGGCCCTGCGCTACCACCCAGGCGATCTGTTCTTCGCTAATATCCTGAGCAACCGTCATCGTCAATTGCATGCAGACGCCCAGCTTGTTCAGCGTACGGATGTTGCGCTCCCGAATTTTGAGGGTATCTACGCGACGAAGCGCCTTGTTTGTTTCGGCCGAAGAGCCGTCGTATTGCAGCAAGACAAGAATCTTGTCCCGATACCTGCGCAATCGCTTGGCTATTTCGGGCTTTGAAAATTCGACGCCATTCGTCGGGAGATAAATCTTTCCTACCCCGTCTTGCTCGTACAGCCACTCCACAATCCCCCAGAAATCCGGATGGATGGTCGCCTCACCCCCCGTTATTTGTACTGAGTCCAGGAATCCTTTGTCACGAATCAAGTCGCCGATGTAGGTTCGAATCTCATCCATCGAAAGAACTCGATCGCCCTTCGCGTCTGCATAGCAAACGCGACACGCCAGATTGCAGGCATTGGTGACCTCCAGCAGGACGGTGCAGGATTTATTCTCCATCTGGCTATGGTGGTCGCCTGCTTCGCGAGCGTTTGTCGGTTGAGCGCTGCCGCAGGCGGACGAGCCTCCACAACAGCTCGAATATTCCGGAATATCGAACACTCGCTCATCGTTGTAACGGACACCCCAACAGTCTTTATTAGACAAGCGATAGAAATCACTATCATTCTCCACCAGCGATGTCGCCAGGCCATGGTCGCTGCAGCTCGCCGTTAGCCAGACTTTTTTGCCGCGCTTGAAGATCAAAGAAGAACAGTACTGCAAGCAGGTATTGCAAACGCTAATCGTAGACTTCAACAAGACATCATTATCGTCCGAGGCAAAATGGCGTCTTGCGGCTGCTTCATCCAGCGTCGTCAAGAATGAACGTATCTCGTCCTGAATCGTCACCTGCGGCGCCGGAACGTCAAGCATATTGAAGGCCCCACTCGAGCAAGTTGCTTGCGTGCCGATAGATGCGACGACGCGCGCGCGGAAACCGGTCCGCATATTGGCTCGTCAGCATGGTTAACTGCTGCGACGAAAAATCAAGATTCGCCCGTGCCTCTGCCCGGCGGTGCTCATCCAAAACCGAAGTCGCCGAATGCTCAGGCAGCAAATGAAAGACCGCTTCGCGCGTGTACTCAACGTGGTGCGTCTCGTCGCCGAACACGATGCCTACGGCCTTCTCCGCGTAGTCACTCGGTGACGAGGAACAGCCTTCAAGATGAAATTCGAGAGACCGGGCAATTCGCTTCTCGAGAAAGTGCAGGTGCGCCATGAAATTCGCGAGCTTGAACGTCCGCTGGTCTGCATCATCTTGCTCGTCAATTCGGAACGAATGCGGCGTATATCTTTGAATGATGCTGTTGTAGATCTCAACAAGTGGCAACTCAACGATGGGTTGACCTATTTTCTCGATCGCCTTGCGGTACAGCGCGACGTGTTTATCCTCGTCCTGCATATGACTTTGCATGGCCGACAACAATTCCGTATCTCGAACTGCCCAGGTCGGAAAGTAGTCGTCGGTCCGGTGAGGAAACTCTTCGCCGTTTAGGTAGAGATTCAGGACAAGCCCGTGTAGCACGGGATCGCTGCAGATATCACGATGAAGGCGACGCTTGATGATGCCTGCGATCAAACGTAACTCATCCCAGCAGACAAGCGCCGAAAACGAGAGCGAACGCGACGATGAACAATACGATAATGCCGACGATTATTTTGATGATGACGCCGACCCAGCTGGTGGGTTTCGATTCCGGCTGTTCGGGTTCATGCTCCATAAGCGTTCTCCGGTTGTCTAATCTGTCGGCGAGCAGAAAAGGAAATCATGCCAGCCAGAATAAGGGCTAATGCAAACCATTGATAGGCCGATAGTCCGTAGAACGCCTTTTCCGTGGCACGTAGTGCTTCGGACGCAAATCGGAACGTGCCATAGGCCACCATGAATATCGCGAATAGCTGGCCGGAGAAGCGGCGCTGACGATAGAGCAATACCATTGTCGTCCCGATCGACAAATGGAATGCCATTTCGTAGAACGGGATCGGATGCAACGTGAGCGACGGAACGAGACTCGCGACGTGCCCACTCTCAATAGGCAGCCCCAGGCAACAACCGGCGAACCAGCAACCGATTCGGCCGATGGCAATCGAAAATGGAAGAATGATGGCGAAACGATCATTCGGTGGACGGTTGTAGCCCATTAACGGTTTGGCGGCTTCTGCCGCAAGGAATCCGAAAAGCAGCGCGCCAACGATCGATCGACCTGAGTACAACAGCGAGGGCCAATCGGAGAACGATCGTATCGGCCATAGCGCATCGCCCATGATGACTGCGAATTTCGCGCCAACGATGGCGCCTAGCAAGGTGATTATCTGAAGATAGTAATACTGGCTTTTCTCGTGCGCGCTGGTGAAGTCCTTCGTTAGCGGGAACAGGAATATGAGGATGAACCCGACCGTAATTGACAATGCATAGATCGGGTTGATCGCGAAACTATCGGTGCCGGCGACTAGATCGTCCAAATCCACACTCCAATACAGAAAGCCAACGCCGCACCGCCCATCATGTGCAGTCGTTTCTCGTGAGCATCGAGATCGGCATGAAAGACGAACTCATCAATGACGGCCGCGATTAGCAGAATCACGAGGACAATCGCCGCACCGGTATTCTGCCCCACGGCCGCGAATATCAGGAACAGCAAGACGCCCGTGATAACGGCCGCGTGACACGCACGTTCAACGGGAGGTACGCGCCTGTCCGTGTCGTGAAGCCGAAAATCGTATGCTGCGACCGCAATATAGGGGAGCGCTGCGATGAGAACCCATTTGTTCGCTAGTTCGGGGAGGAGCGACATAGTCTCATTCTAGTTTGAATGTCAGTCGATTTCACGCGGCGCGCTGCTATGCGACAATTCGCTACGATGTCGGTCTTCTGGAGCGGGTAACAATCATGCGTAAGTTTGTTCTGTTGTGCACTTGTATCATTCTTTACGGAGATGTCTCGTACGCAGCCGATACCGGCAACCTCGAATTGCCTTACTCAGAAATAGCGGCCGATGAGGCCGTTGTATTCTTTCGGACCACGGCTTGGTTGGATGACAACGCCAATGAATGGCACATACCCATCCATGGCTGGATATACGAATCAGAAGACAGCCGGTCCCGGAAGGCGCTTTTTGCGGCAGTACTGGACAGCGAATTTGACCTCGTACCGAGCAAGGCAACGGAAGCCAATTTTACGCGCCGGCTGAATCTCCTCATAGCCGATAGCGAACGCGACAAACATATCGTCGTATCCATTGCTGGCGAACAACATACTTTGTCAGCTTCCGGAGTTGATGGCCATTTCGAGTCGACACTGGTTATTCCTGCAGCAAAGGTAGAGGAGTTTGTTGAAAACTCGCGCATACGGTACTCGGCGGTGACGAGAAGCGCCGATTCTCGCGAATTTGCGGGTGAAGTAAACCTCGTCGCTCCAACCGGGCTGTCGGTCGTCAGTGATATTGACGATACCGTCAAAATCTCGGAAGTGACCAATAAAAAGAGCCTGTTGAATCGCACGTTTCTTCTGGACTTTGAGGCAGCACCTGGCATGTCCTCGCTTTACTCGGACTGGGCGGAGCAAGGCGTTGAAATCCACTTTGTCTCGTCAAGCCCCTGGCAACTGTATGCGCCGTTGCAGGAGTTTCTCGACGCTGCCGACTTTCCCGAATCGGCGCTTAACCTGAAAACAGTTCGTTTTCGCGATGAGACGCTTTTTGACCTTTTCAAAAAGGGAACGGAGACTAAGCCCGTCGTTGTTGAAAAGATCCTCCAGACTTACCCGAATCGACAATTCGTGCTCGTTGGAGATAGTGGCGAACAGGACCCCGAAGTCTATTCGGCGTTGCTGCGAAAGCATCCGGACCAAATCCTGAAAATCTACATTCGAAACGTCACGAATGAATCGATCGATAATAATCGGTTCGCATCTGTATTCGAGAGCATCGATCCGAGTTGTTGGGAGCTTTTCGAAGACCCACAGACTTTGCAGCTCCC
>CAZMRZ010000099.1:0-7780 GCA_964568835.1 uncultured Woeseiaceae bacterium | reverse complement strand
TCGGCGCTGTTGTTTCAGACGAAGCGCTTGAAGCGGGCTTACAGGCTGGGCGAGTAAGGCCGTGTTACATGAAGCTGACCCGCCAACGCTGTTGGTGGCGTGGTCAGCTTCGTCGTCAACGGGGTACGCCCTATTGGTTGCCCGGAGACAAAATCAGTTTCTCCAGCGGGTCGCCATCGTAGCCCAGGGCCTGCCAGTCCATGCGACCCTTTGGTCGATGACAGTCGAGACAGGTGAGGGCATCTTTCGCTGGCGCCACCTCGTGATAGATACCCATGTAGCGCTTGGTTTCCTGCCATGTGTATTCGATATCGTCGAGGCCATAGAATTCTCGGCCCGCATCTCGAACGGCCCTGTCCACGTTGCCGTCGACGTAGACGGATTCGGTATGGATGGGCAGGATCCAGTTCTTGTCATTCAATACCGGCATTTTCGCCCCGTGCAACTTGAAGGGCATGATCATGGCTTCCGGATCGTCGCGCGATCCCTCGGGCATCGCCATCGTGATCACGCCATCGGCATCCTTACGTACCGGTTGGGACGGTAACTGCAGCCAGCTTTGACCGTTGTTCCAGGCGTATACCGGGACCACGTTCTGCTCCAGCAACTTGATGCTGTAGGTGTACTTGCCCTTCTTCTCCGAGTACTTGATGTCCGACCAGTCGCGGTACATGTCGGTGGGATCATCCTTGGCGAATACCGGAATGTGACAGGTTGTGCAGTACACCTTGTCGGTATGTCCATCAAGGGCCGCGATAGCGTGTGGTTCCTTGTTATGGCAGGCGCCGTCACAGGACAGCCGCTCGGCCGGCGCATCGCTGGCCGCCAGATCGACACCCCGGCCTTTGACCCGATGATCGTTACTGGCATGGCAGTCGACGCACTGCAGGTCGGGGCCGCCGTGCTCCTCGGAGGCCATGTGTGCATCAAACTCGAGGGGCGGGTCCTTCAACAGGTAGGCGATATCCCCGCGCTTGTAATTCGGTCCGCCGCCAGAATTCGAGTGACACCGCAGGCACATGGTCCGGGTGGGCAGCGAGAGACGCTTGGACACCGAGTCCAGGCCTTCCTGGTTTTTCCACAGGATGGGGCGCCACTCCCAGCCGCCGTCATCAGTTGCATACAGATCGCGGCGATACCCCGAGGCATGACACATCAGGCAGTCGATGTTCTCGAGTTGCTCGTCACTGATTTCCTGTGTGGGCAGCTTGCCAAGGCCCGCGTGACAGCCGGAACAGCCCTTGGCCACCACCTTGCCTTCCGCATTCTTGACTTCCCCGATCCACTGTTTGCCGCTGGGATTGGTGCAGAAGTCGTTGATCATGGACATCTTGCCAAGTGCGAGCCCTTCAGCATTGACCACGGCAGGGGTTTCCCCCCGCCACTGGTAGTGCTGTGAATGGAAGAAAGATTCCGCCTCCTCATCGTGGCACTCAAGACAAGTTGTGGTGCCCTCGTAGTGCTTGAACTTTCTCTCGTGCAGGTTTTTTCTCTCGGCATCTGCCGCACCGGGCGCTGCCAGCATGGTAAATGCCGCAATCAAAACGAGGAGGAGGCGGAACATGGCGTGTCTCCTAAAAACGTGCGTCGAAACTGAGCATGAACTTGCCGACATCTTCGTAGGCAGGGGCTGCGAGGATGTTCAGGTCATCCAAATTCTTGGGTGTCCCGAGTATCCAGCCTGAGCCTGAGTACGCGTAGTCATACAAGACATAGTCCAGCTTGAAGATGAACCGGTCGCGGATCGTATGGGTCAGGTAGACCTCGAACACATCCCCGCGCACGCTCGTCTTCGGACCGAGAAAGTCGTCTTCGGCAGTGGAGAAGTTGAACCAGTATTGGGAACCGTGATTGAACTCGACACCCGCCTTGGTATCGCCATTGGCGAAATTGTAACGCCCGCCGAGGTAGTACATGTAGCCGTCTTCGCTGGTCGGCGTATCGAAGGGGTCCGACAACATGCCGCCAAATGGCGTGGTGGTGTTGTGAGGGTCGGACGAGGAGTAGTTAACGCTGGCAAAATAGTCGAAGGGACCATCGTTGCGCGTCACGACGACACCGCCGAGATCCATATTGCCGATGTTATCGCTGGGCGTATAACGCAGTAGCGCCGGTGGAGCGTCCTGACCCGTGACTGGATCGAACGGCATCACGACCAGACCGTTGAACCCGTCGCCGATATTCTGCGCGGTGGCCCAGTTAGCCTGCACGAACATATTGGGCGTATCCAAGATGTCCCACACGAAGCCGATGAACCAGGTGTCATGGAGTCGGTCATCGGAAGGCAGAAACTCGCTGCCGTTGCCCCACTCCGATTCGAATCCGAGGCCATAGCAAATGCGCATCGTGGAATAGTCGTTGAGGTGATATCCCACGGTGATGCCGTCGAACTGGTAGTTGAACAGTGATCCCAGTGGAGTACCGCCGCGAGGCTCGTCTTCACGCAGGTTGAGCGGTACGCCACCGACGGAGGGTCGACGTCCGACGGACAGATACAGCGGCATGTCCAGAATATCTGACCAGGTGAAGTAGGCACGCTCCACCCGCAGAATATCCGAGTTCGGCACATTGGCGGTCGTGCCGTCCCAGTTGATCGAGGTGGGTTGGCCGTTGAATACCTGCACGCCGGTGGAGTCGCCCCACACCTTGTACATGGCCAGGCGGCCGTCGAACACGACGTTTTCGCCGACATCAGCCTGAGTGCGAATGCGCAGCCGGTTGGTGTACACCATATTATTGTCGGCACTGTCGCCGGGAATAAAGCTGTCCGGCTGGGAGGCCAGTAAACCCATCAACTGCTGGGCGAGCGCAGGGTCCTGCTGTTGCAGTCCCTGCAACTGGGATTTGATGAAATCGAAGCTCACGACGTTGTTGAGGTAGTTTAGATAGTCGCCGTAGTTGTCCCCGATCAACTGGTCGACATCGCTTAGATCGGGCGTCTGGGGCGGCTGCCCTGTGGCACCGAAATAGAACAGCGTATTGACCAGGTCCTTCTGCACGTTGGCCCCGTCGATCCTCTCGACCAGGTTGCCGTCGATGGAGTGCACCTGGGTACGGAAGCTGCCGCTCAGACGTATTTTGTCGAGTGCCGAATGGCGCTCGGGTTTCATCACGCGGTCATCCATGTCCTCCATGTCCTCGATCAGAACGGTCGTTTCCTCTGCCGTTTGATCGGATTGCTTCTGAATGGTCTCGAGTTGCTGCAATACACCGCTCAATTGCGCCTGCAATGCCTCGACCTGCTTTGACAACTCGTTGACGGATGGCTGCTGCGCATGGGCATTGTCTGGCAGGCCCACAAGGGCGACCAGGGCCGCGGCAGCAACGGTGATAGAGATTTTGCGTAACATATCTTGTACTCCTTTAACCGCAAGTCATCGGGTTTTCGGAATCGGCCGCGTGTTCGATCGCGAAGTTCTTGATCACTTCGAGATCTTCAGGGCTGATAGCCTGGATAACCGGCTTTTCGCCATGTTTGGCGTCGATGACGTCTTTGTGCGTGCGCTCGTATTTGCGCTCGAAAAAGCGTATCCACTGTGACGAGATCAGCGTCATAGGGGTGTATTCACCGTTGGGTGAACCATCCTCGTGACACTGTTTACAGTGTTCCTTGAAGAGCTTTTGACCCTCGAGTTCGTCTGCGGCCAAAACCGGGCCGCCAAAGACGAGGGTACCTACAGCGAGCAAAAGCACCGCTGGCTTACGTAACAGGGCAGACATTGGGAATACCTCCTGAATTGAGGCTGAGTTGATAGAAAGCGAAAAGGTGTCCAGGGGAAGTCGCGGAGGGGGCTTCCCGTTGCATCGAATACGTTGTCGTGCGGTTCACCAACTGGGTGAGCTCCGTTTGATTTAAGGCACGGAATGACGAGGGCACCGTGCGGATGTTCACTGGAGCCTTGCAGACTATTCGCGAATACTAATTTAGTGAATCGTAATATACTGAGGTGCTATTTCGGTTTTCCCGTATTTGGCGCCGCAGAACGCATTCATCCAAAATGTCGATTGGTTCAACGCTTCTATACCCACAATATGCAACCTTACATTTGGGGGGATGTGAAGCTTCTGAATGAGGATTTTAGTCAATGATTCGGCCTGAACCAGCCCTGACGAACAAGAGTCTCCTAACGAACACTGCTCGGCTTGAGGTCGTACCTCAGGAGCAGAAATTTGCGCCAGATTCCGAACAAACCAGTGGATACGACGATCACGTTCCCTTGCGACTAACCCGCAGCGTTTTCGACGATCTCGCAATCTGGATGATTGGCGTCGGGGTCATCATTGGCGCGATATTTCCGCCCATGTTGGTTGTCCTTGGTGTGCCTGGCGAGATTGTTCTTACCCCGTTCTTTTTTGGCATATGTCTTCTTGCGGGCATCGTAGTCGGTGGTGTCAATATTCGATTGATGCGCGTAGTGGTCATGCCCAGATTGCGCGCGCTCGTCGACGGCATGCGAATGATCGAATCGGTTGTTGAAAACGCAACCTACACAGGCGATTGGACGGACTGCGATCCGGAGGGTTGTCAGCTGCCAGTCGATAGTGACGATGTTATCGGCGAGTCCGCTTCCGCGTTCAATCGCTTGATACGCGTTCTTCAACACAGTCATCAAGTTGAGGAGAGAGTTGCCGAATTTAGCAAGACCATGACGAGTCAGCTGGAACTCGGTCCTTTATGCAATGGCGCGCTCAGCGGTTTTATCTCCGCGACGAGTGCCACTGCAGGAGCCATCGTGACCGATATCGGTGGAGAACTCTCCGTCCTGGCCAGTTTCGGAATCGTTGAGACCGAAAGCCTGTGTGAGAATGACCATGTGCGGTTGGCGCTGCGAACACAAGAACCCGTTTATGTCGAATTACCCGAGGGGCTGTCCGTGAATGCCGGATTGGTCGAGTTTCAGCCGCGGGAGGTCGCTTTCATGCCTCTGATCGTCCAGTCAAAGGCGACGGGCGTTGTTGTACTGGCCAAATCGTCGGCGTTCCAAAGAGATTCGCGTTCGCTGTCGCAGATCTTTGGCAGAACCTTCGTTATGGCTCTATCCAATGCCATGAAGCACAGTGATTTGCAGCGTATCGCGGCGCTTGATCCCCTGACGAATTGTTACAACCGACGCTTTGGACTTACACGCCTGCGCGAGGAGTTTATGCGGGCGAAGCGAAGCGAACTACCTTTAGGCCTGATCATGTTCGATATTGACCACTTCAAGTTGGTCAATGACTCACACGGGCATCTTATCGGTGATCGGGTTCTCGCGAATGTTGCAAAAGAGGCCAAATTGATTCTGCGCGAGGGTGACGTACTGATTCGCTATGGCGGGGAAGAATTTTTGTGCCTGTTGCCTGGTGCGTCAATTGAAGGTGCAGCTGAGGTCTGCGAGCGTATGCGCGGTGCAATTGAGGCGATGACGGTGCAAGATCGCAGTCAGACTATTCGCTGTACGGTTAGCCTGGGATTCGGCAGTTTCCCTGCGACACCTGCTGAGGATGAAACCGCCTTGATCGGGGTTGTGGACGAGGCACTTTATCGAGCCAAGAACGACGGCCGTAATCGCACAGTCGAGGCTGCCTAAGCGATAGGGAATTCACTCGCGCCAACGATCAACGGACGAGTGAATACTGATTGCGCAGAAACTTGTATCCTGTCCGTCCACCCGCGTGGTAACCAGCGGACTTCTGCAACAAGTCGTATCTAGGCAAGAGCAAAATCAACTGAGCGAAATTACTGTCATCGACGCCGTGCCCGGCTTCTCGAGAAACCGTTGAGCTACCGGCTCGTATTCGGCGCGAGTGGCTACATTGGCAGTCACCTTGCACCGTACCTGGCATCTCGAGGCTTGCCGGTGCGCGCAACGTCGCGCAACGTCGAAGTTATCGAAGGCCGTGGCTGGCAGGATGTCGTGCTGGCCGAGGCGGACGCTCTGGAACCAGAGTCCCTGGACAGCGTCCTTGCACACGTCGACATCGCCTATTACCTCGTGCACTCAATGGCGGCGGGCAAGAACTTCCCTGAACTGGACGCAAGGGCAGCACGCAATTTTGCGGACGCGGCTGCGCGGCAGGGTGTCAAACGCATTGTCTATCTCGGCGGGCTGGTTCCGGAATCACCCAAATCGACGCATCTTCGCTCGCGTCAGGAAACCGGTGACATTCTGCGCGCGCGTAGCGTTCCGGTGACAGAGATTCGCGCCGGGATGATTATCGGACCCGGTTCGGCTGCCTGGGAAGTAATACGCGATCTCGTCAATCACCTGCCCATCATGATAACGCCGCGCTGGGTGTTCTCGCGGTCGACGCCGATAGCGCTTAGCAACCTGTTGCGTTATCTCGCCGATGCACCGATGCTCGAGGAGACGGCCGGAGAAATCTACGACGTTGGCGGCGCCGACGAACTTACGTATGCAGAAATCATGCGGCAGTATGCTGAACTTGTTGGCAAGAACCCACGCATCATCCCGGTTAACCTTCTCACGCCGCGCCTGTCCTCGTATTGGCTGCGCCTGGTGACCTCAGTGCCGACGAACATTGCACGAGCCCTGATCGACGGACTTTCTCAGGACGTGATAGCCGATGGCGACCGGCTGGCCAGTCTCGTTCCGCAGAAGCTTCTCGGCTTTCGTGAAGCGGCTGTGGAGGCGCTCGAAGCAGAGCGCAAACATGCCTTGCCGGCTCACTGGGTTGAAGGCGCCATCGCCTGTCGCGAATTTCGACCGGAATACAGTTTCTATTCGAAACAGACGGGTGACAGCCGACAAAGCAACGCTAGTGCAGAGGCCTTATGGCGAGTCATTTGCCGGGTTGGGAAGAACGGTGATTTTTTTCATGCCAACTGGCTTTGGTGGTTGCGAAGATCTCTGGACTGGATCCTGGGTGGACCAAGCTTCCGCCGTAAGCGCCGCCATCCCGATGAGCTTCGCGTCGGCGATGTTGTCGATGCATGGCGCGTCATAGCCATGCAGCCCGGCAAAAGGCTGACGATGCTGATGGAAATGAAGGCGCCGGGTGCTGGCGTTCTCGAGTTCGATGTCGATGATAACGAGAGTGGCCAGCGGACGATTACCGTCTCGGCATACTTTCACCCCGCCGGCGTGTGGGGAATCCTTTACTGGTTAATGCTGCTGCCGTTTCACGCACTCATTTTTCGTGGCATGACGCGCGAGATTGTAGAGAGGGCGGAGGAAAGTTATTAGTGGTGTTCCAGCAAACCATCATTGAGTTTGGGCAGCTGCATGTGCCACTGACGGCAACTGCTTGAGCCCTGATCACCTAGTCTCATAGCGACTTGCATCGAGCGGCTCAGGGCGTTCGCGTATAGCCGCTGGTAGTAAGGAATTCTGGCGACGTAGAACGGCAGTATTTCCTCAAGTGCAAGGTCGGTATCCAGCGTCTCGGCGAAGGCGTCATAGAATCGACTCATCGCCTCCGACACCGAGTTGTTTTCGCCGAGCAGGTCTGACGGATCAATTGTCCAAGTCATGTCACCTTGCAGTACACATGTCCCCACAAAACCAGCGCGTCTTTTATTCGACCACTCGTCAGGTGCGATGAGGCTTAGGGACCACTCGTCATTGATCCAGTAAAGATAATTGGCTGAGCCGACAACCGGGCGAAACTTAAATGTTGCGGAGAGGACAAGCATGGATGTGAAAAACTCGGCTAGTACCTGACGCCGGGGTTTCGCGACGACACCCCTCGGCTCACTCTGATACCAGTCGAGTAAAAACCCATTGAGGCCTTTGCCCTCCGGGTTGCCATCTGTCTTGCGAGCGACGGCAGAGTTGCC
>CAZMRZ010000098.1:0-7937 GCA_964568835.1 uncultured Woeseiaceae bacterium | reverse complement strand
GACTAGTACGCGTCCAGCAGTTCCCGGTGCGGCGGTCGTTGTCGTTCCAGCTCGCGGCGATCGATCGCCGGTTTAAGGGTCTGTCCTGGCCACGAGGCAACCGGGCAGGCGCCCGTATTGATGTAACTCATTGCCGCAACCATATTGGGATCAAGATCATCGCCGACGGCGACACTAAGATCGTCCGCCGCAGGGCAATCAACCGGTAGACCTTCAAAATACTCGCCATCGCCCAACGCGTTCGCCAGCTTGAATGCCGTCGGCCGCAATATCTTGTCGCAAAACTCTATGCCGATCTGTCCGACCGGTTTGCCGAAAGTATCGTCGCCAACGATGACGACTTCGACGTGCGGAATCATGCCGTTGGTCACCAGCTCACTCGCCGACGCCGTTCCCCGCGTGGCGATGACCACCAGCCGTGACAAGTTGATGGAGCTGCCCAGCAACTCGAACAGCTCTGTACTGTTTTGGGCCGAACGATCAGCATTGAATTCGGTGCTGGAGAAGATCAGGTTTTGTTTGATTAAGCCACCCAGATAGTCGCCAAGCAATTCGGCTGTACTGACCAATCCACCGCCGTTATAGCGCAGGTCGAGAATGACGTCATTGACTCTTGCGTCCTGGAATGCCGCGAACACTGTTTCGAATTCCGGATCGGCCGTGCTGATGAACGTTGATAGCTCCATATAGCCGATGTTGCTGCCACCAACGCCGGGAATGATGCGCCACTGAGGAACGGGAGGAATCGTTACGACGGCTTTGCTGATACCGCCCGTCATAAATGAAACACCAACGACCGGCTGCACCTCAAAATCAATCGGGTCATTGTTGTCGAAAAACGTACTGATGCCCTCGTTCGCCACGATATCCGCCACGGTGCGACCATTTAGCGCCAATACCTGCTGGCCACGTTCTAAACCACCAAGAAAAGCCGGACTGCCCTCAAAAGTTCTCGTGATGCGGAAATCCGTTCCGGCCGCATCAACAAAACGCCAGCTAAATCCGAAGCCCTCAAATTTACCTTCTCCGAAAAACTGCTGGTCGGCGTCGAGGGATCCGACACTGCTGAAAAGATCGATCGGATCGCCGTTCATGTCCTGAGGACCGAAGTCGAGCGTCACTCGAGCGACCAGTTCTTCCGGTGAGGCGTAGTCGGCGATGTTGATATTGGCTGGCAGAAGATCATTCCACAGATACCAGTCATACAGCTGATCCAGCACGTATTGTTTTTGACCATCCGTGCTACAAGCCGCCGCACCGATTGGCGGCCCGTCAGCACTACTACTGCTGCCGCAGGCGCTCGTTAGTCCCGCAAAGGCGATGAGGCAAATGAGTTTGCGCATGAAGATTCCCTCGCGTTTCAGCATTACAGATCAACGTTTATCTCTTCCAAAGGATGACTCGCTGCATCGAATTCCTGCCAATGTTCAAGCAGCGTCCTTCCCGTCACCGGATGTATCTGCGACGGCGCCAGCTCAGCTATCGGTCGCAGAACGAAGCTGTACTGCAGAATATCGTCGCGAGGCACGTGCACCGGGCGTTCATCCAGAATGAGGTCATTATAGAGCAGCACATCGATATCAAGAGGACGTGATCCCCATTTATCGCTACCGCGCTTCCTGCCTGCCAGATTATGTATAAGCTCGATCTCGGCACAGATAGAAAACACTGAAACATCAGACTCAAAACGCGCGACGAGGTTCAGGAAATCCGGACCGTCGAAGCCGACGGATGCACTCTTGTAGATTGGCGATAAATCGAGGTGTCCGTAGCGATTTCCCAACTCTCGAATCGCCAGACGCAGATTTTCTTCAGGCGATTCATTGCTGCCAATGCCCAGGAATACGGTCGCCATCAGTCGGGCCGTTCGCCACGCTCAATGAGAATACCGACGTCTTTCGAACCACGAATTGCGCCGGGCTTATTGACGCGCACCTTTACCCATGCGACATCGAATTCGTCGCGAATAATCCCGGCAATTCGCTCTGCCAGAGTCTCGACCAGCTGGAAGCTGGATTCAGAAACAAAGCTCTGGATTCGTTTTGCCACCGATTTGTAATTCAAGGTATCGGCGACCTCGTCGGTAGCAGCGGCGCTCGCGATATCGGCGCTCATTTCAAGATCAATAATGACGGTCTGGCGAATTCGCCGCTCCCACTCCCAGATGCCGATGATCGTGTCGACTTTGAGTTCGCTGAGAAAAATAATATCCATGCTTCCCTATTCCTTGCCTGTTCCTGATTTAAGCCGTCGCTGGCACGCTGAGCGAATCCAGAGACCATCTTGCTTGCGCCCGAATTTCGCTGGCATCTTGAGCTTCGCTCAGCCGCATTGCGCCCGCGACCGCGATCATCGCACCATTGTCGGTACAAAATTCGAAGCGCGGATAAAACACCTCACCCGAAAACCGCTCTGCCATATCGTTTCGCAGCAAGCGGTTCGCACCGACGCCACCAGCGACTACAATTCTGTCGAGTCCCTCGGACTTAGCCGCCCGAAGTGCCTTGCCTACCAATGTATCAACTGCGGCTCGTTGAAATGACGCGGCGATGTCTGCTCGACACGAGTCGAGGCCACCGGACGCTTCCACTTTTCTGACCGCAAGCATCACGGCTGTCTTCAACCCGCTGAAACTGAAATCCAGAGTCGGCTTATTCAGCATAGGGCGCGGAAAGGCGAAAGCTGAGTCGTCGCCTTCGTCTGCCAGCGCAGCAAGCAATGGTCCGCCCGGATAACCAAGACCCAACAATTTGGCCGTCTTATCGAAAGCCTCGCCGGCGGCATCATCGAGCGTTGTACCCAGCACTTCGTACTCACCAAAGTTTCGAACGGCGATGAGCATCGTATGTCCGCCAGAGACCAAAAGCGCCAGAAACGGAAAATTCGGCGCATTTTCCTCCAACATGGGAGCCAGCAAATGGCCCTCCATGTGGTGCACCGGGATTACCGGACAATCCCAGGCCAGACCCAGGCCATTCGCCATGCCACCACCGACCATTAGCGCGCCAACGAGTCCCGGGCCGGCCGTATAAGCAATGGCATCCGGTTTCTCGATGCCCGCCTCATCCATAACCTGTTGAATTAATGGTAAAAGCATCCGAACATGGTCGCGAGACGCGATCTCGGGAACGACGCCGCCGTAGACCGCATGCAAGTCAACCTGGCTGTGCAAGGCATGCGCAATCAGGCCTTTTTCGACGCTGTACAGCGCTACGCCAGTCTCATCGCAGCTGGTTTCGATTCCAAGAGTGATTGTCGGGGTTGCCATAAGCGGCGAATCATAACCCGAACCCTTTGCAAACCGCCAAATGTGGAGTTACTATGCGCGGCTGAGTCCCGGCCTATGCGCCGGGTTTATTTATGTCTGGACGGAATACCTGAACAATGCCAAGTGTTCGCGTAAAAGAGAACGAGTATTTTGACGCTGCCCTGCGTCGCTTCAAGCGTGCCTGTGAAAAGGCCGGAATCCTTACCGAGCTTCGTCGTCGTGAGTTCTACGAGAAGCCCACACAGGAACGGAAGCGTAAGAAAGCTGCCGCCGTTAAGCGTCATCTGAAGAAAATATCTCGCGACGACGCCAAGCGCAAGCGCCTCTACTGAGCCCCGCCCTCCCCTGACGGAGGATTCGCGATGTCCCTCAAAGGCCAAATCACAGAAGACATGAAGTCTGCCATGAAGGCCGGTGATAAAGACCGGTTGAAAGTGGTGCGCCTCATTCGTGCTGCGATCAAGCAAATTGAGATCGATACACGCGAAGAACTCGACGATGCAGCCGTGCTCACCGTGTTGACCAAAATGGTCAAGCAACGCCGTGACTCGGTCGATCAATTCGAAAAAGGCGATCGCGAAGACCTCGCCGCTATTGAGCGTGCCGAGATCGTCGTGCTGCAAGACTACTTACCCGAACAGCTGTCTGCTGACGCACTGGGCACGATCGTTGACGAAGCCATCAAATCCAGCGGTGCCGAAGGCATACGCGACATGGGCAAGGTGATGGGGATCGTCAAGTCAAAGGCCGCCGGCCGCGCAGACATGGGCGCTGTCAGCTCGACCGTCAAAGACCGTCTAAACGCCCTGTAAAATTGGCGCGAAATTTGCGCTCTGGCAAAGCCGGCTCATTAGGCTATGCTTCATAAAAATAATAACAATCCCTGAAGACCCGGTAGTGTCCGGGCTGCGTTTGAAACATTATGGCCGGATTAATCCCCCAGGATTTCATCGATGATCTGATCGCGAGAGCAGATATCGTCGAGGTTGTGGGGCGCCGGGCGCAACTGAAGAAGGCGGGCCGCGAATTCAAAGCCTGCTGTCCATTCCACGATGAAAAAACACCGTCCTTTACGGTCAGTCCGGGCAAAGGCTTTTACCACTGCTTCGGCTGCGGAGCGCACGGCACAGCCGTCGGCTTCCTGATGGAGTTCGAACATATGAGTTTCGTCGAAGCGATTGAGTCTCTGGCGAACTCCATGGGTGTTGAGGTTCCTCGAAGCGAAAGCGATCAACCGGCACGACGCTACGACGAGCTTTTTTCATTAATGGATACAGTCGCTCGACATTGGCAGTCCTGCCTCAAAGAGGCACCTAACGCCGTCGAGTATTTAAAAAACAGGGGTATCGACGGATCGACGGCCAAACGCTTCGGCATTGGTTACGCACCCGACGGTTGGAGCAACGTCCTCGATAAATTCGGAAAGTCCGAAGAAGCGACAGAAAGACTGCTCGCCACCGGCCTGATCATTCGCAAAGATGACGGCAAACACTACGACCGCTTCAGAGATCGACTCATGTTCCCCATTCGCGACGCGCGCGGCCGTACGATCGGTTTCGGCGGACGCATTATGGGCGACGGCGAACCAAAGTATCTCAACTCCCCGGAAACGGTGCTGTTCCACAAAGGCCGAGAGCTATACGGTCTTTACGAAGCCCGACAGGCCCTGCGTCATATCGACAAACTGGTCGTCGTTGAGGGATATATGGACGTGGTCGCACTGGCCAGAAACGGCATTGATTTCGCCGCTGCAACCCTGGGAACCGCGACGACGGGCGACCATCTGAATCGCCTGTTTCGCCTGACTGAAAATGCATATTTCGCATTCGATGGTGACCGCGCGGGTAAGAAGGCTGCCTGGAGGGCGCTCGAAAACGCCCTGCCGCAGGTTCGGGAGGGCCGGCAAATTCGATTCGTATTCCTCCCTGAGGGTCATGATCCGGATTCTTACGTCAACGAGAACGGTGCCGACGCGTTCGTGAAGCTGATGGACAACGGTTTGGCGTTATCAGAGTTCCTCATTCGCGAACTCAGCGGACAGGTCGATATGGAAACGATTGACGGACGCGCAAGACTGGCGGAATTGGCCCGCCCGCTCGTTAACAAGATTCCTGACGGCGTTTATCGCGAGCTACTCATTGAAAGCCTCGCTGAGGCTGTCGGATTGACGGGGCCGAAACTGGAAAAGATGTTGGCAGCTGGCCGATCAAATACGACGACGGCACACCCGGATGCCGGAGCCTCGAGAATTCGAGGCCGCAAGCCGATAGCGGCCGGCCAACCATCGGTCGTGCGACGCGCAATCACTTTGTTGCTGAATAACCCGGTGGCGGGACACAAGCTCAACGTTGAATTACTGGCCGGCGTGCAGCGTAAGGGAGTCGATTTATTGGCCGCGCTCATTGAAACCGTGCAAAGCGAGCCCAATATCACGACAGCTGGTTTGCTGGAGCGTTGGCGTCACGACGAAAAGGGACGCCATCTGGGCAAGCTGGCCGCCGCCGATATGCCAATGGACGAGGAATTTGACGCTGCCGCCGAGCTGAGTGACTGCGTGCAGCAACTGGCCATCGCCGGCCGCAAGGAACGCATTGAGTTCTTGATTGAAAAACAACGAGTTACGGGTCTCAGTGACGACGAAAAACTTGAACTTCAGCAATTGCTGGAGGCAGCGTAACTCGATGAAATTTATGTAGATTCTACTCCTCCATAAGAGTAGAATCACTCGTTTGAATTTTTTACCCGCAGGGGTTTTTGTCTTGACCGCAAAGAAAGCACCGGCCACACCAGCCAAAGCAACCAGAGTAACCAAAGCCACCAGGGCAACCAGGGCAACCAAAGCTGCGAAAGTGGCCGTACCTGCCATACCTGCCAATCCTGCAGCCGTTAGCAAACAGGCGAAGCAGCTTCGTGAGTTGATTGGCAAAGGTAAGGAGCAGGGCTATCTGACGTACGCAGAAGTCAACGATCACCTGCCGAATGACATTGTCGACCCGGAACAGATCGAAGACATCGTTAATATGATTAACGATATGGGCATCGCCGTGCACGAGAAAGCACCCGATGTTGAATCGATTACATTGTCCGACGCGACCGCAACGGATGACGACGGCGCCGAGGAAGCTGAAGCTGCGTTAGCAAGCGTCGATGCCGAATTCGGCCGCACGACCGATCCGGTTCGCATGTACATGCGGGAAATGGGCACGGTCGAACTTCTGACGCGTCAGGGTGAGATTGAAATCGCCAAACGCATCGAAGCGGGCCTTAACCAGGTCAAGTATCACATGGTGCATTTTCCGCCGACGGTTGAGGCACTGCTCGAGGTCGCAGATCGCGTAATCGCGGGCGAGACTCGCATGCAGGATTTCGTCGTTGGATTTATTGACCCGAACGAACCCGACGAGGTCAAACCGCCTGCGCCGAAATCCGATGACGATGAAGAAGTCATCGACACGGGGCCGGATCCTCTCGAAGTTAAGGCTCGAGTCAAAGTTATCCGTCGCCACTTTAACCGTGGAATGAAGTATCTCGACAAATACGACTACAAAGACAAGCGCACGGTCAAGGCGCTGTCAGAGATGGCCGACCAGATTATGGAGCTCAAGCTCGCGCCGAAATTATTCGATGCACTGGTCCGTAATCTTCGCGACGTCGTTTCGATCGTTCGCAGCCAGGAACGTACGGTGATGAAGATCTGCGTGCGCGATGCAGGTATGCCACGTAAGGATTTCCTGTCGAGCTTCCCGAAGAACGAAACCGACTACACCTGGATCGACAAGCACATTCGCGCGAAGCGCAAACATTCGTCAATCCTCGCAAAGTTGAAAGACGACGTTATGCGATGCCAACGTAAACTGATTGCTGTTGAAGTCGCGACGCGACTGAGCATTGCGGAGATCAAAGAGATTAATCGACAAATGTCGATTGGTGAGGCGAAGGCTCGTCGCGCGAAGAAAGAAATGGTTGAGGCGAACCTGCGTCTCGTCATCTCAATTGCGAAGAAGTACACCAATCGCGGACTGCAATTCCTGGATTTGATTCAGGAAGGCAACATCGGCCTCATGAAAGCGGTCGACAAGTTCGAATACCGTCGCGGCTATAAGTTCTCAACCTATGCGACCTGGTGGATTCGCCAGGCGATCACGCGCTCTATTGCGGATCAGGCTCGTACCATTCGTATTCCTGTTCATATGATTGAAACGATTAACAAGCTGAACCGTATCTCTCGTCAGATGTTGCAGGAGATGGGACGTGAGCCGCTGCCGGATGAGCTTGCCGAACGCATGGAAATGCCGGAAGACAAAGTTCGCAAGGTTCTCAAGATCGCGAAAGAGCCGATCTCGATGGAAACACCGATTGGTGATGACGAAGATTCACACCTCGGCGACTTCATTGAAGATCAGACGGTGCATTCGCCGGTCGACTCCGCGACAACATCCGGCTTGAAGGAAACCACGCACTCGGTACTCGCTGGGCTAACGCCTCGTGAAGCGAAGGTCCTGCGCATGCGATTCGGTATCGACATGAACACCGACCACACGCTGGAAGAAGTCGGCAAGCAGTTCGACGTCACGCGCGAACGAATTCGTCAGATTGAAGCGAAGGCATTGCGTAAGCTTCGTCATCCGACACGTTCGGATCAGCTAAGAAGCTTCTTGCTGGAAGATTA
>CAZMRZ010000097.1:6470-8000 GCA_964568835.1 uncultured Woeseiaceae bacterium | reverse complement strand
GTTGCTCGGTGAACTCGAACCGGACGACGGCGATTTAGCGCTCGACGCCAAGGACGTTATCGCTCATGTCGCGCAGGAAAGTCCCCACGGCAGCGGTTCCGCTGTCGACTACGTCATGGACGGGGACCCGGAACTGCGTGAGATACAGGCCGCCCTCGCCAATTACGGTGACAGTGACCTTAATTCGGCAAATAAGGTCACTGTCACCTTATATGAACGGATGGAGACCATTGACGGATTCACTGCCGACTCGCGGGCGTCCCGACTGTTGCACGGGCTGGGGTTTTCGGCTGACGAGTACTCCAAACCCGTAAAAGAGTTTTCGGGTGGATGGCGCATGCGTCTCAACCTGGCCCGGGCACTCATGTGTCGCTCAGACATTTTGTTACTCGACGAGCCAACCAACCACCTCGACCTCCCCGCAATTCTATGGCTTGAGCGTTGGTTGAAGCGCTACGAGGGCATTCTGCTCATCGTGTCGCATGATCGCGATTTTCTCGATCAGGTCTGCACGCGCATCGCACATATCGAGCACGAACAGGTTCATCTGTTCACCGGCAACTACAGTCAATTCGAATCGCTGCGCGCCGAACAGCTGGCACAACAACAGTCAATGTTCACGCGACAGCAGAAAGAGATCAAACACATTCAGAGTTACGTGGATCGCTTTCGATACAAGGCTTCAAAAGCACGGCAAGCGCAGAGCCGGTTGAAAATGTTGGAGCGCATGGAGCACATTGCTCCAGCGCACGTCGACTCGCCATTTCGCTTTCATTTTCTGGAGCCAAAGAAGCAACCTCAACATTTACTGGGACTAACCGATGCGTCGGCCGGCTATGGCGATGATGTCATTCTCGACAATATCAACCTAAATCTTTCCGCGGGCGATCGCATCGGTCTCCTCGGTGTCAACGGCGCGGGTAAATCGACGCTGGTCAAAGCGCTGTCTACCGGTAGCACTTTGCTCGCTGGCGAACGAGTACTGAGTAAAGACACCAAGATCGGCTACTTCGCACAGCACCAACTCGAATTGCTGCGACCCGAACACAGCCCCATCGATCATTTGCGGGACTACGCGCCCGACGACCGTGAGCAGGATCATCGCAATTACCTCGGCCGATTCGGCTTCGGTGGCGAGCGTATCTTCGAACCCGTTGCGCCGTTTTCGGGCGGCGAAAAAGCACGACTCGTTCTGGCACTCATGATTCGTCAGGGGCCGAACTTGCTGCTATTGGATGAGCCTACCAACCACCTCGATCTCGAAATGCGTCAGGCGCTAAGCGTCGCGCTGATCGAGTACTCAGGCGCACTGGTTGTGATTTCGCATGATCGGCATTTGCTGCGAAGCGTTTGCGATGAATTGCTTATCGTCCATGACGGCATCGTCGATCGATTCAATCGCAGTATCGACGACTATCCTGCCTGGCTGAAGGAACAGGACGAGAACGCTGAGAAGATTGTTGAGAAGTGGCAGGACGAACCGGACAAGCCGGTCAACAAAAAACAGCAGCGCCAGGAGCAGGCACAACG
>CAZMRZ010000097.1:3969-6370 GCA_964568835.1 uncultured Woeseiaceae bacterium | reverse complement strand
TACGGCGTCGGCAATGCATCATTTCAGGCTGCCGGTGGGCAGGAGGGAATATTCGCACTCGTCGAAAATTTCTTTGATCGCATGGGTAGCGACGAACGCTTCGCCACAATCTGGCATATGCATCCTGACGAGAAAGATGTGTCACGCGACAAGCTGGCACGATTCCTGTGCGGCTGGCTGGGTGGCCCGAAACTCTACAATGAAAAGTATGGCGCCATCGGTATCCCGCGAGTACATGCGCATCTTGATATCAAGACGCCTGAACGTGACCAATGGCTAACCTGCATGTCCGAGTCTGTTGCCGAGCAATCCTTCTCCCCCGAGTTTAAGGCGTACCTGATGGAGCAGTTGTTCGTCCCGGCCGAAGCTGTACGACGGCGCATTGCAAAGACCAAAGAGCCACTCCAATGAAGGTCTGGGTCGATGCCGACGCCTGCCCCGTCGTGGTCAAGGAAATACTCTATCGTGCCGCTGATCGAACTGGCGTCGAACTGACTCTGGTTGCCAATCAACCACTCAGCACACCGTCCTCAGCGAACATCAATACAGTGCAAGTGCCGCAGGGATTCGATGTCGCGGACGATGAAATTGTGAAGCGCTGTTCGGTGGGCGATCTCGTGATCACCAGCGACATACCATTGGCCGCGGAGGTCATCGAGAAAGGCGCTCATGCACTCAGCCCGCGCGGCGAAATGCACACGAAAGAAAACATTGGTGCACGACTCAACATGCGCGACTTCCTCGACACCATGCGATCAAGTGGTGTCGAGATGAGTGGCGGCCCGGCCGCATTCAGTCAGCGTGACAAGCAGACGTTCGCCAACAACCTCGATCGTTTTCTAACAAAACACACCCAAAGCGATTGATTTCCTTATAATACAGCCATGCAGAATTTCCTCCGCGAGTTAAAAGACCGCAAAGTACTCAAGGTCGGTATCGCCTACGTAATCGGTGCCTTCGTCGTGTTGGAGGTCGCCGATGTCATGTTTCCAGCGATCGGCTTGCCGGAAAATGCGATAACGCTCGTTTTTGGCTTGCTGGCCCTTGGTTTTCCGCTGACCATAATCCTGACCTGGGCCTTCGATATCACACCTGACGGTATTAAACGGGCTGAAGCGGTCAAATCGCGCGACACCATCGAGTCCGGCCCGTCGATAGCGGTTGTGCCCTTCCCGGACATGAGTGCCGAGCAAGACCAGGAACATTTCTGCGACGGGCTAACGGAAGAACTCCTCAACGTACTCACGTGCATTCCGGACCTGCGAGTTGCATCGCGAACGTCGTCGTTTTCATTGAAAGGCAAACAAATTGACCTGAAAGAGGTTGCGAAGAAATTCGAGGTACGCTACATCCTTGAGGGCAGCTTACGCAAATCCGGCAATCGAATTCGCGTAACGGCACAGCTGATCGAGGCGGACACGGACTCGCACTTGTGGTCTGAGACTTACGATCGCGAACTCGACGATATTTTTGCCATCCAGGACGATATCGCTGCGCGCATTCTTGAGGTGTTGAAACTCAAACTGGGCCCAACTCGTAGCGTGAGCACTGAAACGAGTAACGCAAAGGCGTACGAATATTTCCTGCGCGGACGCGGCTACGCAATGTCGAAGAATGCCCGTGAGACCGAACTGGGCGCCGAAATGTTCAAGAAAGCCGGCGATCAGGATCCGGGATTCATTCGCGCCTGGCTTAATCTCGCAGAAATGTGCGGGGTCCAAGCTGTTTTCTACCGAGATGAAGACAGTGAACAGTGGCAGAAGGCGGCCCGAGAAGCCGCCGACAAGTTGGTGAAGCTCGCTCCTGATTCCGCCGAAACTTACCTGGCGAATGCATATGCATTGACAGCCGAGCGTAACTTCGTCGACGCAGAAGTCGCTTTTGAAAAGGCCATTGAACTGGATTCGACTTTGGGAATTGCTTATCAATACCTGGCTAGAGCCCAGCTCCATCAGGGTAATTTGAAAGCTGCGGCTCGTAGTTATGCGGCGGCGACCAGGTGCGACCTTGAAGACTACGAAAGTCCCTTGCTTGCTACCTCGCCCTATGAAGAAATCGGTGACGAGGATAACGCATTGAAATACGCGCGTATCGGAGTGGAACGGGCGGAGAAAATCCTCGAAGAATATCCCGATAACCAACGGGCCTACTACCTGGGCGCTGGCGGACTCGCGCTTTTGGGCCAGATGGATAAAGCGCTTGAGTGGACGGAGCATGCCCTGGCACTGAACCCGAAGGACCCGGCGACGCGTTACAATACCGCTTGTTTTTATGCCAAGGTCGGCGAAATCGAAAAGGCGTTGGATTGCCTTGAAAATTCGGTCACGTCGCGTACCTGGATCGAAAACGATCCAGACTTGCACGCCTTACGAGATCAACCACGCTATCAGGCGTTGATTGC
>CAZMRZ010000097.1:0-3869 GCA_964568835.1 uncultured Woeseiaceae bacterium | reverse complement strand
ACGCCGGAAGCCAACAACCTGGATCGCTTCCTGACGAAGTACGCGAGTTAGGTCAACGGTGCATCAAAGTCGACGATCGTCGTTTCGCCAACCGCAATCGATGCCGACTTGCCGTCTGCTGGCTCGAAGATCGCACCGTCGCAGGTGAAGGCTGCTACATATTCTACTGGCGCCTGTAAGAACCCAATGGTGTAGTTCCAGGTCATTGATCCGTCATCGTTCGTCTGTTCACTGACCATTGCCGTCGCTACAGGGTCATTCGGGTCAACCTCATCGCTTTCAGGGTCATCATCAATACCGATTGGATTCGGAATTGATTCGCCGTCAAACAGGAACACAGAAGGTTCACACGCCTCTGCAGTGGTCAATTCTGTTGCAACCATGCCGGTCAACGTTCCGACCTCGATATTATTTACCAGGCGGATAGTCGGTTTCAGTATCGCATCCGGGCTCAATCCCGGCGGCGCAGTGATCGACCGACCGAGATCAAATTCTGCCGTGAAATTCGGGCTGCCATTGGCAGGTACCGTGAAGCCACTGACCAATTTCAGTCCAGTATTCGCACCACTAGGAACGTAGAGATTAAAGAGGCGACCGTCTTCCATCGTCATGTACGAAGCGCTGCCATCACAATCCGCGCCACCTGTATCATCGGCGCCGCCACTGCTGCCCCGAACTGCGTCGACGCCAAGGCGCATCCATTGATAATCGCCCGCGGTCACTTCCTCATTGATAAGGAGCGGCGCAGCATTATCGCCCTGAAAGTCGAGCAAATTGATCTTGCGCGGCGGAATCAGTTCGATGATCGTCGTCTCCGAGCCACTCTTGAATTCAATTTCATTGAACGTTATACAGACCTTGTCCGCGTCGTGGACCGGGCCGTCGCTTACGCCTAATGACAGAAAGCCTGTTGTCGCCAGCTCCTCTGTTCCTGAACTGCCACCGCACCCGGCCAAGAAAATCATTGCCGCTGACGATATTCCGAAAGTAATCCGCTTTGTTTGAATCCGCATTTCCGTATCCCTGAATCTGAACTGTTGTTGTAGTTAGCAATGAGACACTAACGCAGGACTTCAAATGCGGTCTTTTTTACATAACCTGACAATATTTACACACTATTGTAAGGAAGACCTCGCACGTATCACCAACGGCGGGAACCAGGACTAGCGCCTAGCTCGCGCGACGCTGCCCTGACGGTCGATTGCTCTGGCCGCCGGGGCGTTTGCCCTGAGAGCCACGAGCGTTCTTACCGGGTCGAGACGGTTTGTTGCGTCGCCCTGCACCAGCAGGTTTCGAGCCGGAGGGCTTGCCGCGCTTCGGCGCGCCGCCACGAGGTGCCTTGCCTTTATTGATCGGCTCAGCCCTGATGCTTTTGTCGACCGCATAGCCCGGAACGAATTCTTTCTTGATCTCCGTGCCCAGAAGTTTCTCGATGTCTTTGAGCAATTTCAGCTCATCAACACACACCAGCGAAATCGCGGTGCCATCGTGTCCGGCACGCGCTGTCCGACCGATGCGATGCACATAGTCTTCCGACACGTGCGGCAATTCATAATTGACGACGTGCGGTAGTTTGTCGATATCCAGGCCGCGAGCGGCAATATCGGTTGCGACGAGCACACGAATCTTGCCTGCTTTGAAATCACTCAGTGCTCTAGTGCGGGCGCCCTGCCCTTTGCCACCGTGAATAGCGAGGGTTTCGATACCATCGCCATTCAGTTGTTTGGCAAGACGATTCGCGCCGTGTTTGGTTCGTGTAAATACGAGCACCTGTTGCCAGTTGCCTTTGCCGATTTGTTCTGACAACAGCTCACGTTTGCGCGCCTTGTCGACGGGCATCACAAGCTGTTCGACACGATCGGCCGTCGAATTACGCGCCGCGACTTCAATTTCCACGTGGTTGTTCAGCAAGCCCTTCGCGAGGTCACGAATTTCCTGAGAAAACGTTGCGGAGAACAACAAGTTCTGCCGCTTCTTCGGCAGTTCTCTGATGATCTGTTTGATGTCGCGGATAAAGCCCATATCGAGCATGCGATCAGCTTCATCGAGTATGAACATCTCGACGCCGGACAGGTTGATATTGCCCTGCCGAACGTGATCGAGCAGTCGACCCGGCGTTGCGATGACAACATCAACGCCACGATGGATTTTCGAAATCTGCGGACGAGCGCTAACGCCGCCGTAAATCTCCATGCTGCGAAGTGGACGTTGTTTGCCGTAGGTTCGAACACTCTCGTGAACCTGCGCCGCAAGCTCTCGCGTCGGCGTCAGGATCAGTGCGCGAATGCGCCGCGGTCCGTCCGACTTTTTGTTTAAGCGCTGTAGTAGCGGCAAGGTAAAGGCGGCTGTCTTACCGGTGCCCGTTTGAGCGCCGGCCAGAACATCTTTGCCTTCAAGAATAAGAGGGATCGCTTTGTGCTGAATAGGGGTTGCTTCGGTGTAACCCTGTTCTTCGACAGCACGCAGCAATTCGGCCGATAGGCCGAGTTGGTTAAATAACATTGATTTTGCTCCAAGATCACCTGAATCCGACGCGTTCTAAGACGTGCGGTTCGGTCCAGGCTGGAATTTAGTAAATACTCCAAAGCGGCAGAATTGCGGGTTTGGAGTGAGTGACGCAGACCGAGGTGCGCCAAGACGGAGCGGACTGTAACAGAATCGAACCCAAAAGAAAGGGCTTATTCGCCAAACTGTGGACTAACGCGTCTGCCGGTTTTACTGATACTGGAAGCGCTTCGCGGCGAATGCGGCAATGGCGATCGTCGCCGCTATGAGCAACGCCAGCTCAGGAATGACGGACGCAGCGCCCGCCTGAAAGCTGATGAGCTTGTGCATGGCATCCATCGTCCAGCCCGTCGGCAACACGGTTTGAATCGCCTGCATCCATGGCGGTGTTACTTCGATCGGCCACCAGCATCCACCCAGTGCCGCGAGCCCGTTTGCCGTCAATACGCCAAGCCCAGATGCCTGGCTCTCAGTGTTCGCCAGGCTCCCAAGCAAGAGCCCCGACGCGGAGCAGAAACAGGCCCAAACAGCCAGAACGACTAATACCATCGCGAAGTCCGGCCCCCAGACCATCTTGAAAACGTAGGTTCCGACAAGTAACGCGACCGACATCTGAATGACCGCAATTATCATTCGTCCACCCAGTTTTCCACCGACCACTTCGCGCCGGGAAAACGGCGCAGAAGCAAGGCGTCGTAATAAGCCCTGCTTTCTTTCGGTAACCAACATCGTGCCGCCGCTCGTCAGCAGAACCAGCAACGCGAACATCACTAGAATGCCCGGCACAGCCTGTTCGAAACCCGACGGAATATTCTGGCGCTTACCCGCTGGCGAAACATCGAGCTGCCAGCTTCGCGGCAGGTCGTTCAAGATAAGCAGATCGGCGGCAGTCAGTTCAGCGTCGTCGCTGATATCCGCAACGACTATGTCGGCAAGCGCCGTATACAAACTGCGCTGCACTCGTATTAGCTCAAAATCACGAGTCAATTCCGACGCCGTGGTCTCGAACACGACCTTGACCTGCTCACTCGCAATAACCTGATCGGTAAGATGCGAACCAATCGTCAGCGTTCGACGTGGCGGGCTCTCGCCGTCGGCAACGACTAACTCGGCTACCCAAGTCGGTGCGAAATCATTGTCTCTCAATCGCAGGTCGATCTGTTCTTGCAGGAACCCCGGCGACTCTGCCACGACGGTTATCGGGCTATCCTCAGGGCTCATGTTTGACGAAAACCCACCGGTCATCGTGCCGATAAAATAGAAGAAGATTGGCGGCATCAAGAATGCCCAGACCAGTGTCGACCCCTGTCGAAGTTGATACTTCGCGTCGTGCCAGGCAATGAAGAGAATCTCTCGCATTACTT
>CAZMRZ010000096.1:0-8201 GCA_964568835.1 uncultured Woeseiaceae bacterium | reverse complement strand
CGTTGCAGTTGGCCCTCGTGTAGCCAAAGCACCGTATCGGCGGCCTGCAACATGAGGTCGCTGTGAGTGACAACGATGATCGTCGCGTCCACCTTCAACAGGGACGCGACGACGTCTTTTTCCAGTTCGTAGTCCAGTCCGCTAGTTGCTTCATCGAGCAACAACAACGCAGGCCGTCTGTAGAACGCGCGAGCGAGTAGAATGCGCTGCACCTGCCCTCGCGACAGCGCCGAACCCAGATCACCTATCCTGGTTTCGTAACCCATCGGCAACGCCTCAATGTCGCGGGCGATACAGGCTTGATCCGCTGCTCGCCTCACGCGTGACCGGTCTATCGTTGAAGCCGACAGCGCGATGTTGTTTGCAACTGATCCCTTGAGCAGCGCATCGTCTTGAAAAACCACCGCCATTTGAGAGCGAAGATCCTTCACAGACCAATGACTGGACGGGTGCCCTCCGAACAGCAATCTGCCCTTGCCAATCTGCTCGTTTCCGGCGATCAGTTGCAGAAGCGTACTTTTGCCGACGCCTGACGGACCGGCAATCGCCGTCAAACGAGACTGCCGAAAGCAAACTGAGCACTCCTTCAGGATCGCCGGTTCGTCACGGGAGTAGGAAAACGAGGCGTTCCTGAGCTCGATATCGCCGAGCCCTTGTCCCGACCTTGATCTCTCCGCAATCGATTCTGAAGGCTCCTCTTCACTGAAGACTATGTCGGCCAGGCGATTCAAGGGGACATCCAGGAGCTTGTACTCGAGCACGCGATCGACGATTCCGCAGCCTCGTGTAGTGAACATGCCGAGATAGGCGACATACGCCGAGATCATGCCAATGCTGATCTGCCCATCGAGGCCTCGGCCGGCGAGCATATAGACGGTCGCTATTCGTGCTCCCTGAAACAGTATTTGTCGCACCGCGCCGTCAACGACCTGTAAATTGCTCACGCGGATACGAGTATTTGTCGTGTCGGCGAACAGATTGCGCCACTCCAGTTCTCTTTGTGTCTCGCCGTTGGTCACCTTGATTGACTGCACAGCGCGCAATGACTCCAGAAGATGCGTCTGCACAGCAGATTCAGCTTGCGCAATATCGCTGGACAATCGCAGGCTGATTGAAAAGATTGCGGCACGCCACGCACACCAGGCGATCAGGACCGTGACCATGAGCAAAGTGAGCTTGGAGTCATAGATCGTCATCAACGCAGTAATCAAGACGATAAACAGCGAGTCCAGCACCAACGCGGGAACAGACTGAACGACGAAACTCTGTATCCGTCCGAGTGACTGAACACGATGCTGGATATCACCGAGCTCTCTGTTTCGAAAAAAGCGAATAGGCAACTGCAGCAATCGGTGCAGGACCCGCGTCGTGATATCGAAGACCGTCACATGCCCGAGATAGTGGAACGTTAACTGACGCATCACATTGGCCAGACTATGAATGACCAACAAAACTGAAAATGCGATCGCCAGCGTATCGAGAAGAATGGCGTCGCCTTTCGCCAGGACATGATCGATGATTATCTGTAGATAGAAAGGTGTTGCCAGTAACAGGACTTCGCAGACCAACGCGAGCAAAAGACCGGCGACAAATTTTCGGCTCAGCCCTCCGTCAAGCGTTACGAGGTCGCCGAGTTTGAGTCGCCTCAGTCGTTTGGAGGTTCGAAAATTCCGCGCCATCGTTACTTCGAGCGCAACGCCCGTGAACGCATCAGCCGCTGTATCGACCGACTCAACAACCACGCCGCGTGCCGGATCATGGATAACAAGGGAGTTCGTCTTGACGGACTTCAGAACGACAAAGTGGTTGAACCGCCAATGGAGAATACAGGGTGTCCGAAGTTTGTTGAGTTCCTGAAAATTACAACGTACGGCGCGCGGCGAGAGACCCAACTCCGTGCAGCATCGAATGATCGTCCCGAGCGATGCCCCTTTTGACGACGCCTCGTTGCGGCGCCGCAAACTCGTCAGGTCTGCAGACGCGCCAAAGTAGTTGGCAATCATAAGAACGCACGCCAGACCACACTCCGTCGCGGTAGCCTGCCGCACGACAGGTAATCGTTTGCCCCCGCCCGCGAACAGCCATGGTAGACGCGATTCTCGCGCCATCTAGTGAGCTGCGCTTCGGCGGAGACGCAGCGGCTCTAACAGCCAATCGATAAAGCTCCTCTTGTCCAGAACGATATCTGCGGCCAGGAGCATCCCCGGCCGCAGCCCGGCGATACCAACGCTCGTTTCTATTGACGAATTCGTCAACGCGATCTGAATTTTGTAGGTCGCCTCACGTATCGGAAAGGTCTGCGGTATTTCACCGGGAAGCAGAACGTACTCCGAGATGTAGCTGATTCGACCTTCGAATGTTCCGAATTTTTCCTGTGGGAACGCGTCATAGGCGATTCGTACACTTTGACCGCTCCGAATAAAGCCCGCCGCTCTCGACGGCACGAACACCTCCGCAGCGAGATCGACATCGGCCGGTACAACAGTAATAAGCAATTGCTGCGGTGCGACGGTATTGCCAGCGTGGACTTCGACGGAAGCGACCGTGCCGGTAACCGGAGACTTCAACACACTCAGCCGCTGTACCTCCTGCTCGGCAATTCGTTGTGACAATTGCATGTGTCTTGTTCGCAGAGTTGAGCGCTGGACTTCCGCCTGCATCGCCGAACTCTTCTCGCTACCCCTGATCAATTCGCGCTCACGTTGTTGACTCGCAATTTCCTGCTGGAGACGCCGCAAGCCCTGAGTGATTTCTCCTGATTCGTCTTTTTGCTGAATCACGTCCCATTCTGTAACTGCTCCTTCAATCAGTGCGCCCTCAAGCCGCCGCAGTTTTTCAGCCCCTAATTCCAAGCGATGACTCTGATCATCTAGCCGCGACGCGAGAGCCGCACCCTCCGCATCAAGACTCTCGAACTGCTTTCGCAGGCTCTCTTTTTCAAGCTGCTGCTGTTCTTTCGATAGCTCAATTTGCTTGTCGACCTCCATCTTCTCCAGTCGCAGCTGAACAAGGATCTCCTGACTCCGGCTGTTGCCGTTTGCGAGTGAAGAATCGGCTGAAAGATAGACCAGGGCATCGCCCTCCGTGACCCGGTCGCCGGGCCGTCGAACAACCTCACGAACAACAGCCGCGCTGCGAGTGGTCACTCGCGCAACGCCTGTCCTCGATACCAGCCAGCCCCGGACGGTCTCTTTTCGTGAATATTCGGCGCTGCCCGCGAACACACCCGCCGACAGGAATAGCAGGACGACGAGCAGAGTCAGCCATGCCCAGGGACGCGGTACCAGGCAGATTGGACGACCGGGCGATTTCTGTGACAGAGATTGAATAGCCTGCTTTCGAAACAGGTCTTCGTTTTGAACGGAACTCATCAACCGATTTTCGATTGCCACCGCCGCGGATTCAAAACACATAAACGGGCAGTCCTAAAAGAAAAGGGCCGCGTAAGCCTCTAATCGTTCGAAACGCTTCGAGCAGCACTGCTATTCTCACGGCATGGAAGATGTCGACGTAGTCATTATTGGAGCAGGCGCTGCCGGCCTCATGTGCGCAATCGCCGCAGGCCAGCGCGGCCGCAAGGTTGTTGTGCTGGAAGGCTCCAACAAGATAGGCAAGAAAATCCTGATGTCCGGCGGCGGTCGCTGCAACTTCACGAACATGCATACAGAACCGTCGCGATTCATCAGTGCAAACCCGCACTTCTGCAAATCAGCGCTGAGTCGCTATACCCAGTGGGATTTCGTTTCCCTGGTAGAGAAACACGAGATCGCGTTCCACGAAAAGGCCCTCGGCCAGCTGTTTTGCGACGAATCATCGAAAGATATCGTCGCGATGCTGCAGAACGAATGCGACTTGGCTGGCGTCACAATACTGACCCATTGCACCGACATCATTACGGTGCCAGTGACCGAAAAGGTACCAGTTACCTTTGGCACGGATACTGAAAAGGTCACTGGTACCTTATATAACGTGGTGTGCAGCAGGGGTGAGTTCGGCTGCGAGTCTCTGGTTGTTGCTAGCGGCGGTCTGAGTATTCCGAAAATGGGTGCGTCGGATATTGGCTACCGGCTCGCGCAGCAGTATTCACTTAAGGTTCTTGATACATCGGCTGCGCTGGTGCCATTTACATTGACCGGTGCTTTGCACGAACTCAGCACTCGTTTGTCCGGCGTTAGTTGTAACGCGACCGTCACTACCGGATCGATGAGCTTCACAGAGGATATTCTCTTCACGCATCGCGGACTCAGCGGCCCGGCCATGCTGCAAGCCTCCAGCTATTGGTCGCCGGGCGAAGAAATAGAGATCAACCTGTTGCCATCGACGGATGCCGTTGAGTTCCTGCTCTCGACTAAGCGGTCGCGGCCCAGATCGCTCGCACGAGTGGTTCTGTCGGAGCTACTGCCCAAGGCGCTTGTCGCGGAGCTTCAAGGCCTGTTTTGGCCGCAACTACAGGACACGCCGCTAGCCGAAGCGAGCGATGAACAATTGCGGGAAATCGGTGCCAACCTGAATGCGTGGGCCGTAAAACCTGCGGCGACCGAAGGGTACAGAACGGCCGAAGTCACGATGGGCGGGATCGACACCGACGAGCTGTCCTCCAGAACCATGGAGAGCAAACGACAGCCAGGTCTCTATTTCATTGGCGAGGTCGTCGATGTGACCGGCCATCTCGGCGGTTTTAACTTCCAATGGGCCTGGGCGTCCGGACAGGCCGCCGGGCAGGTCGTCTAACAATCCTGCTAACCTTTTCGCCCGACGATGCATCAAAGCATCAATGGTGGCAGTAATGAACATCGGCAGTGCGCCGACGCAAGCGGAATTTCATGAGGCAATCTCGAACCGCTCGGATCGCTGGTATTCGGCGTGCCTCAAGATAACGCGTAACCCCGACATGGCCGCCGACGCGGTCCAGGACGCCCTGCTCAACGCCTGGAACAAGCGCCATCAATTCGAGCAGACCGCACGTCTGGATACCTGGATACATCGTATAGCGATCAATTCGGCGTTGAATCAGATCCGCAAGAGCAAACCGGGCGTTTTTGAGCCATTGGAGGCCGATGTCGAAAGTGACCTTACGACGCCCCACCAGGCTCACGAAGATCATGAGCTGGAAAGCAGTCTGGCGCTGTCGCTCGCGCATCTGACTGAAATTGAGCGCGTCTGTTTCGTTCTCAAACATCTGGAACAGTGGCGCGTGAAAGAGATCTCGGACGACCTCGACATTAACGAAGGTCGCGTTAAACAAGCCGTATTTCGCGCCGTCAAGAAACTGCGCGTAAGCATGCAGGACATGCAGAGAGATAACTATGAATGATAACAAAGACGAACGTGACCGCTCGATGGTCGCCGCCCATAGGGCGGACGTCCATGAAGCGCCTGTCCACCTGAAGCAGCAGTGGCACGATACTATTGATCAGGCAGCGGCACTGGAGCGCGGCCGAACCGAAGAGATTAAGCCCGGCTGGCACCCCAGCTCATTTTTCTGGGGCATGGCCGTCAGTGCTGCACTGGCTGTCGGCGTCGCTATCGGCTTTATTGTCTCGGATGGAGACATTGACGCGCCCCCACCGATGCTTGTCGAAAACACGGTCCAATCGAATGTCGTTCCGGTTGCATTCACCCGCGGCCTACAACACCATTTCCGCGATAGTCGGAAACAACTGGCCGGAATCACCGATGGCGAAGATTCTAGCCTGTTGGTGCTGCGCCTTATTGAGCAAAACCGGCTTTTTGAAACAGCGGCCGAACAAAACAACGCGCCACAGCTCGCTCGCGTATTACGAGCGTTCGAACCCATCCTTTTACGACTGGCCGCTACTGACATCGCGCCCGAAGATGCGGACGCACTTCGCGCACAACTTTCTTTTGAACTGAATGTAATGCTAACCAAACTGGCGAAAGAACCGTCAGATGAAACACATTCAACCTGATTTGGGACAATAAATATGAAAACTCTGGCGAAACATTTACTCATCATCTCCGCATTGCTTATTGCAACGCCCGCGATTGCGCAGTCGAGCGCAAGCGACGAACTGAAACTTGCGGCCGTCGAAGCGCTGATCACCGCACCGGACGACAAGGCTTTGCCGTTGATCCAGAAAGTACTTGCTGGCAACAATAGCGATGAAGTTAAAGAAGCTGCTTTATTCATACTCAGCCAGATCGACATGCCCGAGGCGCAGTCGACCCTGCTCAAGTTCGCGCACGAAGAAGGTGGCGAGTTGCGGCTTGAGGCTATTCGCATGATTGGTATTGGCGGCGGTGAAAGCCTGTTGAACCTGCAAGGTATTTACGACGCAGGCGACAGCGAAGCGCGTGAAGCGGTTCTTGAAGCCTTCATGATCGCCGGCGACAAACAATCAGTGTTTGATATCGCGAACAAGGCAGAGGGCGACGATTTTGAAGATGCAGTAGAGATGCTTGCTGTAATGGGCGCGCGAGATGAGCTCCGTCAGCTTCGAAGCACGAGGGGCACGTCAGAAGGACTGATCGAAGCGTGCGCAATCTCCGGCGACTTCGCTTGTTTGAGTGAGCTTGCCGCAGACAGTTCTGATCTTGATTTGCAGACGGACGCGATCGAGGCCATGGGCATCATTGGAGGCGCAGAAGTCGATGCCGCACTCGTAGAGATCTACAAGAACTCGACGGATGAAGACATTCGCGAAGCTGCGATGGATGGCCTGATGATTTCGGGTAACGATGCGGGTCTATTGGAACTCTATCGTGCATCGAATGATTCCTCGGAGAAGAAGGAACTGCTCGAATACCTCGTCATGACCGGCAGTGACGAAGTGTGGGCGATTATCGACTCAGCACTTGATGGTGACGAGTAATGCGATTCAGCAATTTGATCACCTCAGTCGCTCTCTTGAGTGCCATCGTGTGGAGCATCGCATCCGCGGAGATGGACCTTGGTAGCGCCGATGGATGGCATACCTGGCAGATCGATGAGCCCGGTGTGTCGTCCGAGATGTGTTGCTTCACGTGGAAAAAGGGTAGCGCCTCACGCAATGGATGCAGCCTGGACGGACGTGGTGTCGGATTCACGAGCAACGGCGATTGCGCTGCCGCTCCGGGAACGGTGCAGGTCTACGTAAAAATTGAAGGCGGCGACCCCGAAGACATTCGGGTCCTCAGTTCCAATTGTCCCGTCAGCAGCGAATCGGAATTGATAGACCACGGCCTGCTCTCGGCAAACGAGAATCTGATGTGGTTTCGCAACATTATCGAAGATGACCAGCAATCCAAAGACGTACGAGAAGAAGCCCTGTTTGCACTAGTCCAGTCTGGTAGCGATGCCGCGTACCTCTATCTGGATCAACTACTCAGTCGCCGATAGGTTTTACGGCCGCGGATTTCTCGGGTTGCCGAGCAACGATGCACGAGCAGACATGCGTGTTGTCGATGCAGGGACTCGATGTTCTCGGACGCCTGAAGGACGCCTGTAGATAAAATCCGATACTGGCGCTACGTTACGAATAGTCTTTTGTTTAGTATAGTCAGAATCTATGTTGAGAATTCTGACCGTACTAATCACGCTCGCGTGCGTTTCAGCGTGCTCTGCGCCGAACGCTTTCACCATCACGGTTATCGGCACCAATGATATCCACGGTGAATTGCTACCCAGAGACGGAGAAGGCGGGCTTGTCGCTATCTCCGCCTATGTGAACGCGGTGCGGGCCGCCCGTGATGAAGACGGCGGGGCCGTCATCCTTCTTGACGCTGGCGACATGTGGCAGGGAACACTGGAGTCGAATTACTCCGAAGGCGCCGCGTTGGTCGAAGCTTTTAACTCGCTGGGTTATGCAGCGACTGCTGTCGGCAATCACGAATTTGACTTCGGCCCTGCAGGCCCTTTGCCGACACCAAGGTCGCCCGAGGACGATCCACGTGGCGCCCTCAAACAGCGTGCGTCAGAAGCCAATTTTCCTTTTCTCGCCGCGAACCTCATCGATGAAACGACCGGCCAACCGGTCCAATGGCCGAATGTCTACCCATCGACTCTGATCGACGTGCAGGGAGTACAGGTCGGCATCATAGGTGTGATGACAGAACGTGCGCTGACGCGAACCATCGCCGCAAATACCGTTGGGCTGATAGTCGCGCCGCTAGCTGAGACGATTGAGAGAGAGGCTCTTGTATTAAGAGAGGCCGGTGCAACGATTATTCTTGTCAGCGCACACGCCGGCGGCGAATGCACC
>CAZMRZ010000095.1:0-8411 GCA_964568835.1 uncultured Woeseiaceae bacterium | reverse complement strand
GTTCTCTATGACATCGTCGGTCCGGTTTGCGAGACGGGCGACACTTTCGCGCGACAACGCAAACTGCCCGAACAAAATGCCGGTGATCTTATTGTCATCGAAGGTGCTGGCGCCTACGGCAGCGTGATGGCATCAACCTACAATACGAGACCGTTAGTGCCCGAGGTTCTCGTTGATGGCGACGAATTCCAAATTATTCGCGAACGTCCGAGCTACGACAGCATTATCGGCCTTGACCGGGAGTGGACGTCGAACTAGCCGCCAATTTCACTTGCGGCGATAGTCAATATCGCGAAATAGCTTCTCGTTTTCGATCAGCCTCCGCGTCGTATCGTCAGCTTTTCGCCATGCCCACCGGACTCTCGACGCACTGTCCGCTTCGTTTAAGAGCACGCTCACCTGAGCGCGCTTGAAAACAGCCATCGGGTAGCCGGGATGAGAGCCACTCACTTCGTCCAGGCTCACTGCCGCGTTTTCATATTGCCGGTCGGCCAGATAAAGGACGCCAAGTTCCAGATGTTGCCGGAATCGCCGGCCGAGAATATCGCCAGCTTGCTCAAACGCGTCGATCGCAGCTTTGGTATCGCCTTTGGCCATTCGCATTTGGCCTAGCTGCAACCACTCTTTCCCGGGTGAGTCTTTGATCGTTACTATTTTTTCAAGTAAGGGCATCACTCGTTCATCGACGCCCTGCCGCGTGTAGATACTCACCAGTCCCTGCAGGGCCGGTAGTCGGTCAGGCATTTCCAGCAACACGGATTCGAACAGCGGCTCGGCCAGGTCCCACTGCTGATTTCGCATGTAATGCATGGCGTGGTAGTGGCGCAGATCGACGGAAGACGGGTTAATGGATCTGGCACGCTCGAATAAGGCTTGAGCTTGCTCGTTCTGGTTGGTGACGGAATGGGCAACCGCCAGGTGCATTGCCGCCATGAAGTTTTGCGGATCGACTTCCAGCACCCGGGAAAAGACCTGAATAGCCGCCCGGTATCTGCCGCCGATGAAATGACCTGAAGCGATATCCAAGTCATGGTAGATAGGCACCATGTCTCTGGGATTGGGTGCTGTTGTCCGAAGAATGGGGCGACCGGACGTTCCAACGTAGCCCAGACTAGCCAGGCGCTCCACCGTTTTCTGGCTGAGGGCCTCTTGCGTTTCAGCCTGGCCATTGGGTTCGTCCAGCGCTCGAGACGAATAAGCACTTAAGGCGCCCTGAAGTTCAGGGGCCAGATCGATACCGCCCGACAGATTGTCGGTTTCCTCTGGATCCGATTGCAGGTTAAACACTTCGATATCACCGGACTGGATCATCTTGATACCGTCAAGTACGGCCATGAATTGTGGCTGCCAACCGTATTGCAGGTAGGGTTTCAGCGCCTCTGCAATAACGGGCTCCGCGTTTGACCCAAGCAGACTCCGCTCGCTCTTGACGCCCGCCCATTCCAGTACCGTATCGAAAACTTGCCGGATGCTGACCGCACGGTCGATGCTCGCCGGAGCAATACTATCTCCGGCAATAACAAGCGGTACTCGCATCGTCCCCTGATAGAGCAAATTGCCATGGAGCGCCTCTCCGTGATCACCCAAACCCTCTCCGTGATCACCAACGACGATGATCTTCCGTGGCTGCTCGGAAAAGCGCGCTTCGAACGCGGACAACAGGCGGCCCACTTCGTCGTCCATGTAGGCCAGCTCTCCCGAATAGGGACTATCCGGGTATTGAGAAAGAAAGGGTTCGGGGGGTTCGTAGGGAGCATGCGGGTCGTAATAGTGAACCCACAAAAAGTCGGCTGCGTCCTCTTGTTCAAGGTGAACCAGTGCAGCGTCGGTTGTCGCAGTCGCTGATCGCTCAGACGCGTTGTCTGCAAGCCTGTCGTCGTAGTGATCGAAACCACGCGCCAGACCAAATTGCTGTGCCAATGGAAAGCCGGACACAAAAGCCGCGGTGTGATAACCCAGCCCCTTCAACCGCTCCGCTAACAGCTCCAGTTGGCTGCCAACCCGCCGTCCGTTTTCCCGAATTCCGTGATCTGCCGGATATAAGCCCGTCAGCATCGAAGTGTGGGACGGCAAGGTCGTCGGGGTGGTTGAGTAGGCCTGCGTAAAATACACACCTCGGTCTGCGAGACCCTTGAGGTGTGGAGTACGCACTGAACTGGACTCAATACCGAGGCGGTCCGCCCTGGTCGTGTCCAACGTAATCAGCAAAATTGCGGGGCGCTGCCCATCCGGTAAGGGTTCTACTTGAGGACCGTCATCATCTTGGGAGCAGCCCGACATTGCCGCCACGACGGTACCCAGAATGATTGCACAAAAACGCAATGTCACAGCTCTGATCAATGAATCTTCCATACGACTTTAATTACAACAGAAAACACTATCAGAAATAACATAAACGCGAAAAGCCATCCGCGCATCCATTCGGGGCCCCAGTTGATAATGACCTGCTGTGGCGTATTGAATTCAATCAGCCCTATGTCCACGTTCGCATCAAGGTAGCCGGCGGGATTGGCCAACAAGTAATTCCACCAACGTTTGTGATGCAGGACGCTGGTCGGTACGGACGTCGGCAAGCTAAGTTGCTCCTGACCGCCTGACATCAACAACGCGGTCTGCCCTGCATCGGGTTGATAAAAAGTCCACGCCTTTTTCCGGGCATCCCACTGAGCATTAACGCCATGCCATTTAAATTCCGACGGTGAGCCTTGAAAGTCTTTCGGCGTCACATAGACTCTGAAGTCTGCCGCCGGTTTTTCGACTCCGAACTGGTTCGAGCTGAAAGCCAGAAGAAACAATAGCGGTAGTGACGCAAGCAACGCGGGCCACAAGCTTAACCACAGCTGTCGTCCGGTGAGCTTCAGATTCCGCTGAATGATCGTCCTCAATTCACCGGATTCCAGTTGCGACCCGGCCAAGGATTTCTGCACGGTTCTGATCTGTTGTTTCAGGTCGGCCAGCTCGACTTGATTGGACAAGCCTTTGAATAAGGCCATGGAAGCGATACTGCCGAGCGCTGCGAAGATGGCGATTCGCCAAACCGCGGCGAGCGCCAGGCTGCCGCTCAAGACGTCATCCACCCGCGACAGCGCAGGGCTCAGAAGGTCAAATAATGCAATGTCAGCCACCGACGCGCGTTTCCAACTGGTTCAATATCAACTCTGAAATATCCTGAATGTTTTTGATCTCGTGTGACAGTGGGAAAGATGTGAACAGAACACCGGGAACCAGTGACGGGTCGACGCAATGGTCTCCACTCCATTTTTGATGATTATCTTCCACCAGTTTTTGCGGGGTTCCTCCCAGCGTCGTTTGCCAGGATGCACGGTAATTTCTTTCATAGCCGATCACCAGATCAGGGGCCTCATCGCTGGCAAGACCCGGATAAATTTCCTGTCGATCGAAAACCTGTCGTACCAGAGACTCCCCGGTCTCGTGATCCGTAGCCGTCGTTAGCTGCTCAATGATTTTCGCTTTTAGTGCTGGTGTCTCAAGGACACTGACACTGCCACTGGGCTCGCGACCTTGTTGATTGATGAATATACCGTTGAGGCCCAGGGCATACGCTTTGGTTTGGCCCCAATCGACGCCGTCAAACAAAGCGTCTGTGCCCTGCTCGCCCGGTTTGAATACCAGATATCCCGCTTGCGCCAACCATCGATTCAGATGAACAACTTTTCGAAATGGCGCAAAGCCATGATCGCTCAAGACAATAATTTGATCGTCTTCGCCCATTCGCTCGAGGGTCTCACCCAACACTCTGTCCGCTTCCTGATAAATCCATTGCACTGCACCGCGCGCCTCTTCTCCTGCTTGACCGTACAAGGGATGCTCTTTATCAATGCCTCTGTAGAACATGTGGCTCACGCGATCTGTTTGCACAAATACGGCTACCGCAAGTTCCGCGTCATGCGCCTCGAGCGCCGAGTACCACATGGCTTCTCGCTCGGCCAAAGTCGTACGAATCACGGCTAAGTAGTCTGCGTCGCTTATCTGATCCTCATTCAATGACCAGGTTTCTTCCGGCATGCCGATGGTGTGATACAGACCGATCTTGTCCGCTAGTTCGGCCGCATATTCTGGCGGCGAGGAAATAGGAATCGCCGGATCGTAGGGATCGATATGAATAGGCGAAACATACAGCTTCAGGACGGGATAGGTTTGCAGCAAAAGAAACCGCAGCATTCCCGACGTTTGCAAAGGCCCCACAATTTTGAAATCCACACCAACCCAGTCACTCCACTGCCCTTCCTGCAACGCGATACTGTTGCCATTAATGTTGATCTGGATACCGCGAGGCATTGGCTCAATGCTGAAAGGCTGCTGCAGGGTCTTGCCTTCGGTAAAAGGATCATCGGGTCCGATGATCGCGGTCTCAATACGTCCTTTCTGATCAGGTTTCACACGTTGAATACGTCGATTATCGGTATCGGCCAGACGTTCGGTTGTGAAAATAGAATAGGTACCTTGAGAACCCAAAAGATCGGGCACGCCCATCCCGGAAAGCATGTGATGAATGGGATCGGGTGGATACGTCACCGGTACGCGTAACACGACGGCGTTGAGACCCTTGTTTTCCGCCGTCATCCAAAATGGCTCACCGATTCGGCGATTGATGATTTCGCCACCATCAGTGGGAATCGTCAGGCCAAACAGTTCGACCGTGTGTTTTGTGGGCGTTGTTTCTGAGATGGAAAAATCAGGGACGTAGGCATCCGTTGACCGTCGCAGGAAATCAAAAATGCCGTGATCTCCGGGCCCCGTTCCGGTCGCAAAACTCGACCAGGCGACGGGGGATTGGGCTGGATTGGTAGTAGCCAATGATTGAAAGCTGCCACTTGCAGCCAACTGCGTGAAATTGGGCATCAGCCCCTCACTCATCCACTTCTCTGCCAGGGCTGGGTCCATGCCGTCAAAACCCAAGACAATAGTCCTGCCTCCACTGCGCGCTTCGGGAGCCGCTTGCGGTTTGTATTCGTGAATTAGCCAAACCAGAAATCCGAGACTAAGCAAGCTTAAAGCCGTTTTTATTCCGCCGAAATTCCGAATCAACAGTTTGAACGGCAGCAGGACAATGGCCACCACCGACAAAACCAGTCCAACGATAGCGACCCAGAGACCTTGCAAAAAGCTGATTCCGGCACCGGGGCCTATATAGGCCTCAGCAGCGCCAGAAGCCAACAATAAGATTAGAGCCAGGGCTAGTTGAATACTATGGATGAGGGAGGAATGGGGCATAAGAAATTCTTGTTAGGGCATTCATGCTGAACGAAAGTATAGATTGTCAGGACCACTTGGCGAAGTATACTCAACTAAAGCTGCACAGTTGCCCGGCGTCCCGATAGAAGTGCCCTCAATCAAAAAACAACACGTTCCGACCGGTCTGCATTTGGCCAGCAAGATGATCGCCAGTACTCAGAGTGTCTGGAAAGCGCTGGGCAATTTAGAGTCTTTCACGCTGCGCAAGGAAATAGACAGTGAGGAAATTCGTGCGCCAATTTTCATCGGCGGTTTGGCACGCTCCGGATCGACCATCCTCACAGAAGTCATCAGTCAACATCCTCGACTGGCATCTCATCACTACAGCGACTTTCCGATAACGTGGATTCCGTATTGGTGGAATAGTCTTCGCAGCCGCCTGCCGCTCCCAAAACAAGAACCGCAAGAGAGAGCTCATCGGGACCGCCTGATGATTACCCGTGACAGCCCGGAAGCGGTCGAAGAAGTACTGTGGATGCACTTTTTCCCGGACGCTCACGAATTAAATTGCAGTCATGTACTCGGCGAACAAGAAAGCCACCCGCCGTTTGAAAAATATTATCGTGATCATCTTCGCAAATTGCTGATGGTCAGGAACCGGCAAAGGTATGTCGCTAAAAACAACTACGACGTCACTCGATTCGACTACTTACTCAAGCTATTTCCTGATGCCCGATTTGTCCTTCCCATTCGCGACCCCGTGCAACAAGTCGCTTCGCTAATCAAACAACACCGTTTGTTCAGTCAACAAGCTGCAGAGGATTCCCGGGTCGCACGACAATTACAGCTGTCGGGTCATTTCGAGTTCGGCCCTCTCCGCCGTCCGATCCTGATCGAGGAAAGTCGTCAGTCACTTTACGGCCCGAATCTTGAGGACGTTGCGTGGTACGCAAACCAGTGGGCAGACGTTTATGGTTTCTTGAAAAAACGCATGCAGGACAATCAATCGCTCGCAAAAGCCTGTCTTGTCGTTCCTTACGAAGCGTTTTGTTCGCAGACCAGCAAAAGCCTGAGCAGGCTTTTCGCGCATTTAGGTCTCAATGACGAGTGGTCCGATCAAATTGTTGAAACCTGTACACCGACAATCAGCGCACCAGACTATTACCAACCTGATCTAACTGAGCCGCAGCGGGCGCTAATCCGGGAACTCACCCGCGATACGGCGGCAAGCTATGACTACGATTAGCCTTACTTGGCTTTCGAGACACCTTTCGTCCGCCGCGTTTTGGCCAACATATCCGGACCGTTTTCAACTTGCTGTGCCAACGAAAAAACAACGAGGTCCATAACGTGCTGTTGCGACGTCGCCGCGACAATATCGGACATCGCGTTGTCCGCACCGCGCGATACCGAGTACAGGCGTACACCGGCTAAAGCGGATACGGGATTTGCAGACTGATTGGTTAATGAGATTACTGAGGCGCCGGCCTTCTTCGCCTGTCGGGCGAGTTTCACGAGATGCGGTGATTGACCGTGAGCTGTGATAATGATCAGGCAATCGCCCCGCTCCAAAGTGGCCACGCCGCGAAGCTGCAGTTCCGCATCGGCCTCGGCGAAGACGGATTTGCCGAAACCCAATAGTTTGGAAACCATGTCCCGAGCGACTGTATGGGCGTTTCCGCGGCCCACCAATTGTACTCGAGAAGATTCGCCGATCGCCCTCGCAGCTGCCAGCAGCGAACGGTCGTCGTTGAGATCACTGGCTCCACTGACGGCTTCCGTTTTCGCTTGATAGAGTTTTTCTTTTAGCGATACTTCGGCACCTTGGGGTGCCGAGCGACCATGCAATACAGCGACATTGGACTGCTGCTTGACGACCGACTCGTGGATCGCGAGTTTTAAATCGGTGAAACCCTTGTAGCCCAGTTTCTGGCTGAACTTCACGACACTGGACTGACTGACACCGACCGATGCCGCAATCTGCTGCGAGGAATAATCTCGAACAAGGGATGCGTTATTGAGCACAAAATCCGCGAGCTTCTTTTCATTCGCGGACATTTCATCGCGCGCGGATCGAATTATCGTAAGGCAAGACATGACGATCATCATAATTGAAGTAAACTGCATTGCAATCTCAGAGACATTAACAGCGATGGTCCAGACAACTATGAATCGACGAGAAATACTGAAATCCGGCATCGCCGCGACGCTGACAGGGGCGGCGACCCTCGCTCCGCTGTCTACTGGCTATGCCGCATCGCGGCGAAAAATACTGAAGCCAGCACGACTGTCCCCGGGCAATACGGTCGGACTCATCACGCCGGCCAGCAACGCGATGGAAGATGAAAATATCCGCTTTGCCGGTGATTTGATCCGTTCGCTCGGATTCAAGGTTAAAGAAGGCAAGCACCTGTATGAACGCAACAACTACCTGGCAGGATCGGATCAGGAGCGTGCTGACGATGTGAATGCGATGTTCGGCGACGACGACGTGGATGCCATCTTCTGTCTTCGTGGTGGCTACGGCACGCCGCGAATATTGCCGTATCTGGACTACCCGCTAATCGCGAAGAATCCGAAAGTCTTTCTCGGCGCCAGTGACATCACAGCTATTCTTTCAGCGATGCACGTGAAGTCCGGGCTTGTTGGTTTTCACGGTAGCAATGCTGGCTATAATTTCTCTGAGTACACTTTGGCCGAGTACAAGAAGGTCCTGGTCAATCCTTCCCCAACGAGCTTTATTGGCAATCCCCCTGCTATCCAGGCGCGGGAAGGCTTCGCCGAAAGAACCAATCGCATCACTCGATTTTCCGGCGGCACAGTAACCGGCCATTTGATTGGCGGTAATCTCACTCTCATCGCGACGCTGATCGGCACGCCCTATGAGCCCGATTTTCGCGGCGCTATTCTGTTTCTCGAAGATACGGATGAAGCGCCGTATCGAATCGATCGCATGCTCACGCAGCTTTGGCTCGCTGGCAAGCTGCAAGAGGTCGCGGGTATCGCTTTCGGCAAGTTCACGAAGGCTTCAGACGACGGCAACACTTACAGCGTCGAGCAGGTCATTCGCATGCGCTGTGAGTCCTTGGGTGTGCCGGTTATTCGCGGTCTGATGATCGGTCACGTTCGGGACCAGACGACCGTGCCTGTCGGTCTGCAGGCAAAACTCGACGCTGATGCCGGCACGCTGCAATTGCTGGAAGCGGCCGTCACCT
>CAZMRZ010000094.1:0-8734 GCA_964568835.1 uncultured Woeseiaceae bacterium | reverse complement strand
CCTAGCGTCGGCGACGCCCTGCTCGACCTCGACGCCCGGCAACCACTTCCGGCGCAGGTTTTTCAGCTGCAGGCGGTAGTTCGGGTAACTCGGTCTGCTCAACAAATCCTAACTTGATGAGATCTCGCATCGCTGCATCGATCGCCGGGTCCGTTTCGAACGGCTCGTACTTCGCCAAACGCGTTTCGACCTCGGCGCAGGCACGTTCGTAGAGTTCCATCGAGCCGCCCTCTTCCCACGTCTCGCGATTTAAACGATCAATGACCGGACCGGTCAGGTAGAGCTCGTTCGGCCAGTGCTCGAGCGTATGCGGCGAAGTGATCAAATGATCCTCTTTCATCAACTGATCGACCAGATCCTGTGTCGGCAGATCACCGAGCGGCTGGATCTCTTTCACAAAGTGCAGCGCCTGACCGCAAACTTCGTTATCAAAAACGAGCTTGGGCAAACTAAAGGTCAAAACGAAATCGAGCATGCCGGGGCCGGATACAGAATTCACTCCGGCGATCGCCGCCAGCAATGCGCTACTGAATGTCTCACCACCTGCCTGTGCATCGAGTAGTTTGCCATCACTTAAAGCCATGTATGCCTGCGTCGGTAAGTTCATCGACTTGGCGATTTGAACGTAGGCCACGTTTAGCTTCTGCGCCTCGATCGCGGCCATTGGCGAACTCGCGGCTTTCATATGGAAGGTCGCCGGTGCACCACCAAAAAGAACGGGCATTCCCGGCCGAGCGATCTGCGCCATCGTCAGACCCGTTAGTACATCCACACAATGAAATACGAGCGCACCCACCAACGTTACCGGCGCGATCAGGCCCATTAAGGTAACTGGCACTATTTCAACGGGAATTCCGTTGTCCGCACAGTCAAGCAGGTTTTGGCAAGAGTCTTCGCCGTAGCGGAAATTGCCTGTCGCAGTAATTGTAAAAATCGACATCGGTTTCTTGATGAGATCTGCGCGATCGTCGCGGAACATCTGCATCATCGCCGCCATGCGCGGCACGCCGTCTTCGCTGAACGCGCCCGACACGACCGGTTTCTTCGACGTCGTCAATGTCATGTACAAACGCCAGGCATCCGAGACCTGCGACTCGATGTCCTTGTTGGTCGAGAACGCGGTCGCGAGGTAAGCGACGTGCTCGAGTCCATCGCAGAGTCGCGCGTACTCAATAAAGTCTGTCGAATTAGTGAGCCGTGTCTCGCCGCTGCGGTGATCAAGAATCTTCAGGCCGCTGGAGCCCGGCACGAAATGAACATTGTTGCCGCCAATTTCGGTGTAGGGATCGCCATCGCGATTAAACAACGTAAAACTTTTTGGCGTGCTGGCGATAGCGGCATCGACAACATCTGGTGTGAACAGGATTCGAAGTCCCGTTGCGTCGGTCTTCAGGCCACTATCAAGGAGTCGTTGGCGCATTTTTTCGCCGCGAATTTCCATGCCAGTCTCCGACATGATGCGCTTGGCTTCATTCAGGATTTTTGCAATGAGTGCGTCCGAAAGAACGCTGAGTTGTGGTCGCATAGTTCCTATCCGTTGATGTTTTCGTCTGACGCGATTTCCAGCTTGCGTCGTTCCACATAGTCGACCAACGCCTCGTCAATGGCTGGGTCGAGATCGGGTTGCGTGTATTCCTGCAGGAGTTGTTTCCAGATCGTATTGGCGCGTGCGGCGGAATCGATGCTGCCGGCCTCCTCCCAGGATTCGAAATTCTGGCGGTTCGACATCATCGGGGAGTAAAAAGCCGATTCGTATCTGGCTAGCGTATGACTGGTGCCAAAGTGATGACCACCCGGACCCACTTCGGCAATTGCATCCAGCGCAAGCTCGTCGTCATTCACTTCAATAGGACGCAAATACTCGGCCATCATCTGCAACATTTCGGCATCGAGGATCAGTTTTTCGAACGAGGCCGTCAGCCCGCCCTCGAGCCAGCCCGCCGCATGATTAACCAGGTTGGCACCACCCATGATCGAGCCCCAAAGCGACATTTCGCTTTCGAATACAGCTTGCCCGTCAACGCAGTTTGAAACCGTTGTGTTGCTGGATCGAAACGGCAGACCCAGGTGCCGGGCTATCTGGCCGCTTGCCTGTGCCGTCTTGGTGTACTCCGGCGTACCGAGTGCCGGCGAACCGCTGCGCATATCGACGTTCGACGCAAAGCTGCCATACATAACGGGCGCGCCGGGCCGGACGATTTGCGCATACGTTGTGACGGCGAGGACCTCGGCCGTCTGTTGCACCAGAGTACCGGCCAGAGTTGCGGGACTCATCGATCCCGCCAACGTAAACGGTGTGATGCAACACACCTGTCCTGCACCCGCGAGTTCCTGCACCGCTTCCGTCATCGGAATATCGAGCTGCATCGGCGAATTGGTGTTGATGATTCCCAGCAGCGCCGGCTCTTTCAGCAAGCCGGCTCGATCGGTCTCAAGTGCGATGCACGCCATCTCGATTGAATCCAGACTCCGTTGCCCACCTAGCGCATACGACTGGCAGTTCTTGTCGGTCAAACGGAATTGCGCAAGATACAAGTCCAGATGACGCGACGCGCCGGGAAGATCCATCGCTTCGAACGGGCCGCCACCCTCCTGATGCACAATGTTCAGGCTCTGCACCAAACGGAGGTAGTCGCACATTTCAGCATACGTACCCGGCCGACGACCTTTGTCGAGATCGCTGCAAAACGCCGGTCCACCCACTGACGCGAAGATGATGTGCGTGCCGCCAACGTGCAGATTGTGATCAGGATTCCGAGCCCTCAAACCGAACTCCGACGGTGCAAGCGCCAGCTTTTCTTTCACCAAGTCTCGATCGAAGCGAATCATCATGCTGTCTTCGTCGACATCAGCGCCTTCGAGAGCGAGTTGTTGTCGACTACTCGCTTCCAGAAAACGCATGCCCTGATTTTCGAGGACCGTCAACGCGCCGTCGATAATACGTTCGATCTGCGACTCGTTAAGTACCGCTGTCGGTCCATAGGGATTCACGACATCGCGCCACGGCAATTGCTCGATGGTATTGGCAACGCGCTTTTCTCGATGTCTTCGACGTGCCATTGCGATGCCTCTACTTGAGTCCAGCCAGAAACTCGTGGCGCCATTGCTCGGCTTTCGCGACCTGATTGAAGCAATAAATATGGTGCCCGCGAATATCGAGGTTGGAATCGGCCAGGTAGGGCGCCAGCCCAAACAGCAGGTCATCCGGTCGATAGTCTTTTGTCATTAACAAACGCGCGGCAATCTTGCCGTGGTTCTTCAGATAACGCAGCGAGTTCCCGACGCCAATTCGAAGCGATGTCGTCATCAGTGTACTCCGGTTGGAGACACTCGGGAGCCCCAGCCATACCGGCAGCGTCACGCCCGCGTCGCGAATTCCATGAATCCAGTCGCCGATGATTTTCGCGTCGAAGCACATTTGCGTGACGAGATAGTTTGAGAATTCCTGCTTCTTGATCAGCTCCTGAAGAAGCACATCATCGCTTACCAACGGGTGGCCTTCCGGGTGCCCGGCAACGCCGATGTCTTCGAAAGTATGATCAAACTCGGCGATGCCGCGCAACAGGTCAAGCGCAGTTGAATAATCACCGGCCGGTTTTGTCGAATCGCCACCGGGCACAAACAGACTCATGATCGGCATGTCATCAAGCCGCGCCATGATCTCCCGAAGATGCGCCTTGTTCCGGACCATTTTGGCCGCGACGTGCGGCACGACCTTAAAGCCTCGCGCCGCAATGCGCTCGGACATATCGAGTGTCACTTCGACGCCCTTGCTCGGTGAGCAAGTTACAGCGACGTAAGAGTTGGGCTCCAATACGTCGAGCTTTTCCTCGATCGAATCTGTCGGGAAAACCTCCATGTACGCTTCGTGCACAGAATTGGCGAGCGCTTGTTTTTCAGTTTTAGAAATACGGACTTTCATTTTCGTGATCGAACTCCACGTCGGCCGCGGCGCTTCCTTTGCTTAGGGGGCGTCGAACCGGCGGCGCCGGGAATCGACATGGACGAAACAAAGTGCTCCTGAAATCGCGCTTCAACGGCGGTTTCAATTTTCTCAACCTCACGAACCGCGGCTTCGACGACGTCTCGCGACTTTCGGTCGAGCAAAGTAATCCTGGCGCCCGTACCAGCGGCATTGCCGGCGGAAGAAACCTGTTCGAGGTCGCATTCGGGTATCAGACCCAACACCATGGCGTATTTAACATCGATATGTGCGCCGAACGCGCCGGCAAGGCGGATGCGATCAACTTTCTCAACGCCGAAGTGTTCCATGAGCAGCAGGGCACCTGCGTGCAGTGCGGCTTTCGCCAGCTGAATTGCTCGCACGTCATTCTGGGTAACGCGAATATTCTGCTCTCCATCATGCAACACGAACGCAAACGTCCTGCCGTCTTCGACGACCCGGGGCGATACGATAGATTCATGCGGCTGGATTTTGCCATCGTGGGCCAACACGCCAGCAAGCACCATCTCGGCGACGACTTCAATGATTCCCGAGCCGCAAATACCGGTGGCGCCAGTTTTTCGCGTTTGCTCATCGAAACCCGCATCGTCGGACCAAAGATCGCAGCCAATCACTTTAAATTTGGGCTCGAGCGTAGCCTTATCGATGCGGACTCGTTCAATTGCACCCGGTGCCGCGCGTTGCCCGCAACTTATCTGGGCACCCTCAAACGCCGGGCCCGTTGGACTCGATGCGGCCAGTATTCGTTCTTTGTTGCCGAGCAATAGCTCCGCATTCGTTCCAACATCGACAATCAACGAAACCTCATCGCGTTCGAAGGGCGCCTCGGCCAAGAGCACACCAGCGGCATCAGCGCCCACGTGCCCTGCAATACACGGCAGCGCATAAACATGCCCACCTGGATTGATATCGAGATCGATCGATGTCGCCAGCACATCGACGCTGCTGTCGGTGGCGAGTGCGAACGGCGCAGTGCCCAATTCAACCGGATTCAGGCCGAGCACGAGATGTTGCATGATCGGATTGCCGACAATGGTCATCTCCATAATGTCCGTCACGTCCTGTTCAGCTTGTTTTGCCACATCGACAACGAGTTCGTTGATGGCCTTCCGTACGGAATTGATCAGTTCTGCTTCCCCGCCATCGTTCATCATGATGTAGGAAACGCGACTCATCAGATCTTCGCCGAATCGAATTTGCGGATTCATGACGCCGGCGCTTGCCAGTACATCACCACTGGTCAGATCGCAGAGGTGTGCGGCAATGGTCGTTGAACCGACATCCACCGCCATGCCAAGGAGTCTTGCTTTGAGGCCGGGCCAGACGGCGACGATTCGTTCGTTATTTCGAACGGCGACTGTTACCCGTCGCTTGTCCTTTCGCAGGGCAGCCTGCAACGTCTGCATTGCGCTCAGTTCGCAGGAGAGGCCCGATAAAGCCCATTGTTCATCGAGCGCCTGCTGAAGGCGCTCCAGATCGCCCATGGCTTCGTGCATATCGGGCTCGGCGACTTCAACAAAATAAGCATGCACGACGGGATTGATCGTAATGTCATGCGCTTCGTGCGGTTTACGGACGACTTGTTGGTGCACTTGCGAACTGGCAGGAACATCGATAACGACATCGCTCTCCAGCATCGCCTGACAGCTCAATCGGCGGCCCACGGCGATGCCGCGCCGCGTATCGAACTGCTTCTCCGCTTCGCCGATCGCGGTAACGCTCGCCTCGCTCGAAGTTATTCCATGCTTTGCGAATTCGCCTTCGGCGACCTCGACCTGGCATCGACCGCAAATGGCGCGACCGCCGCAAACTGAATCAATATCCACACCCAGACGACGCGCAGCAGTCAGGATCGGCGTCGAACGTGGAAATCGCCCGCGCTTTCCGGAAGGCATGAAGACGACCAAAGCGTCGTTGTCGCTTTTGTCAGTCAAGAGCTGTGCTATCCGCGCCCGCGACTTCGGCCACCGCGACGACCCCGCCGCTGGCGAGTCTCGGCGTTAGGATCGCGATTCACCGCAATCCAGTTCGAACATTCGCCGTCGTGGCCCATAACGACATCGGCGCCGCGTACAGATTGCATGATTTCCGCATGCAGTGGATTTGTGATGGCCGAGGTCATGCCGCTCGCGATCGCCATAGCGACAAATGCGGTGTTAAGCCCGTTGCGATTGGGTAAGCCGAAACTAAGGTTTGAGGCACCGCAGGTAGTATTGACCTTCAATTCGTTTCGCAGACGCTGCACCAACTCCATCACCTGCCGACCGGCCGTGTTGATGGCACCGATTGGCATAACGAGCGGGTCAACGACGATGTCGCTCGCTGGAATTCCGTAGTCCTGTGCACGCTCGACGATTTTTTTTGCAACATCAAAACGAACATTGATGTCGTCCGAAATTCCGCTGTCATCGTTTGAGATCGCAATGACCGCGCAGCCGTGCTTCTTAACCAATGGCAGAACCGCTTCGAGGCGTTCCTCTTCGCCGGTCACCGAATTCAGCAGTGCCTTTCCCTCGTAGGCCTCAAGGCCGGCCTCCAGTGCTGCGACAATCGACGAATCGATACACAGAGGTACATCGGTGATGGACTGCACGAGCTTGATGCTCTCGGCCAATATCGCGGGCTCATCGGCCAGCGGGATGCCAGCGTTGACGTCCAGGATATGCGCGCCTGCAGCAACCTGTGCAAGTGCGTCGGCCTCGACCCGGCTGTAGTCGCCGTTTTTCATTTCCTCGGCAAGCAGTTTGCGACCGGTCGGATTGATGCGCTCGCCAATGACGACGAACGGTTGCTCGAAACCGATGATCACGTCCTTCGTCTTCGAACTAATTACGGTGTCCGTCATGTCCCTTTATCCCTTCGCCCGTTGCTCTTCATTTTGTCTTGGCTTCTTCGATCGAACCACCCGCTTTCACGACGGCCTCCAGAAACTCGTCATCAAATTGACCTTCCAATTCAGCAACGCGTTCGTTAACCGCCGCTTCAAGGTCGCCGCTGACGTTTTCTGCCTCGCGTCGCCAGTCCTCGAGATACGCATCACTTGAACCGCGACCTGCACGCATCGCCGCGCGGTCGATGGCTTTGGCAAAACGAGGGTCGAGTTCCTTCTTAAAACCGTTCTTCCGACCCGCGCGCCCGACAACCTGTGCCGGTATATCCCGCCAATAGATACAGATCAGTTTCGCCATTGGACGACCTGCTCCTCAATGTTTCTGCCAACATGGCCAAGGCCTGTATGCCTGTGCATGAATTCAAGTCCTAGATACTCCGCATGCGATTTCGCCTGCGCCTCAAGTTTCGGTGACTCGGACTGCGACAGATAAACCAGTCGCCGGTAGTTGCCGAAATACGTCGACATCAGCTCCGGATTTCGATCGAGCCCGAGCCCGACCTTCACCAGGCGGTCAAAATGGCGCGTCAGAAAATCCGTCAGGTAAAACGTGCCGGGCTCTTCCTCGGCCAGCTCGCCGAACGTTGAAGAGCCCGCAAAGAATTCGTAGCAATGATCGCCTGGCAGACGCTCAATCCCGAATTCGGCCAAGGTCTCGTCCAACTGTCCCCCGGTCCCGCAATCGGCATACGCCACAAAAATGTGTTCAAAATCCGATCTGTATTTCTCAATTTCCGACTTTACTGCAGCCGGAATTTTCTCGGGTCGATTGTGTAACTCGGCTGGCAGACATTGAATCTTGATGTGAGTCCAGCCGTTGAGCGTCTTGATCTCGACGATCTCTTTCGCCAGAGCACCGCACGCGATGATCAGTACCGTTTTATCGTCGGCTGATCGCGTCACATCAGGCTCGGCAGGCGCGTTGTTCGAGTACGAGCTTCTTGGCGACTTCGACCGCAGTGGCAGCGTCTCTGCAATAAGCGTCCGCGCCCACAGCCTGCCCAAACTCTTCATTTAGCGGCGCACCACCGACCAGCACGATGTAGTCATCCCGAATACCCTCCTCAACCAAGGCATCAACGACAACCTTCATGTACGGCATCGTCGTCGTGAGCAAAGCGGACATACCCAGGATGTTTGGCCGGTGCTCTTTTAAGGCGGCCAGATAGGTGTCGACATCGGTGTTGATGCCAAGATCAACAACTTCGAACCCGGCACCTTCCATCATCATTCCAACGAGATTCTTGCCGATGTCATGAATGTCACCTTTGACGGTTCCGATGACGAGTTTCCCGACTGGCTCCGCCCCGGTGGCTGAGAGTATCGGCTGCAAGAGCGCCATACCGGCCTTCATCGAATTGGCCGCCATCAGGACCTCCGGAACGAAAAGAATGCCGTCGCGAAAATCGATACCGACGATATTCATGCCACCTACGAGGGCATCGTCGAGCACCTTCTTGGCATCCCAGCCTCGATCGAGAAGAATCTGCGTGCCTTCGGCGATCTCTTCGGCGAGGCCGTCGTAGAGGTCGTCGAACATCTGTTCAACGAGCTCACTATCGGGCAATTCCGACAGTACGATCTCTTCGTTTTCATCCTGAGCCATAGACAAATTCCGATTGTCGATCTTAATGATTGAATTGATTGGGAATTTTAGCGGATCGCGCCTCGCAGTAGAAAGGCGAAATTTCATATGGTGGGACCACCTTTCATTATAGGACAGAATTTTGTCGTGCAGACAGACACTTATCAGCGATCATCAACCCGCAGCGCGACCGAATACTCGGCACGACGTCGGACCGTCCGCGTGCTTTTGCGTCCATCACAGCGTCAAAAAACCTCAAAAAAAAGCAGACGATCGGGTGCTACCCGCGAAGGCG
>CAZMRZ010000093.1:0-8773 GCA_964568835.1 uncultured Woeseiaceae bacterium | reverse complement strand
CGGATATAAGGTCACTGTCACCGTATATCTAACTTTCGTTCGGGAAGTTTGCGGCAAGCACCTTGCGTGTATCGGCCGCGAGATCAGTCATGCCGAGATTGTCGTATGCCTCCGCCATGATCCTTAGCGATTGCTCGTTGCCACTGGCGCCGTTGTATTCCTCAAGCGCAGTCTTGGCCCGATTTACAGCGGCAACATAGGCACCGCGACGCAAGTAGTAGTCGGCTACGTGATTTTCGTAGGCGGACATACGTTCCTTGATCGCAAGCATGCGTTGTTCAGCATCCGCCGCGTATTCACTCGTAGGATAACGATCTACGAGACGTCGCAATGTCGAGTACGCGATATCAATGTCCTGCGGCGGGCGTTTGGTCGTATCCCGTCTGAACCAACGATCCAGAAAACCGGCACCGGATTCGAAGTGCGCGAGCCCTTTGATGTACAACGCATAATCGACGCGTGCGTGCGTCGGATTCTCGCGCATGAAGGTGTCGGCTGTCTCGGAAGCTAGCTCGAGGTCGCCACTTCTATAATAAGCGTGCAACAATTCCAGCTGGATCTGGCGCGACAGGTCGCTGAAGGGGTAGCGTGCCTGAATCGCCTCGAAAATTCGGATGCCCTTGCTATAGTTCTGGCGCTCAATCGACTTCTGCGCCGTTTCATAAGCTTCTGTGAGGTTGCCTACTTCAGATTCCTGTTCATCGTTGCCGGCACAGGCCAGCAAACCGGCGCTAAGAAGCGCAATGAAGATCAGGCGGACGGGCCGCAAAAATACCGGGTTGAGATGTGATTTAAGTTGCATACTGTCGTCTTTTCGAGCTGCCGCCTAAGCGGATAGGGCGGTTTAAGGTCGGCGAGTATACCGTAAACTAAGGCCCAGTCATGAGCGGCGAAAAACAAAAAATTGCGATTCCTGAAGAATTCGCCGGCTTGAGATTGGACCAGGCATTGGCGCGGATGTTTCCGGAATATTCCCGAAGCCGCCTCAAGGAGTGGTTGCTGGCGGGTGCTATCAGCGTCGAGGGTGGGCCAAAACGGCCTCGCGATGCGGTTTCAGGTGGTGAAATTGTCACTTTGCAGCCAAAAGCAGAGATCGAGGTTCGTGCTGAAGCCGAACCCATCGCGCTGGATATTGTGCACGAAGATGACGATCTGCTCGTTGTCAATAAACCGGCGGGACTGGTGGTTCACCCGGGCGCGGGCAATCCAGCTGGGACCCTGATGAACGGTCTACTGCACCATGAGTCCTCGCTGCAGGAAATTCCGCGTGCCGGAATTATTCATCGCCTGGACAAGGACACCAGTGGGCTGTTGTTAGTGTCGAAATCACTGACCGCGCATACAGCCCTTGTTCGGCTTCTTGCGGATCGGGAGATATCCCGGCATTACCTCGCGATATGCAACGGCGTATTGACCGGCGGCGGGACGATTCGGGAGCCGATATCCCGGCATCCGGTCGATCGCAAGAAAATGAGCGTGCAGCAAAACGGTAAGCCGGCGGTTACGCACTACACGGTCAGAGAGCGATTTGCCGCGTGCACATTTGTCGACGTCAGGCTGGAAACGGGGCGCACACACCAGATCCGGGTACATTTTGCCCATCGTCGGAATGCGCTGGTTGGCGATCAGGTCTATGGCGGACGACTGGCTCTTCCCAAGGGCGCGTCCGACGAACTCATTCAGCTGCTGCGCCATTTCAAGCGGCAGGCGCTCCATGCGACTCGACTGGCATTTGAACATCCTTCGACCGGCGAAATGATCGATATTGAGGTTGATCCACCACCAGACTTCCAGACGCTTGTCGATACCCTGCGGCGAGATGCGAAGGATGGGTGACTGGATTGCGGCTGACTGGCCGGCGCCGAAGACCATTGTGGCTGGGACTACCTTGCGTACGGGGGATGCGTCCGCCTTGCCACTGTCCGGCAAGCCGTGCTGGCTTAACCAGGTGCATGGATCGAAGGTCGTCACTGCCGGCGGCTACGATGAGGCGCCCGAGGCGGATGGCTCCGTAAAGGGCTCCGACCCTTTTTGGTGTGCGGTTCGCACAGCCGACTGTCTGCCAGTGCTGGTGTGTTCAAGAGACGGCGGGGTTTTCGGCGCGGCTCATGCCGGTTGGCGAGGGCTGGCGGCCGGCGTCATCGAGAATACGGTGGCCATGCTCGATCATGACCCCGCGAATCTGTTGGTCTGGCTCGGTCCGGCCATCTCTCAGCCATCATTCGAGGTTGGAGACGAAGTCAGGGCAGAATTTGTCGCCCATGACGCCAATGCCGACGCCTGTTTCGCGGCCAACGTCCGAGGGCGATGGCAGGCCGATCTGTATGGCCTGGCAAGGCAGAGACTGACTTCAGTCGGCGTTTCCCGGATCTACGGTGGGGGCTTTTGTACCTTCCTCGACGATAAACGTTTTTATTCCTATCGGCGAAATTCGGATTGCGGTCGCCTCATTAGTTTTGTCGGCCTGCGAACCCCTTGAAAACGGCATCCCCGACGCAATTTATGCTGCAGTTAATGGATTCGCCGAATATCGGCGCAGGTGATTCAAATGCGTTTGGACAAACTCACAAGCAAATTTCAATTAGCGCTGGCTGACGCGCAGTCGCTGGCTGTTGGTCAGGACCATCAATTTATCGAACCCGCCCACGTCATGGTTGCGTTGCTCGATCAGCAAGGCGGCAGTGTGCGGGGACTGCTGACCAAATCGGGCATTAATGTGAACCTGTTGCGCTCACAACTGGGCGTCGCTATCGATCGCTTTCCAAAAGTGGAAGGTGCGGGCGGCGACGTGCATATCGGCACTGAACTTTCCAAGCTATTCAATGTGACGGACAAACTCGCGCAGCAACGCGAAGATCAGTACATATCAAGCGAGCTATTCGTTCTCGCTGCATTGGATGGCAAGTCGCCGTTGAAAAACGTTCTCGAACAGGCGGGAGCTGTCAAAGGCGCGGTCGAGAAAGCGATCGATGATCTTCGCGGCGGTCAACAGGTCAACGACCCCAACGCCGAAGATACTCGACAAGCACTCGATAAATACACAATCGACCTGACCGAACAGGCGGAGCAGGGCAAGCTCGATCCGATCATCGGTCGCGATGACGAAATCCGTCGCACGATTCAAATTTTGCAGCGCCGAACTAAAAACAATCCCGTCCTGATCGGAGAACCCGGCGTCGGCAAGACGGCGATTCTGGAAGGTCTCGCGCAGCGTATCGTCAATAACGAAGTGCCTGAAGGGCTGCGTGGCAAACGGATACTGTCACTGGATATGGGTTCGCTGATCGCCGGTGCGAAGTTCCGTGGCGAGTTCGAAGAACGATTGAAAGCTGTTCTTAATGACCTGGCAAAACAGGAAGGCCAGATCATTCTCTTCATCGATGAGCTGCACACGATGGTTGGCGCCGGTAAGGCCGAGGGTTCAATGGATGCGGGCAACATGCTCAAGCCCGCACTCGCACGCGGTGAACTGCACTGCGTCGGCGCGACCACGCTGGACGAGTATCGTCAGTACGTTGAGAAAGATGCGGCACTTGAGCGTCGCTTCCAGAAGGTTTTAATCGTAGAGCCGACCGTGGAAGACACGATCGCAATTTTGCGCGGCTTGAAAGAGCGCTACGAAGTACATCATGGCGTCGAAATAACGGACCCGGCCATAGTCGCGGCGGCGACCTTGTCGCACCGCTATATCAGCGACCGGCAGCTACCGGACAAGGCGATCGACCTCATCGACGAGGCCGCGTCGAAAATCCGAATTGAAATCGACTCGAAACCCGAAGCGATGGATAAGCTGGAACGTCGCATCATTCAGCTCAAGATCGAGCGCGAGGCGCTAAAGAAAGAGTCTGACGATGCGTCGGTGAAAAGGCTGGCGGATATCGAGTTGCAGCTGGAAGATCTGGAGCGCGAGTTCGCCGATCTTGACGAGGTCTGGAAAGCCGAAAAAGCGGCGATGCAGGGCGCAACGCATATTAAGGAAGAGCTCGAACGCGCGCGTCTCGAACTAGAGACGGCTCACCGGGCAAACGACCTTGCACGGATGTCGGAACTGCAATACGGGCGAATTCCCGAGCTGGAAAAACAGCTCGAGGAGGACATGCAAGCTGAGCACAAAGAAAACACTCTGTTGCGCAACAACGTTACGGAAGAAGAGGTCGCCGAGATTGTTTCAATGTGGACCGGAATTCCTGTCAGCAAGATGCTCGAGGGCGACAAGGAGAAATTGCTGCAGATGGAATCGGTAGTACAGCAGCGTGTCGTGGGTCAGAGCGAAGCAGTTACCGTTGTAGCCAACGCTATTCGTCGTTCGCGTGCGGGATTATCCGATCCCAAGCGACCTATTGGATCATTCCTTTTCCTGGGACCGACCGGTGTGGGTAAGACGGAACTGACGAAAGCACTGGCTGATTTTCTGTTCGATACCGACGAGGCGATGGTGCGCCTGGATATGTCCGAGTTCATGGAAAAGCATTCCGTGGCGAGGCTCATTGGTGCGCCACCGGGCTATGTTGGCTACGAAGAGGGCGGATACCTGACGGAAGCCGTTCGTCGTCGGCCGTACTCGGTCATTCTTCTCGATGAGGTCGAGAAGGCGCACCCGGACGTCTTCAATGTTCTGTTGCAAGTACTGGACGATGGTCGATTAACGGACGGTCAGGGCCGCACTGTGGATTTTCGAAACACGGTGATTGTCATGACATCGAATCTTGGATCGCAGCTGATCCAGGAGATGGCGGGCGAAGAAAACTATGCCGCGATGAAAAATGCGGTCATGGATGTTGTTGGCACCCACTTCCGGCCCGAATTCGTAAATCGGATTGATGATCTCGTGGTCTTCCACCCGCTTGGCCGCGATCACATTCGCAAGATTGTCGATATCCAACTCGGCTATCTCCACGAGCGCCTCGCGGAGCGCGATATTGAGATACACCTGTCTGACGCGGCGCGTGACAAGCTGGCTGATGCCGGGTTTGACCCGGTATACGGTGCGCGGCCGTTGAAAAGGGCTATTCAGCAGCAAGTCGAGAACCCGCTGGCACAGGAGATACTGCAAGGTAACTTCAAACCCGGTGACACGATTGAGGTTGGGGTATCAGATGACCACCTTGAATTCTTGAATGCTGCTTGAGGGTTGGACGCCCTCCACCTGCGCTGCCTCCAAATAACTACGCTATAATTCCAGCCCGCTGAGAAACCAACTTTTTAGATAGAGTAAGCAGAGAAATGCCGATTTACGAATACGCCTGCAAGAGCTGCGAACATGCGTTCGATGCGTTGCAAAAAATGAGTGACCCGAAGTTGGTGGATTGCCCCGAGTGCGGCGAGCCATCACTTCGTAAGCTCCTGTCCGCGCCGAAGTTTCGGCTGAAGGGGCAGGGTTGGTACGAGACAGACTTCAAGACCGGTGATAAGCGGAATATCGCGGGTGAGTCGGAGAAGAAAACAACGACCGACACGAAGAAAACGGACAAAGACACGAAGAAGAGCGACACCAAAAAGTCTTCCGACACCAAGAAGTCCTCCGACACCAAGGCGAAATCGGCTTGAAGTCGATTCGACGATATCTGATCGCAGGGCTTCTGGTCTGGATCCCTTTGGGCGCTACGTTGCTGCTCATCAATTTTGCCGTCAAACAGATGGACAAATCCATCGAGTTGATTCCACGCAACTTCCAGCCCGGGAATTTGCTGCAAGACTGGTTCCAGACGGCAGAGCCGGTTCACGTACCGGGTTTCGGCGTCATTCTCATCGTCATCGTCGTATTCCTGACCGGCATACTTGTTGCGAACTTCGTCGGGCGCGCTTTTGTCGGTGGTTGGGAGTCTTTGCTCGATCGCATTCCGATAGTGCGAGCAATCTACTCGGCCGCCAAGAACTTCGCCGAGATCGTTTTTTCCGATTCCAGCCAATCGTTTAAGAAAGTGCTGCTGATCGAGTACCCAAGAAAAGGTCTCTATAGCCTCGCGTTTCAGACCGCCAACGACCTGGGTGAAATCGAGGAACGTGCCGGCGAGGATGTCGTTTGCTGTTTCGTGCCAACGACGCCGAACCCCACATCGGGCCTCATTATCATTGTGCCGAGGAAGGACATCACGGAGCTCGATATGGATATCGATGAGGCACTCAAGATGATCATATCTCTGGGCGTCGTTGTGCCGGCGTGGAGCAGGGATCAGAACGCTGAATTGCCCTTTGAGCTGCCTGAAGAGTCGGCGGATTAGCTTGCTTCAAACGGCGGCTCCCCGTACCATTCCGCCTCTTTTTTCATGGGTTTACCTTAGGTTTTAGCGATGCGAAGCCATTATTGCGGAGAGATCAACGAGTCTCTGAACGGCACCGAAATTGAGGTCTGTGGCTGGGTTCACCGCCGCCGCGATCACGGAGGCGTCATCTTTATCGATCTTCGGGACCGAGAGGGTCTGTTACAGATCGTTTTTGACCCCGATCGAGCCGAAATTTTTGCGCAAGCTGAGCGAATTCGTTCCGAGTATGTGCTCAAGGTGAAAGGTCTCGTTCGACCCCGCCCGGATGGCACCGTCAACCCGAATATGCGAACCGGCAAGATCGAAGTGCTGGCGCACGAACTCGAGATTCTCAACAAATCCGAGACACCGCCGTTTCATCATGACGAGCAGGCGAACGAAGATATTCGTCTCAAGTACCGTTACATCGACCTGCGTCGCGAGAAAATGCTTGGAAATCTGATGTTGCGGCACAAAGTGACCGTCGCGATGCGAAATTATCTGGATGCGAACGGATTCATCGACGTCGAGACGCCGATGTTGACGCGTGCGACGCCCGAGGGTGCTCGCGACTACATTGTTCCCAGTCGCACGAACCCGGGCAAGTTTTTTGCGTTGCCGCAGTCGCCGCAGATATTCAAACAGCTTCTGATGATGTCGGGTCTGGATCGTTATTACCAAATCGTGCGTTGCTTCCGCGATGAGGACTTGCGCGCTGATCGCCAGCCGGAATTTACTCAGCTTGATATTGAGATGAGTTTTGTTGACGAAGCGGACGTTACCGGAACCATGGAAGACATGATGCGCCATCTCTTCAAAGAGACGATGGATGTTGATTTGCCTACACCGTTTCCGCGCATGACTTATGCCGAGGCGATGCAACGCTATGGGTCAGACAAACCTGACCTGCGTATCGACCTCGAGCTCATCGATGTGTCTGATCTCATGAGCTCCGTTGAATTCAAAGTGTTCGCAGGTCCCGCAGCTGATCCTGAAGGTCGGGTCGCGGCGCTGTGCGTACCCGGTGGTGCAGAAATGAGTCGCAAGATCATTGATGGTTACACCGCCTACGTGGGTCGTTATGGAGCGAGAGGCCTCGCGTACATAAAAGTTAATGATGTCGACGCAGGTCGGGACGGACTGCAGTCGCCAATTTTGAAGTTCCTGCCGGACGAGGCTGTGACCGGCATCATGGAGCGAACAGGCGCCAAGTCAGGCGACCTGATTTTCTTCGGTGCTGACAAAGCGAGAGTCGTCAACGACGCGCTCGGTGCGCTGCGCATCAAAGTTGCTGAGGATCGCGGTCTTGTCGCCGAGGGCTGGGCGCCGTTGTGGGTTGTCGACTTCCCGATGTTCGAATGGGATGCGGATGCGAAGCGCTTCACAGCGCTGCACCATCCATTCACAGCACCGTCAATCGATGATGCAGAAGCGTTGAAAGCTGATGCGAAGAATGCGTTGTCTCGTGCCTACGACATGGTTTTGAACGGTTCTGAGATCGGTGGTGGTTCGATTCGAATCCATGACCAGAAAATGCAGGCGGCTGTGTTCGATCTGTTGGGTATCAGCAAGGAAGAAGCCGACGAAAAGTTTGGCTTCCTCCTCGAAGCGCTTCAATACGGTTGTCCGCCACACGGCGGCGTCGCGTTCGGTCTCGATCGAGTCGTGATGTTGATGGCCGGTGCGGACAGTATTCGAGACGTGATCGCGTTTCCGAAAACGCAGACAGCGAGTTGTCCGTTGACGAATGCGCCGGGCGAAGTATCGGCCGCGCAGCTCAAGGAAACAGGCATCCGTTTGCGGGCGCCTCGGTCGGAACAGTAGGAGCGCGCTTCGCGCGCGGCATCGATGTCTTCCGAAGCCGTCATCTGCGTCCACGGGTATTTCTCCCATGGCGCCGGTATGTATTTGATCAAACGGCGGCTTGAACGCGAGTACGGCATGCGCGTGTCTCTTTTTAATTACCCGTCTGTCCGTGGCACGCTCGATCAGAATGCCGCGTCGCTGGCGGCGTTCATCGGTGAACTGGGTGTTGACGTTGCGCACCTTGTTGGGCACAGCCTCGGCGGCGTTCTGGCACTACGCATGCACGCCAACAATCCGGGCTTCCTGCCAGGCAGGGTTGTCTGTCTCGGCTCACCTCTGACCGGATCGCGTGCCGCCGACTTCCTGAGCGAACTGGAATGGGCGGAAGAGATTCTGGGCAAGTCGGTACCGGATGCGATGATTCACCAAACCGCCAATGACTGGGCGGAGGTCGTTGCCGATCATCGTGATATCGGTGTTATTGCTGGAAATGTACCGTTAGGGTTTGGCCGCCTTGTGGCCAAATTCGACGAAGATAACGACGGCACGATCGGCGTTTCAGAAACTCGGCTGGATCATGCGAAAGATCATATGATTTTGCCCGTCAGCCACAAAGGCATGCTGGTCTCAGCCGATGTTGCAGATCAGGCGGCCGCGTTTATCAAGCGCGGCGAATTTCTTCGTGCGAACGACTAAACCGATATAAGGTGACAGTGACCTTAATT